>PMIQ01000056.1 GCA_003157175.1 Chloroflexota bacterium
GTTCGAGACCCGTCTCCCGCTCCATTCCCCATTTCGTGCTTAGGGCGACACTCAGCCTTTCCGCGCGGGTGCCGAGGGAGGCTGGCACCGCCGGGTTCTCAGCCCCGACCGACTCGCACGGCTATAACCGATAGCCGGACCGACGACGCTGTCGGCCCGCGGGCCGCTGCCGGGGATTCGAGCGAACCCCGGGAGCCGACCGGGCGGGGTCCTGCGGCCGTCCGCGGTGATCGAGTTGGTAGCCCGGTGCGTATCCTTGTCGAGCCGGTCAGACGACTCGCCGAGTTAGCTCTGTCCCGCGAAGGGGAGTGGGGGATTGACGATCGGTCGCTTGCACCAGAGACATCGTTCGGGTCGGGTCGATTCAGCGGCCTGTGCGGCCGGGCTCATGGTCGCCCTGGCCGTCGTTACCGTAGGCGGTCTCTCGGGTTGCTCCGGCACTCAAACCACACCCACGAACGCAGTGAAGTCGTGGGACTCGCCGACGTCGTGGGATTCGCCTACGGCGTGGGACTCGCTGACCTGGTCCGGGACTGTTACCGCCGCCTCGTTCTCGTCCGACACCGAGATCGCGTCATGGAGAGGCGGCCTCGTCGCGGCGACCCCGGTCAACCGCGATAGGTCGACCCAAATCCAGATACGGGTATCCGCCGACGGCATTGCCTGGAGTGACGCCGCCCCAGACGATCCGATCTTCCTTGATGCGTCGCCGTTGAGTCTCGTCGCGGGGGGAAGCAACTTGCTGCTCCTCGGGTATCGATATGCCGAAGGAGGTTCGGTGGCGAAGCTGACCGCCTGGTCGTCTACTGACGGACGGTCCTGGCAGGCCTCGGACGTCCTTGGGCTTACCGATTATGTAACCCTGGGCGACGTTGTCGCCGGGCCGGGCGGCTTCGTGGCGACGACCCACGGCGGTGGGCCACTCTGGAGGTCGTCGGACGGTTTCCGATGGTACGAAGTCTCCCCGGAGCGCGACACAAATACATGGAGGGCGTCGGTCAGCTGGGTTGCCGCCACTGTCACCGGCTACGTAGCGGGAGGCGACATCGAGTCGGCGCGATACACGGACCAGTTCCCCGAAGTGGCCGCCTGGTCGTCAGCGGACGGACAGAACTGGCAGCGCGCTGCTGTCGACGAAACGCCCGGTTCGCAGGCAACCTACGGACCCGGCGCTGCTCCGGTCGGGTCAATGGGCGGCGGCTACGTCGGGCAGGACGGCTCGATCGCTATTGGCTACTGCTGCGCCACGGTTGAAGACTTCGCCATCAAGGGCGGGCAAACCGTCGCCTGGACCTCCACTGATGGCTCGACGTGGCATCTTGGCAGGGACTTGCCGACGGAGGCCGGACCGGACTGGCGCCTGGAAGCCGACGGAGGTCGGATCGTGGCTCTGAACGAGATAACGCTGCAGGTCCACGAATCGTTCGATGGCAGGGCCTGGCGCGAGGTGTCGACCACCGGTTTCGCCCTGACCGGGCTTTCGTCGAGCGCGAGGTTTGTCCTGATGCCCGGCGGACTCCTGGTCTTTGACCCTGGCGCGAGCGGGTCGACGCCCGCCCGACTTTGGCTCGCGACCGCTACGTCGCTGAGTGGCGGAAGTGGCGTCGCTCCGTGACAGCGATTGTCATGTGGGTTGGTCGGCGACTTCGATGGCAATCCCGTTCGCGTATCGATTCGCCGGGCTGGACGATCGCCGTGAGGCCCAACCGCGGCCTGGATGCGTTCTGTCCACGACACGATAACTGGACACGAANNTTGTCACGCTCAGCGCGACACTCAGCCTTCAAGCCATTCCCAGGTTGAAGGCTGTTGTGAGCCTGCTACAGCGCTCAGCGACTCGATCAACGGATAACAGTCGGCCATCGACTTCGGGCAAGTCCTCCAACAGCGCTCGTGCTGCTCAGTCGTAATTCCTGCTAGCGCCACCCTCCTGACCGGCGGCCGGGTCGTTTGAGGGCCTAAGACCGGCACAAATGAGTGCCCACATCGGGACTCAACGAGGCGCTGTTCGTCATCCCGCTGGGCGCGCTCGTCGCCCGAGTTACCCGCCGGCCGTTGCGACGGAGCTTCACGTTCGGATCTTGCAGTCCAGGTCAACCTTGAATATGCTCCGTCTTGTTCAAGGTTATCTACCTAGGCTTGAACTTGTGGCTCGCGGAGTGAAGGATGCCGAGGTTGATAGAGAGGGTCTGGGAAGCGTCACCTGACGCTTATGGCCCGCGGTCTTCACGGACTTCCTTCCGGTATTCGGCCTTCCTGCCAGACCCCATCCACCAACTCGAGAGTCACCTCACAGACGCGGTTGTAGCGGAGATCGAGACGGCCGCCGTCGGCGTCCGCGAATTGCAGTCCAGCCCGACGTTTCGAGGGCTCGAGGCGGTCGGCCTTCAGTTGCTCCGAGCCGAAGCTCTCGCATCCAGCCGGATCGAAGGACTGGAGGCGAGCCAGCGCCGCATCGCCCGGGCCCTGGCGACCGATGAGGACCGCGACGAGACGGCGCGAAGCGTCATCGCCAACATCTCCGCGATGCAGCTGGCGGTGGACATCGCGACGGGGACGGGCGCGCTGACTGTCGATGACATCCTGGCCGTTCACGATCGACTGATGGTGTTGCCGAGGGAACGGCGCTTCGCCGGCCGGCTGCGGGACGTGCAGAATTGGCTTGGACGAGGAGACTCCCCACGCGACGCGGAGTTCGTTCCGCCGCCGGAGGATCAAGTCCCGGGGCTCATGGCTGACCTGGTCGCCTATCTCAACCGCGACGATCTGTCGCCCATCGCTCAGGCGGCGGTCGCCCATGCTCAGTTCGAGACTGTCCATCCATTCGTCGATGGCAACGGACGCACAGGAAGGGCGCTCATTCACATCGTCCTGCGGCGAGGAGCAGTCGCCAGCCGGATCGTGCCGCCGGTATCCGTGGTCCTTGCCACCAACAGGAGCCGCTATGTCGAGGGCCTGACCGCGTACCGTCAGGGGGATCTGAACGCATGGCTCCTCTTCTTCGCCAGGTCGCTCTCGGACGCCGCCGCGGCGTCAAGGCGACTCGGCTTGCGATTGAGCGAGCTCGAGGCTTCCTGGACGGAGACAGTCCGCCCGCGAAGAGGCTCCGGTGCCGAGAGGCTCATCGGCATACTCGCAGGCAATCCCGTGCTCTCGGTCAAGGTCGCACGAGACGCGATCGGAGGGACCTTCCAGTCGGTGAACACGGCCATCGATCGCCTCGAGTCCGCGGGGATCCTGCGGTCGGTCCGCGGCGACTGGCGACGTAACCGCCTTTGGGAATGTCCGGAGATCCTGGCTTTGCTCGACGACTTCGAAGCCCGATCGGCTGTGCCGACGCGAGCCGCGGAGCCGCCTCGTCCCGCCCCTCGATCAGCCCAGGCGCCGGCGCCCAAGACGACACGATAACTGGACACGAAATGCTCGCCCCTCCACGAGGGCCGCTATTGCGCTAACACCGCTAGGCTTTCCAAGCTGAATGTCGCGGGTTCGAGACCCGTCTCCCGCTCCAGTTCCCCCTTTGTGTTCGGCGCGACACTCAGCCCTAAATCCCACGCTCTGCCGTCTCAGGCGAGACACGCCTCGTAAATGGTAACCGCACCAGTCATAATATCGCCGCGCCCGGCTGAGTCTGACAGCCAGGCTAGCCTCCCAGAACCCCGGTCCGTCGCGCAGGGCCAATGGCCAGACCGTTCGGTGAAAGGCGCGCTTTCGTCGCAAGGAGGTCGTGGGTGTTCCGCCCTGAGTACTCGCTCCAGCACGCCACCGCCGCCGGGGAGGACGCGCGGCGCGAACGGCGTCTCGAGCATATCCGCGGGCTGAAGCTCAACGTCGTGTCGGAGACCGACCTGGAGTGGGACCGGGCCCGCCGGGCGTGGAATCTCGCCGCCAATCAGCGTCCCCGGCACGTCGCGTTCCCCGAGACGGCCGACGACGTCGTCAAGCTCGTGACGTTCGCCGGCGGCGAAGGACTGCGGGTGGCCCCTCAGGGAACGGGACACGGAGCGGGGGCACTCGGCGCCATCGAGGATGCCGTGCTGATGAGACCGTCTCGGATGCGCGACATCGCGATCGACCCGGGCCAGCGCCGCGCCCGCGTCGGGGCCGGGGTGACGTGGGGTGAGGTCCAGGCGGCCGCTGCCGCACACGGCCTCGCGGGCCTGGCGGGCACCTCACCCGAGATCGGGGTGGTGGGCTACACCCTGGGCGGTGGGCTGGGCTGGCTNNGCCCGGCGCTACGGCCTGGCCTGCAACGGCGTCCTCGCCATCGACGTCGTGACCGCCGATGGTCTGCTGCTCCGTGTCGACCGCGAGCACGAGCCCGACCTCTTCTGGGCGCTCCGCGGTGGCGGGGGCAGCTTCGGCATCGTCACTGCGCTGGAGTTCGCCTTGNNCGTGGACCGCCGGCGTCCCCGACTCCGTCACGTCGGTCGGCCGCCTCCTCAACCTGCCGTCCCTCCCGAAGGTCTCCGAAGGGCTGCGGGGCCGCTCGTTCGTGCTCATCGAGGCGGCGTGCCTGGCGACGGAGGGCGAGGGGGTCGAGTTGCTGCGCCCGCTCCGGGAGCGCGGGCCGGAGATCGACACTTTCGCCATGCTGCCGCCGACCGGGCTCGGCGCGCTGCACATGGACCCGGTCGACCCGGTCCCTGTCTCCATCGATGGCTGGCTCCTCGCGGACCTGCCGTCGACGGCCATCGACGCCCTCGTCGAGGCGGCGGGTCCTGAGTCGGGATCGCCGCTGGTGTCGGTCGAGCTGCGCCACCTGGGAGGTGCGCTGCTCGACGCTGCGCCGGAACACGGGGCGCTGGCCTCGCTCGACGCCCGGTTCGCGACCGCCACGATCAGCCTGGTACCGAACGCTGACATGGCCGCCGCCGTGGAGCGTCATTCTGCCGTCGTGCGGGCCGCGCTGGCACCGTGGGAGGCGGAGCGGAACTACCCCAACTTCGCCGAGCGATCCTTCAGTGTGTCGGATTTCCACTCGCCCGCGACCTGCGAACGGCTCGGCCGCGTCAAGGCCCAGTACGACCCGCGAGACCTCATTCGGTCGACGCATCCGATCCCGACGACGTAACGCCCGCCTGTGCGGCGCAAGACCGGCGTGCTCGTCTCAACTCAGCATATCCCGGCTGCTTCGGTGGTCTAGAGCAACCTAGACTCGCGGGCTCGACATGACCGCTCCCGGGATCGCCGCGGCGTCAAGATGATCGACCAGGCCGCCGGCCCGACTCTCTCACAGCGCCGCCGCCAGGCAGTGCGAGAATGTGGCGGTGAAGGCTGAGTTGGTAGCGTTCGGACAACTCGAGATCGAGGGCCAGCGCTACCAGCGCGACGTAGTCATTGACGGCGGAGCGATCCGACGACGGGACAAGGGCCCGTCGAAGGCGCTCAAAGGCCGGTCACGGCACACGCCACTGTCCGCCGCCGAGCAGATCCCATGGGGCGGCAAGCGTCTCATCATCGGCACCGGCGCCCGCGGCCAACTCCCTATCGAAGCTGAAGTGGGCGAGGAAGCGAAGCGGCGGGGAATCGCGATCGAGGCACTTCCGACCAAGGAGGCATGCCGCCTCCTCGCCGACATCGACCCCGACGATGTGTACGCAATCCTGCATGTGACNNGGCCGGCGAAGCCGGCCGATCTAGTCGGCGCGACGCAAGGCATAGACCCGGCCCTGCTTGCGGTCGAGGTCCTCGAGCTCGGTCGTCGTGCGGACTTCGTACGAGGCGAGCTCGACCAGCTCGTCGGTGGGCAGGTAGCGGCGGCCGGGATCGCCGACCAGGACATCGATGCCGCGGTCCCGAGCCCGCCGCAGCCAAGGCAGCACGCGCCCGGCGAGGCGGGCTTCGTACCAGCAGTCGCCGGCCAGGATGACCTCGACGTCGGGCGGCTCCTCGTCCAGGACATCGCGACGCACGACGGTCACACGTCGGCCGTTGGCGCGGGCGTTGAGCTCTATCGCCGCGGCGGCGAAGGCATCGATGTCGGCGCCGGTAGCCTCGGCCGCGCCGGCACGCATCGACGCGATCGCGCACAGCCCGGAGCCGGATGCCAGGTCGAACACGCGCCGACCCGCCACGGCCTCCGGCCGGTCGCGCAGGTACCGGCCGATCGCGAGTCCGCCCGCCCACGCGAAAGCCCAGTAGGGGAGGGCCGGGTCCGGATCGTTCGTCTCGATCTGGACGGCATGCCACAGCGGCAGCACCTCATCGGCCAGGTGGAGGCGGATCTCCTCCAGGCCCGGCACGGGACGGAGGTGGGTATGGCGCAGGACAAAGGCGCGGGGCGAGGTGGCCATTTACGGGGCGCGGCCGCTCCGCTCCGCGGCCAGCGGGCGGGCGAGCCGCCACAGCCGCCACGCCGCCAGCAGCACCGGCGGCCCCATGACGAGCGGTCCGACGATGGCCACGCCTGCGGGCTCCACGCCGGAGAGCAGGTCCGACACGAGCATCAGGCCGTAGGCNNGGCGGCGCGAGCGCCACGCCACGCGTCGCCCCGGCCCCCATCCGCTGCTCGACGGCCCGGTAGGCGAGGTAGACCGTGAAGGTCGTCAGCAGCCAGCCCAGGAAGTTCTGGATCGGGATGCCGAAGTACGGGCCGCCGTTCTCCCAGATCCACGCCCGAGCCGACGGCCCGGACAGGATGGGGTCGACGACGAGGTCCCAGGCGGTCATCACGGCGGCGCTCACGGCGGCGAGCCTAACCAGCCGCCAGACCCCGGCCCGCGTCCCCGTTGCGTGGCCCTCCAGCACCAGGTTCGCGATCACGTAGCTCGGGTAGATCATCATGAACCAGGCCAGCGGGATCAGGTACGGCACGTTCCCGAGCTTGGGGCCGAGATAGTCCGTGTAGTGATAGGCGCCGAAGACCAGGCCGGTCGCCACGCCCACCTCCTCGTACGCCCATGCGATCGCCGCGCTCAGGCCGAAGAAGACGAGCGTCGGCCGCCCACCGATCGAATACCAGGCGTGGGTTAGGCTGAAGAGCGCCAGGATGGAAGTCAGAAGGGTCAGCTCGGCGGGGAGCTTCGGCAGCCGGACCAGGCCGATCAGGAGCAGCCGGACGACACCGTCGTAGGCGAATACCGCCAGCAGAACGCAGGCGGCGATCAGCAGAATCCGGCTCCGCATCCATCCTCCAGGCTTGAATTCTGACCGGCGCGGAGGCACAATACCGCGCCGGAGGCTCGTCCGACGATTCGCCCCGGATCCGGGTAGATCCGGGCTTGCGGTCCGGTTGGGTTTGGGTCGGTCGTGGGACCCCCCATGACCACGGTCCTATTGGAACGGGCAGGTTCTCAGGCCAACCTTGACACATCATGGCTCGCCCATCTCTTTATCTTGTGGCGATTTTCTCGTGGCGATTTCCGGTTGCCCGCGGGGGAGGCAGTAAATGAGCACCGCCGCTGAGGCGCCAGGGCTGATCCAGTACGCATGTGAGCGCTGCAAGACGAGGTTCGTCCTGCCGCCCTCCCAGCGTCACCTGGGGTTCGGCGGCCGACTCAAGGCCTCCGGGATGGCCATCAGCCGAACTCTCCGCTACCACGAGGGCCTGGGCTCCACTTACGACGGCGCGCGCCGGCAGATGCTGGCCAAGATGGACGACGACGCCTACCAGTCTTTCGTCCAGAGCTTCAAGTTCTGCCACGAATGCCGGCAGTTCGTCTGCTCTGAGTGCTGGAGCAACTCGCGCAAGACCTGCCTCGGCTGCTTCGCCAAGGCCGCCGGCACGGGGACCCGCCAGCGACCGCCGTTCGCGCCCGAAGGCCCGCCCATCCCAAGGCCCGTTGCCGGAGCCGCTGCCCTCGGGGCTGCAGCGGCTCTGGGCGTTGCCGCCGGGAGAGTTGCCGGCGCGACGCCTATCCCAGCCAGAAATGTCGCCGGCCCGCCCGCCGCCGCGATGCCAGCCGCCGGGAGGGCTGCGGCCTTCACGTCCGCCGCCGCGACGCCGGCCGTCGGAAGGAATGCCGCCTTCACGCCCGTCGTCCCGATGCCGGCGGTCCTGAGGAACGCCCCCCTTCCGGCTGCCGCCATGAAGAACTCCGCCGTTGCGCCTGCCATTGCCAGAGCGCCCGCCGTCAGGGCTCCCGCCGGCCGGCGCCGACGGTTGGGCTTCGACGCCGCCGCGCTGGTCATCGCCGCGATGGTCATCCTGCTGGCGGTCGAGGCGTTCATGTTCCTGCCGACCCTCGGCCACAACAACGGGTCCGGACCGTCTTTGGTCGCCCAGGCCAGTGCGTCGGCCAGCCCGACGGACACCCCGTCGCCCGCGGCCGTGATCGTTCCCACCGACACGCCGACTCCAACGCCTACTCCGACGGCCACCCCCACCGCGAGCCCGACCGACTCGCCGAGCCCATCGCCGACAGCTCCTCCGGCGCCAAAGCCCACGGCGGTGCCGCCGAAGCCGTTCCCGACG
>PMIQ01000172.1 GCA_003157175.1 Chloroflexota bacterium
GTCTGCCGCATCTCGTTGATCTCGCGCGTGATGCCCACCAGGCCAATGACATTCCCGGACGCGTCATGGAGCGGCAGTTTGGTCGTGAGCGTCCAGTTCGTGCGGCCATTGTCCAGCTGGCGACTCTCGATCACGCCCACGATGGGTCTGTTCGAGTCCATGATCCTTTCGTCGTCGCGCCTGGTCGCCTGACCAAAAGCCTCTCCGAACAAGTCGACGTCGGTCTTGCCGATTATGTCGGCCGGATCCGCATAACCGAGGTCCTGAGCCATCTTTCGACTGACGCGCAGCAGACGGCACTGACGATCCTTGAAGTAGATGCTGTCCGCCGTGCTCTCCATCAGGGCCTGGAACAGGAAGACATCATTCGGGGATTCCGGAATCGACATGCTCCCTATCCTCTGGAGCTCATCCGCTCGCCTACACGTGGTTTCGGCGGGCTCGGGCTCAGAGTCAAGGCCGGCGGTGGATTCAACGCCGGGCGGAGTCCCGCCTCGGGCCTGGACCCCTTCCAGGGCAAGCAGCCGGCGCTTGATGGCCAGGGCGGCGCGGCGGTCCGCGTACGTCGAGCCGCCGTACCCGCCGAGTGTGCCGTCTCCGGCGATGACTCGATGGCAGGGGATCAGGATCGGGAGCGGGTTGCGGCCCATCGCTCCCCCGACGGCTTGTGCCGCGCCCGGCCGGCCGATACGTCGCGCCAGTTCGCCATAGCCGACCGTCTCGCCAAACTGGAGCCGGGCGGCGCCCGTGAGCACGAGACGGTCCCAGTCGGAGACGCGCAGGTCGATCGGCAAGTCGAAGCTCCGGCGCTCGCCGGCGAACCATTCGCCCATCTGGCGGCCGGCCTCGCTGAGCGTCGCGCGCCATTCTGCGGGCACTTCGCCGTCCTCCCCGGGCAGCACCCGGCCGTGCAGCCGGCGCGCCAGTCCATCGACGAAGTCGGGCGTTTCGGAGCCCAGGTCCACGGCTACGATGCCGGCCGCGGTCGCGGCAACGTGGAGCAGGCCCCACGGAGCCGGGCAGGTCGTGAAGGCTGCCACCGGGACGGCGACGAGCGCGGTCATGGGTACAGTCTGACGGCGAAGCGGCCCTAGCGAAAGGGCCTCGTTGCCCGATCCGAATCGCTGGCCTATACTCCCGGGGAGTATGCAGGCCATCCAGATAACCCCCACCGTCCCGCCCTCCGCCGCGCCGACTGCCGAGATCCAGCTGCCCATCGCGGGCATGAGCTGCGCCTCGTGCGTGAACCGGATAGAGCGCTACCTGCGCAAGACCCCCGGCGTCGCCGAGGCCAATGTCAATCTCGCGACCGAGGTCGCGACGGTGCGCTATCTGCCCGAGATGGCGGGGCTGGACGAGATCGCGAGGGCCATCGAGGCGGCCGGCTACGAGATTCGCCACCTGCCCGCGCCCAAGGCAGGCGGCGCTCGGGCCACCCTGCTGGACGAGGCGGATGCGGAGGCAGGGGTTCGAGCGCGGGAGCAGCGGGTCCTGGGCCTCACCGCCGCCGCCTCGCTGGTCGTGGCGGCCCTGACGATGCTGGTCATGTATCTGCCCAACGCGCCGTGGACGATGGAGCAGGCCGCGTGGCTGCTCATCGGCCCCGCAACGGCCGTCCAGTTCCTGGCCGGCCGCCGCTTCTATCGCGCGGCATTCCGCGCGGCGCGCCACGGAACGACGAGCATGGACACTCTCGTGGTCGTGGGGACGAGCGCGGCGTGGGCATTCAGCGTGCTGGTCACGGTTGCGCCCGCCTTGCTCCGCTCGGCCGGCATCGAACCGCAGACCTACTTCGACAGCTCTACCGCCATCATCGGGCTCATTCTGACCGGCCGCTGGCTGGAGGCTCGGGCGAAGGGCCAGACGGTCGGCGCTGTGAAGGCGCTGATCGGACTGCAGGTCCGGTCGGCTCGAATCGTTCGGTCGGGCGCCGAGATCGATGTGCCGCTCGAAGAAGTGCGGGTCGGCGACCTCGTGCGCGTCCGCCCGGGCGAGCGGCTGCCGGTCGATGGGCGAGTCGTCGAGGGCGCCTCCGCGGTCGACGAGTCGATGCTCACCGGNNCACGGAACGTTCCTTTTCCGAGCCACGCGGGTCGGCCGCGACACGGCCCTGGCGCAGATCGTGGATCTGGTGCGCCGCGCGCAGGGGTCGAAGGCGCACATCCAGCGGCTGGCGGATCGGATCGCGGCCGTGTTCGTGCCGGTGGTGCTGAGCCTTGGCGCGGCCACTTTCGCGCTGTGGCTCATCCTGGGCCCGGAGCCCCGCCCGACCCACGCCCTGGTGGCGTTCATCACCGTCGTAGTCATCGCCTGCCCGTGCGCCATGGGTCTGGCCACGCCGACGGCGATCATGGTTGGGACCGGCAACGGCGCGGAGGCCGGCATCTTGATCCGCGGCGGCGAGGCGCTCGAGCTGGCCGCCCGAATAGACGCTGTCGTCTTCGACAAGACGGGCACGCTGACTCGAGGCCGGCCTTCGCTCGGCACGGTCGTCGCCGCCTCGGGCTTCACCGCGGACGAAGTTCTGGATCTTGCGGCGTCGGTGGAGCGGGGAAGCGAGCACCCGCTCGCGGCGGCGATCCTCGCCGCTGCTGCGGCGCGCGACCTCGGCCGGCGCTCGGTGGAGGACTTCGAAGCCGTCGCCGGGCGCGGCGTGCGCGGCCTGGTCGATGGTCGCCGGGTGCTCGTCGGCACGGCGGCCTTCCTTTCGGCCGAGAAGGTCGAGCTCGGTGGGCTCGCGGCGGCCGACGTGCCCGCGGCGATCTCCTACGTCGCGGTCGACGGTCGAGCGGCAGGCGCCCTGCCTACCATCGACGAGATCAAGCCTGAAGCCGAACCCGCGGTGCGCGAGCTCTCGGCCGCCGGGATCGAAGTCTGGCTCGTCACCGGCGATCAGGCCGTGACCGCCCGGGCCGTCGCGGCGGCGGCCGGCATCGCGCCCGAGCATGTCATGGCGGAGGTCCTGCCGGCCGGTAAGGCGGCCGCCGTGGCTTCGCTGCAGGCCCGCGGCCTGCGAGTGGCGATGGTCGGGGACGGCATCAACGACGCCCCGGCGCTCGCCCAGGCAGACGTTGGGATCGCCATTGGCACGGGCGCGGATGTGGCCCTGGAGGCGTCGGACATCACCCTCGTCGGTGGCGATCCGCGGAGCGTCGCGGCGGCAATCCGGCTTTCGCGCCGGACGCTGCGGGTGATCCGTCAGAACCTGGCCTGGGCGTTCGGCTACAACGTCGTCCTCATCCCCGTGGCGATGGGAGCGCTCTACCCGGTGGCGGGCATCACGCTCAACCCGGCGATGGCAGCCGGCGCGATGGCTCTCTCGTCGGTCAGCGTGGTCGCGAACTCGCTCAGGCTGCGGCGTTCGACGAAGCGCCCGGCTCGACGGCCGCGACGCGAGGCCGCCGCGGCCTCGATCTAGCCTCGATCGAGGCTCGAACTAGCCGACGTACGGGCCGGCGAGCGCCAGCGCCAGAGCCACGACCGCTCCTGCCAGCACCGCGCGCAGGCCCGACGAGTGGCCGAAGCCGAGCTCGGACGCCACTGGCCCGACGACAATCCCCACCGCCGCAACCGGGATCGCCAGCACCGCGGCGACCACGCCGAGGGGCATGCTGCGCGACAGCCAATGGACCGCGATCTGCTGACTCGAAACGAACGAGACGGCCATCAGCAGGTCCGCGGCCACCATGAAGCCGGCGATGGCCCCGAGGATGGCCTCCGTCCGCGTCGCGGCGAGAAAGATGGGTAAACCGACCGCCAGGACGCCCAGGGCCAACAGTGCGGGAACCAGGATGAGCGACCCGTCGATGCCCTGCGGCAGCGCCACGCGCGGCGCAGGGCGGCTCAGCCGGAAGGCGACCAGGGTTCCGCCGGACAGGAGTGCCCCGACGGCGCCGGCCTCGAATCCGCGGCGCAGCCAGGGCGGTATCAGTCGACGGCGCTCCACGCGGCCATCCTACACGTTCGCTCTGGCCGGTCAGCCTGGGGACCCGGCTGGGCCCGATGCGTGCTAGATGTGGAAGCGGCGGAATACCGCGACCGCGTTCTGGCCGCCGAAGCCGAAGCCGTTGATGATCGCGGTGTCGACCTTCTTGACCCGCTTCACGTTCGGGACGTAATCCAGGTCGCACTCCGGGTCGGGGTTTTCCTGGTTGATCGTCGGCGGAATGACGCCCTCGCGAATGGCGCCGATGGCCGCCAGCCCGCTGACGGCTCCGGCCGCGCCGAGGAGGTGGCCGACCATCGACTTGGGCGAGCTGATCGCGACCTTGTACGCGTAGTCGCCGAAGGCCGTCTTGATCGCGCGCGTCTCGGTGGCGTCGTTGAGCGGCGTCGAGGTTCCGTGGGCGACGATGTAGTCGACCTCATCGGGTGCGACGTCCGACCGGCGCATGGCCTTGGTCATGGCGGTCGAGGCGCCACGGCCGGTCGGCTCGGGGGCGCTGATGTGGAACGCGTCCGCGGTGAGGGCGCCGCCCAGGACCTCGCACTGGATCTTGGCCCCGCGGGCCAGGGCGTGCTCGGCCGACTCGAGAACGACGATCGCCGCGCCCTCACCGAAGACGAAGCCGTCGCGATCCTTGTCGAACGGGCGGGAGGCGCGGGTCGGGTCGTCGTTGCGGCGCGAAAGCGCGCCCATGTTGCCGAGCGCGGCAAATGCGATCGGGACGAGGTTCCCCTCGGAGCCGCCGAGGATCACGACATCGCACTCGCCGGCCTCGATCAGGCGCTGCCCGTCGATGAAGGCGATGACGCTGCTGGCGCAGGCCGCCACCTGGCACATGACCGGGCCGGTTATGCCGTACTTGATGGAGACCTGGCAGGCCGCCATCGAGCCCGAAAGGGCCGGGATTGCGAACGGCGAAACCTGCCCGTTGCCCTTCTCGGCGAGAACGCGGGTGCCCTCGATCACCTGCTCTACGCCGCCGCCGCCGGTGTTCACGATGACCGCCACGCGATCGCGCTGCTCTTGCGTGTAGGCGGAGAAGTCGATGCCGGCATCCTCGACGGCCTCGGTCGTGGCCGCCATGGCGAAATGTACGAAGCGGCTCATTCGGCGGGCCATCTTGCGATCCATGCCCACGGAGGGGTCGAAGTTCTTGACCTCAGCCGCGATGCGCACGTCCAGTCCGGAGGGATCCCAGCACCTGATCGTGTCCACGCCCGAGGTGCCGGAGATGAGGCTCTCCCAGTACGTACCGGCAGTGATACCGATCGGAGTGACGGCCCCGAGACCGGTTATTACGGCGCGGCGGGCAAGATCCTTGTTGGGCACGACCATCTCCTAAGACATTACAGACGGCGGGGCGACCGCCGAAGCTCGTGCGCCTCAGCTCGTCGGCCCCACGGATTGGCACGGGTACCCTTCGGCGGGACAGCGTCCGGGCGGTCGCGGGCTCCAGCGCCACGCGACCTGCTGACGCGATTGTACCGGCTGGGGCAGCTCGGAGGGCGGCGGAGAACCCCATCCGGCTTCGCGTATCAGGTCTATGGTCCACCGCAGGAAGAGACGAAAGGCCTGCCGCTCGCTCTCCGACAGGGGCTCGAGGGCATGCCAGACCGCCGCGCCGCGCCAGGCGCAGGCTCGCTCGACCTGTTCGAGGGCGGCGTCGTCGAGTCTGACCCGGACGACCCGGCGAAAGCGTCCCGCGCCGCGGCCGCTACGACGGGCAGGGGAGCGCCGGGAGTGGGAGCGCCGGGCAGCTAGTCGCCGGTGTAGNNCGGCTTCTCGATCGTCTCGGTGGCGATGTTGAGGTTGCACTCCGGGTCGGGCTCGCGGTAGTTGAGCGTCGGCGGCACGGTCTGGTGGTACAGCGAGAGAACCGTGGCGAGGCCCTCGAAAGCCCCGGCTGCGCCCATCATGTGGCCCGTCATCGACTTGGTGGCCGAGATCAGGATGTTCGGCGTGTGGCTTCCGAAGGCGGTCCAGATCGCCTCGCTCTCGCACTTGTCTCCGACCGGGGTCGACGTGCCGTGGGGGTTGATCATGCCGATCTCGTCGGGCGGCACGCCCCAACGCTCGAGAGCCATCTTCATGGCACGAGCCGAGCCCTCGCCGCCATTGGCCGGCGCGATCATGTCGAAGCCGTCGGCGGCCGAGCCGTAGCCCACGACCTCGGCGTAGACCTTTGCGCCGCGAGCCCTGGCCAGCTCGAGATCCTCGAGGATCAGCGCGCCGCCGCCCTCACCCAGGACAAAGCCGTCGCGGGTGCGATCGAACGGCCGGCAGACGGTTCCGATGGGCTGGCCCGGCAGGGGCGTGCCCAGGCCGCGCATGTTGGTGAACCCGATGTGGACCAGTTCCAGGAGCGGCGATTCCGCCGAGCCCGCGATGACGGCCGTGCAGTCGCCCCGGCGGATCGCCTCGGCGGCCTCGCCGATCGCCGTCGTGCCGGTGGAGCATGCGGAGACCGGGCAGAAGTTGTGGCCCCTGGCGCCGGTCTCGATGGCGATCGTGCCCGAGCTGGCGTCCACCAGGCCGTTCGCGATGAAGAAGGGACTCACCGCGCGCGCGCCCCGGGTATGCCAGACCTCCTGGTTTGAGATGAACAGCGCCTGACCGCCGCCGCCTGAGCCGTAGATGACGCCGATGTCGTAGCGATTGGCATCGGTGATCTCCAGGCCGGCGTCTTCCACTGCCATCCGCGCCGAGGCCACCGCGAAGTGGACCGTCGTCTCCGTCCGTCGCGCGTCCTTGAAGTTGAAGAACTTGGTGACGTCGAAATCGTGCACCTCGCCGCCGGCCTTGTGCTCGTAGGGCGTCGTGTCGAAATGGGTGATCTCGCCGATCCCGGAATGGCCGTTGGCCAGGTTCTGCCAGACGGTGTCCAGATCGTTGCCGATCGGGCTCACGACCCCCATCCCGGTGACGACGACTCGTCGGCTGTAATCAGGCTTGCGCACGGGGGTTATATCCTCCTGGGCTCGAAATGCGCCGCTCCCGCGGCGACGGGGTCATGGGGCGGGGGTGGTTCATGCGTCGATGAACGGCACGGCGATGCCGCCCGGCGCCGAAGCGTCGTCGGTGGCGAGAGCCGTGGCCTCGGGCGCGATGCGCTTGATCAGGCCGGTCAGGACCTTGCCGGGTCCGATCTCGACGAAGGTCGTGACGCCGCCCGCGGTCATCCGCTGCACCGCTGTGACCCAGTCGACGCCACGGGTCAGGTGTTCGATCAGCTCCGCCCGAGCGCCGGCTGCCGTCGTGATCGGCCGCGCGTCGGCGTTGGCGAGGAGCGGGGTGACGGGCTCGGCGAAGGCGATCGGGGCCAGGACGCGGGCCATCCCCTCGGCCGCTTCCTTCATCAACGACGAGTGCGCTGCCACGGAGACGGGCAGGACTATCGCCCGCCGGGCGCCGAGGTCCCTGGCGCCCGCGACCGCGGCCTCGACGGCGGCCTTGTCGCCGGAGATGACGACCTGGCCGGGGGCGTTGCGGTTGGCCACGGTCAGGCTGCCGAGCGGCTCGCCCAGAGCGATCAACTCTGGCAGGCGGGCATCGTCCAGGCCGATCAATGCGGCCATAGCGCCGCTGCGTCCCTGGCCGGAGGCCTGCATCTGGCGGCCACGCTCCCGCACCAGTCGAACGGCGTCGCCGAGCGAGATGACGCCCGCGGCAACGAAGGCCGAATACTGGCCCATGGAATGGCCGGCGCAATAGGCCGGAGTCGGCGCGGCGATGCCGGCCGCGGCCCAGCGCTCGCGCAGCGCGGCCAGAAAGGCGATCGAGGTGGCGACCAGAGCGGGCTGGGCGTTTATCGTCAGGTCGAGCTGCTCGGCCGGGCCATCGAATGCCAGCCGGCTGATGGGCTCGCCGAGGGCCTTGTCCGCCTCGGCCATGACGGCCGCCGCGGCCGGTGAGGATTCCACGAGGGCCTTGCCCATGCCCACCGACTGCGATCCCTGCCCCGGAAACACGAACGCGATTCGGTCCATGAGCGTGTGCTTGATCTCCTCCGGCCGGCGAACGCGATCTGACGGGCTGGCGTCGCTCCTGCCGAACTTGTACCGGATGTACCTCCGCAGTCGGAGGCGGAATTGTGGTGCAAGCGTACGGCGGCGTCGGACGGTCGTGCGGAAATCGTGTGCAGGTTTGCAAGTATCGAGTGGCAGGGCTACGCTGGGCCCGATGCCGCAGTTCCGACCCAAGCTCCCCAGTCTCGTCCAGCGCCCCCCCGGTGCGCCGCCGGGAGGAGCAGTCGAGGCCTCGGGTGGATCGACATCTGCTACGCCTCGGGCCGACTCGGGCCTGCCTTCCGCCAGCCGGACGCCGGCCGACACGCAAGCTGCCGTGGCTCCTGGCTCGGTCGACCCTCCGGCGCGGACGTCGCTCCGGCTGCTGCGTGGATCGCCCAGGCCGTTCCTCCACATGCCGTCGCTGTCGGTCCCGAGCCGCGCCGCGGTGGAGTCTGCTGCGCGGGAGTTGCTGTCGGCGCCCGTCGAGGCCGCTCGCCAGCGCATGCAGAACCCGCGCGAGCTATCCGATCGAATCGCCATGGGCCGGGCGATCTGGCGGGACCTCGTGATCGGCTTTGCCGCTCAGCTGGGCGAGCTGAACCTGGGCTTCACGCAGCTGGCGGCCATGTACGCCCTGGCGGACAGCGGGACGATGACGGTGGCCGACCTGGCGGACTCTTTGAGTCGTTCACCGTCGGCGGTGAGCCGGATGGTGGACGCTCTCGTGGCGCGGCAGCTGATTGAGCGGCGGCAGGATTCGGAGGATCGCCGGCAGCGGACGCTGACTCTGACGGGCCGCGGCCAGGCTCTCCTGGGGCTGGTGGATCGGGCGCGAGCGCAGGAGTTCCTTTCGATCGTGCGGCCGCTGCCGACGGCCGAGCGGGCCGTGGTGGCGATGGGAGTTGCGGCGCTCTCGACCCACGCCATGACGCGGCGGGGTCGCCTGATCAAGCAGCGGGCGCGGCGGTAGGTACGGGCGAGTCCAGTCGGCGGGCCGGACGAAGTGCGTCAATCCGTCTGGGGCCGGGCCTATTCGGTGTCCAGCAATTCGCGCACCTTGCGGGCCAGGCGCTCCGGGGTGAATGGCTTGGGCAGGAGCTGAATCGCCCTGCCTCCGCGATCGCGGAAGGCCTCGCTCGTGCCGGCGTGGCCGGAAGAGAGCAGCAATCTGATGCCGGGCCGCATCTCTCTACGGCGAAGCGCCAGGTCCGGGCCGCGCATGCCCGGCATACGACATCGCTGACGAGCAGATCTATCGGAGCCGATGTGGCGGCCAGCTCGAGCGCCTCGGCCGCGTTGGCGGCCTCGATCACCGTATAGCCGTTGGAGCGCAGCCCGAGCACGGCCAGCCGTCGAACGCTGGCGTCGTCCTCTACGACCAGCACCGTCTCGGTGCCCGTCGGCGATGGCAGCGAGACGCTGGGCTCTGTGGCCGGCCGGCCTACGCCCTCCGCGACCGGCAGCACCCCCCGAGCCCCTCCATGACCTCGTCGTAGTCGATCTCGGCCGGCTCCTGGCCGCCCGGCCCGCCGAGGTAGTTGCCGTTCACCGAGCGCCTGGCCGAGTCGATCGCGAAGAGGTTCACTCGGTCGGCGGGAAGCGCTTTGGCCACGACCTCTACCACACGCTGGAGCAGCGTCTCGAGGGTCTCCGCTGCTATCTGCGAGCTGCTGATGTGGTACAGGGCCTGGGCCTTGGCCAGAGCGGCTTCGGTGGCCACCAGGGCCTGTCGATACCGCTCCTCCGAGGCCCGCAGCGCGTCCTCGACCTGCCCGCGCTCGTCGACCCCGGCTATTTCGATCGCGGCCTGGCCAGACTGGTCGTGGCCAGGCGTGTCGAAGACACGATCGTCGTGGCCTGTGTCCATCACAACCTCTGCGCGCCCGGACGGGTCGGGAGCGGCGAGGCGGCCGAATCGCTCCCCTTTCGGCCGCNNCGGCCGCTCGGACGAGTTGACGATTACTGAGATGTGTCGACAGATTCCGGCGGCTGTAGTGGAAGTCGGTCGATTCGGCCTCAGAATCGAGGCCGGTGAGTCAGGACCGCCGCTGCCGCGAGATGGCGGACGCTCCGATGCAGGGCTGTCGTCTCGATGTCGCGGTCAATGGCCGGCAGCAGGGTCCCGTCGGCCGTCGCCCATCGGGCCGCCACGTCCACCGGGGCTTCGCGGCGCAGCACCGCCGCGGCCTGGACGGCGGCGCCCATGGCGACGACCTCTCGGACGTGGGGAACGGCGATCGGCCTGCCGGACAACCGCTGGGCGACGCGCTGCCAGGTATCGCCATTTGCGCCGCCGCCGACGAGGATGAGCGGCGCCTCCGGATCCACGCCCGATGAGCAAGCGTCGATGGCTTCCAGTGCGTCGAGCAGCCCCACGATCGCGCCTTCGTAGGTGGCCATGAGGATGGCCCGCGGATCGGTCGCGTGGCGAAGGCCGAACACCGCGCCCGAAGCGTCGGGCAGGTTCGGCGTACGCTCGCCGTCGAGGTAGGGGAGCACGACCACGCCTGCGCTCGGAAGGACGTNNGAAGCGGCCCGTGGCGTCGGCGAAGCCGGCCACGTCGCCCGTGGGGTCGGCGGTGCGAGTCTCCGATACCAGGAATACGGTCCCCGACGTGCCGAGGCTCAGCACCGGAGCGCCGGGCCGAAGTCCGAGGCCGAGAGCCGCCCCCATGTTGTCGCCGGTGCCCGGGCCGACCACGGCTCCCGCCGTTAGACCCGATGCCGCGGCCGCGCCGGCCGTCACGACCCCGGCCTGCTCGGTCGGTCCGAGGACGCGCGGCAGGCGGTCCGCGGTCAGCCCGAGAGCCGGAAGGGCGAGGACCGCGGGGCTGTACGCCCCGGTCTCAGTCGACCACCAGGCCGTTCCCGAGGCGTCGCCGCGGTCGGTGACGCCCGCGCCGCAAAGCCTTTCGGTAAGGAAGTCGTGCGGCAGCCGGATGGCCGCGGTCCGGTCGGCGATGCGGGGCTCGCGCCGGCGAAGCCAGGCCCACTTCGAGGCGGTGAACGAAGCCACCGGAACGACGCCGATCGTGGCGGCCCACCGCTCGGCGCCGCCGAAGGCTTCGACCAGCTCGGCCGCGTCGGAGGCGGCACGCGTGTCGTTCCACAGCATCGCCGGGCGGAGCGGCTTGCCGGACTCGTCAAGGCACACCAGGCCGTGCTGCTGGCCGGCCACCGAGATGGCCGCGACCTCGCCGGCGAGGTTCGTCTGGCGCAGCGCGGATAGAAGAGCCCGCCACCAGACGTCCGGGTGCGTCTCGCGCACGCCTTCGCTGCCCTCGACCGAATGCTCGGCGCGTCCGAACCCGACGGTCTCGCCGGTGTCGGCATCGACGACGACGACTTTCGTTGCCTGCGTTGAGCAGTCGACTCCGGCCACCAAAGTCCTCATGGGCGTCTCCTTGTGGCCTGCGATATCTGGCGCGTGGTTCAGTTGGCGGGTGGTTCAGTCGCCGGTCGAATGGTCGGTCCGGGCCCGGCGCTCGGCGGCCCAGATCTGCTGGTTGACAACGTTCTCGAGTAGCTCCTGCCGGCCCGATACCGGTTTGGGGTCCATCTCCCCAGCGGCAACTCGGCGCTCGAGCTCCTCGAGGCTGACGCCGCCCGACAGGATCGACGTCCCGAGCTTGCCCGCCCAGCCGGCGTAGCGCTCCTCGCGCAGCCGTTCGAGCGTGCCGTTCTCGACCATCGCCGCGGCGACGAGCAGGGCCTGGGCCAGCGTGTCGATGCCGCCGATGTGGCCGTGGAAGAGATCGGTCCGGGCCAGGCTCTGGCGGCGCAGCTTGGCGTCGAAGTTGAAGCCGCCCGTGGTCAGGCCCCCGCCGCGGAGGATCTCGTACATCGCCAGAGACAGCTCGTCGACCGAGTTGGGGAACTGGTCTGTGTCCCAGCCGTTCTGGTAGTCGCCGCGATTGGCGTCGATGCTGCCGAGGATGCCGTTCGCCACCGCGTACGCGATCTCGTGGTGGAAGCTGTGACCCGAGAGCGTGGCGTGGTTCGCCTCGATGTTCAAGCGGTACTCGCCGGCCAGGTCGTGGCGGACGAGGAAACCGTGCACGACCGCGGCGTCGTGGTCGTACTGGTGCTTGGTCGGCTCGTGGGGCTTGGGCTCGATGAGGAGCGTGCCCTTGAAGCCGATGCGGTGCTTGTGCTCGGCGACAAGGCCGAGGAACCGGGCGAGCTGGGCTTCCTCGCGAGCGAGATCGGTGTTGAGCAGAGTGTCGTAGCCTTCCCGGCCGCCCCACAGGACGTAGTTGGCGCCGTCGAGCCGCTTCGTCGCCTCGAGCACGAGCTTCACCTGCGCCGCCGCGAAAGCGAAGACTTCGGGGTCCGGGTTCGTGGCGGCGCCGGCCGCATAGCGCGGGTGACCGAACAGATTGGCGGTGCCCCACAGCAGCCGTACACCGGTCCGGGCCATCTGCTCGCCGGCGTAGTCCACCATCGCCTCGAGATAGGCCTTCGTCTCCGCCGCCGTCCGGCCCTCGGGGGCGATGTCGCGGTCGTGGAAGGAGTAGTAGGGGACACCGAGCTTGGCGATGAACTCGAAGGCGGCGTCGAGCTTGGCCTTGCCGGCGACCAGGGGATCGAGCCCATCCTCGAGCCAGGGTCGGTCGAAAGTCCCCGAGCCGAACATGTCCAGGCCCGGGGAGGCGAACGAATGCCACATGCACACCGCGATCCGCAGGTGGTCCGCCATGCGCTTGCCTAGCACGAGCCGGTCGGGCTCGTAGACCTTGTACGCCAGCGGCTCGCTCGACTCGAGGCCGCCGAAGGGGATGGGCCCTGCTACCTCGGAGAAGAAGTCCTGAGTCACGGTCTGTCCTCCAATGCGCC
>PMIQ01000209.1 GCA_003157175.1 Chloroflexota bacterium
CGAAGCGCGGGGGCTGCCAGTTTGCCCTCGCGTCCAGCCGGGAATCGGCGCACAGTAATGTGGCACTCCGAACCATGGACACACGCGCCAGCTGACCGACCGTCGCAGGTCGCAGCGAAGCGAGGGCCATGAGCGCTCAGCCATTGGTTCTCGTGGCCGACGACGAGCCACGCATCACCAAGCTGGTTTCCCTGGCGCTAACCGCCCAGGGTTTCCGCGTGGTGGCCCGCCGCCCCGCCCACCGCTACCGACAATCGGTCGCTTGCGCCGCCCGCCCGGATCGCGTACAAAGCCGGAGAGACCCGCGGTTCGGCCGCGCCGGCCCGAGCCTCGGAGATAGCCTCTCGTGCAGGAGGTAGGCCAGGACATGTCGAGCAGCCAGGGATCTCCGCGGAGAGGCCAGTGGTCGGCCGAGGACCCGAGCTCGCGCTACGGCCCGCTGGTCGGTCTCGTAGTCGTGGATGTCCAGAACGACTTCGCCGATCCCGCCGGCAGTCTGTGTGTCAAGGGCGGCTCGGAGATCGTTCCGCTCGTGAACGCGGAGATCGAGCGAGCCCTCGAGGCCGGCGGCGCAATCGTGTACACGCAGGACTGGCACCCGGCCCACACTCCTCACTTCGCGGCGGACGGTGGCATCTGGCCGGTTCATTGCGTCCGGGAGACCTGGGGCGCGCAGCTGCATGCGGCGCTGTCGGTGCGCGGGCCGATCGTCCGCAAGGGTGCCCACGGCGAAGACGGCTACTCGGGCTTTTCGATGCGGGACCCGGCGGGCGGCGATCCAATCCCGACGGGACTAGAGGGCGCGCTGGCCCGCGCCGGAGTCAAGCGAATCGTGGTCTGCGGTCTTGCCACGGATTACTGCGTCAAGGCAACGGCGCTCGACGGCCGGCGACTGGGCTACGAAGTGGCCCTGCTTGCGGACGCGGTTCGGGCGGTCGACCTCTCGCCGGGAGACGGCTCGCGGGCCCTCGACGAGCTGGCGGCCGCGGGCGTGGTCCTGATTGGCGATGGAACCGGGGCGCGCTGACACTGCGATGCAGATCCACCTGGTCGACGCCACGTATGAGCTATTCCGGGCCCACTACAGCCCGCGCCCACCCGTGCGCGCCCCGGACGGACGCGATGTGGGGGCGGTGACCGGCCTGATCTACACCCTCCTGTCGCTCCTGCGCGACGAGGGCGCCACGCACGTCGGCTGCGCCACGGATCACGTCATCCGCTCCTTCCGCAACGGGCTGTACGACGGCTATAAGACCGAGGCGGGCGTTCCGGCCGAGCTTCTGGCGCAGTTTCCCCTGGCCGAACGGGCGATGGAGGCCCTCGGAGTCGCCGTCTGGCCGATGGTCGAATTCGAGGCCGACGACGCCCTGGCGACCGCGGCGGCTCGATGGGGCGACCGGCCGGAGGTCGAACGGATCTGGGTCTGCACGCCCGACAAGGACCTCGCCCAGTGCGTCCGGGGCGAACGGGTGGTCATGCGCGACCGGCGGCGCGAGCGAACCATCGACGAGGCCGGCGTCCGGGAACGCTGGGGCGTGGCGCCCGAATCCATCCCGGACTATCTGGCCCTGGTCGGCGATTCGGCTGATGGCTTCCCCGGACTGCCGGGCTGGGGCGCCCGATCGGCCGCCGCGGTGCTGGCCCGGTTCGAGCACCTGGAGGCAATCCCGGCATCGGTCGGCGAGTGGCACGTCGACGTGCGCTCGGCCCCCGGCCTCAACGCCACCCTTCGGGCTCGCTGGGACGAAGCCCTGCTCTACCGGCGGCTGGCGACGCTTCGCCTGGACGTGCCGCTCCCCCAGGCCGACCCTGACGAGCTGCGCTGGAACGGAGCGCGGCGGGGCCCGTTCCTGGCTCTATGTGAAGAGCTCGGTGCGCGGGCGCTGGCCGCTCGGCCGCACCTCTGGCAGGAGTGACGGGGGCGCCGCCCGGCCGTCCCATCAGCGGCGCGTCCCCGGCGCGGCGTGGCGGAATCGGCCCCCTACTTGAGCATCTCCAGAATCGCGGCGTGGTGGCTCGGGGCGGCGGCCAGGCACGACCACTTCTTCGCCGGCCGCGAGAGATCGAACCAGGGGCCGCCGTCCAGGCTCGTGACCGTTGCGCCGGCGCGTTCGGCGATCAGCCCGGCGGCGGCCACGTCCCAGGCGGAGATCCCAGCGCCCTGGGCGTAGACGTCGAAGCGGCCGCAGGCCACGTACACGAGCGTCAGCGCCGCCGAGCCCATCGAGCGATTGGCCCGGATGCTCTTCAGCGCCTCACGGCGCTTGCGAACCGCACCGCGCCCTCCGACGGCCAGGGTGACGACCAGGTCGCCGAGCAGCTCCTTCTGGCCGACTCGAATTGGCTCGCCGTTTCGCAGCGACGGTCCGTCGATCGCGCCGGCGAAGGTTTCATCGCGCGTCGGATCGTAGACGACGCCCGCGACCGGCCTGCCGTCCGCGATCAGGGCGATCGAGACGCAGAAGAACGGGATGCCGTTGGCATAGTTGATCGTGCCGTCGAGCGGGTCGACGATCCAGACCCGGCCGGATTTCGTCGCGCCCGTGGCCGCCACCTCGCCGATCTCCTCGGCGTAGAAGGCGTC
>PMIQ01000053.1 GCA_003157175.1 Chloroflexota bacterium
GACGGCGAGCCCGCCCGGCGCGTCGATGGCGAGGCTCACGCCGACGGTGGCTGCCCGCGCCTCGAAGCCCGCGGCCACGGACGACAGGGTCGCCGCAACGTCCACCGCGCTCCGTTGCAGCGGCAGGTGGCCGCCTTCGGCCAGGCTGATCGTTCGCAGGTCGTCGACGATCCGGGCCAGGACGCGCGACTGATCGCGGATCGTCTCGATGTGGCGCCGCTCGGGGCTGTATACACCGTCGAGGATCGCGCTGGAGGTCGCGTCGATCACCGCCAGCGGCGTCTTGAGCTCGTGAGCCGCGTCCTGCAGGAAGCCGCGCCTGGACTCGTCGGCGCGCTCCAGCTCGCCGGCCATCGAATCGAAGGTCCGGCCGAGCTGGCCGAACTCGTCGTGGCGCTCGGCCAGCCCGGAGCGCTGCGTCAGGTCGCCGCGAGCCACGCCGGAGGCCGCCTGCTCGAGTCGGGTCAGGGGCCGCACCAGCCTCCCGGCGCCGAACAGGCCGAGCAGCGAAGCCCCGGCCGCCGCCGCTGCCGCGGCTACGATCAACCGCAGGATCGTCGACTGCTGGGCCTGGCCGGAAAGTGGCGCGGGCGCGGACTGGCCTGCTCCATCCTCGCTGTTGTCGTCGCCGGGAGCGATCGTTGTGGATGCCCCCGCGACGGCCGGAGTGCTGCCGGCGCTGACATCGTTGTCCAGTTCGCTGAAGCCCTGGCCGACGATCGTCGGCGTGGCCAGCGCCACGATCGCGGCCGTGGCCAGGGCCACCAGAGCGAAGCCGACCGCAATCCGCCAGCGCAGGCTCACGTCGACCTCCCCGGCTTCAGCTTGGCTCTGCCGATCGAGCCGCGCGGTACCCGACGCCCCGCACGGTCTCGACGTAAGCGCCGCCGTCGGGGCGCGCGCCCAGTTTGGCGCGCAGGTTCTTGATGTGGCTGTCGATCGTTCGGTCGAAGACGTCGAACGATTCGCCGAAGACACGTTCGCCGATCTGCTCGCGCGTCCAGACGCGCCCCGGCTGCTCGGCCAGTGCCGCAAGCAGGTCCAGCTCGGTTCGGGTGAGCGGCACGACCGCGCCGCCGCGCATGACCTCGCGGCCATCCAGATCGATCGTCAGATCGAAGAGCGTCGTGGCCGGCCGCGGCGGCATCATCAGGGGGCTGCCGGCGGCCGAAGCCGGGATCGCCGCAGCGCCTGCCGCCGCCGGAGCTCCCGGCGCGAGTCGGCCGAAGCGCCGCAGCACCGCACCCACGCGAGCCACGACCTCGCGCGGCTCGAACGGCTTGGTGACGTAGTCGTCGGCGCCGAGCTCGAGTCCGGCCACGCGGTCGATGACGTCGTCTCGGGCAGTGAGCATGACCACTCCGACGGACGACCCTTCGCCGCGCAGTGTGCGCAGGACGTCGAAGCCGGAGCGCAGCGGCAGCATCACGTCCAGCACGAGCAGGTCCGGGCTCGCCGTGCGCGCGAGCTCCAAGGCGACCTCCCCGTCGGGAGCCTCGAGCACCTCGTAGCTCTCGCGCTCGAGGTATGCGCGCACGACGGCGCGGATGTGCGGCTCGTCGTCGGCGATGAGAATCCGAGATCCCATGGGTACACGATAGCCCAGCCCGGCGCCGGACGGCGAAGCTTCGGGTTCCACACGGCCGTCTGGTTGCCGCGCAGCCGCCGCTGGAGTACCGGACCGCACCCCGTGACGGCTGCGACGGGAGAACCCAGCCAGCGGAACCACCGGGAGGGAATATCGAGGGGCGAAGTCTCAGGCCGCCTGGATCGGCATGTAGGCGTCGATCGCGGAGCGGGCCTGGCCCGGATCGCCGCACCAGGTGGCGTCCACCCAGGCGAAGCCGGCCCATTCGGCGGGCAGGTTCTCGGCTCGGAAGATCGCCTTGTTCGGACACGCCTGCTCGCACGAGCCACAATCGATGCAGTTGTTCGGGTCGATGTAGAGCTTGCGGTCGCCTGTTGGGTCCGCGCTGATGCAGTCGACGGGGCAGACCGCGACGCACGACTGGTCCATGTTGTCGATGCAGGGTTCGGCGATCACGTAGGCCATCGGAGACCTCCAGGAGCGGCGGAGCGGTTTCGAACATTCCTTCGAACGGACAGTCCGGGGGGCGGCGGCTGGAGCGGAGCCGCCGGGCGGCCGGAGGGGACGCGGCCGCCCGGGAGCGGGAGAGGAGAGCGCGCGATCAGCGGGCTGACGGCGACGGGCCGCTCCGATTCGGAGGCTGAGATGCGGCCTGAGACCGAGACCACAATCCGGTAGACGAGCAGGAAGACGGCAGCGGCGCCGGGGACCAGATAGAGCCAGAAGGCCCAGGCTGCGCCGGCATCGGAGCCGGCCATGACGCCGTGGCCGATGGCGCCGATGAACACGAGGAAGGTGAGGTAGTGGAGCAGGCGCCACGCTCGCTGCCCTATCTGACGGCGAACGTAGAAGCTGACCGTGACGACCGCCAGGCCGTAGAACGTGAGCTGGCCGATCCCGACCCAGATCGCGGCATACGGTGAGGCGAACGGGACGAGGATGGCGCTCGGGGTGAAGGCGAAGCTCTGGTCGGCCAGCAATACGGTGGCGTGGAGCATCGCGAGCGCGAAGCCCACGATCGCGAGGTCCTTGTGCAGGGCGAAGCTCACCGGCCGATGGGCGATGGCGTCGAGGATCTTCGTCGACAGGAGCAGGCCGTACAGGACCGAGCCGGCAACCGCCAGATAGGCGAGGAATCCCAGCGCCCGGACCGAATACCAGGCCAGCAGGCCGGGCTGCAGCGCGGCGACCGCCCCCACGCGGCCAAGCGCGGTCGGAGCCGTGGCGCCGAACACTGCCCCGATGATGACGGCGGCCGACGCCCACAGGACGAAGCGAAGGAGCCGGGGCAGGCCCCGATAGGCCGGGCCGGCGGCCCGCGCCGGATGCCGTCCGGAAGGCCGGGCCGCCATGTCGCCGAGTGGCCGTGGTGCCAGGGGTAGCCCCGGTGCCAGGGAAGATCGCGGTCCCAGGGGCGAACGGTTCGGGTCGGGCTGCAGCATGACGTCTCCTCAGCTGCCCAGCAGCGGTAGCGTCTGGGGCAGGGCGAGCGTCTCGCCGCGCTCGGTCAGGACCACTGCGCCACGAACTCCAGCGCGTTCCAGAAGGGCGAGGCCGCCCGCGCTGCCGGCGATCACCGCGGCCTTGGCCAGCGCCTCGGCGCGCAAGGCGGAGCCGGCGATCACCGTGGCCTGGGTCACATCGGTGACGGCCGGACTGCCGGTGCGGGGGTCGATCAGGTGGTGACGCATCTGGCCGCCCACGGCCCAGCGGTGGATGGAAATGCCGGACGTGGCCACTCCCCATCGAGCGGGCAACCCCGCCGCAGCCGCCAGGCTGAGCACGGCCAGCGTCGTTTCCGGGGCGCGAGGGTCGTCCACTGCCACTTCCCACGTCTTGCCGGGAGCGCAGCGGATGGCGAGGTCGCCGTCGGCGTCGATGACGGCGCTCGGCCAGTCGGCGAGAAGGCGGAGGGCGCGATCGGCGATCCAACCCTTGCCGATGCCGCCCAGATCGAACCGAAGCCCGGCCGGGCGCCGGACGACCGCGGTGCCTCGGGGGCCCGGCACCATCGACCAATCGAAGGCGCGGGAAACATGTAGGGCAGCCTCGACCAACGAACGGTCGGCTGCCGGCCCTTCGACCGCCAGACCCTCAGCGGCCAGGCGCTCGTCCAGGAGCGTGATGTCGGCCAGCCCTTCGGATTGCCCGATCGCGGACCGTCCGGCTCGCAGGACGGCGGCCAGCGTCGGGCCAACCGGAACCTCGTCCCGCGGATCGGCGTTGAGCGCCGACAGCTCCGAAGCATCGGAGTGCCGGGTCAGCCGCGCCGCCCAGCTCTCGACACGCGCCACGACGGCGGCACTTGCCCGACTTGCCTCCGCCGAGCGGACCGCCTCTGCGTCCAGGTAGACCATGAGCCGTCCGCCCATCGACGTCGCGGTGTGGCTGAGGGGAACTATCGGGTCGGCTGTCGGGATCGGTCGCCGGACATCGGCTCTCGCGCCGCCGCCGAGCGGGGCTCCCGCGCTCACAAGGTCCCGCGCGCCGATCATGGGATGACCCTGCCGGATTGGGTCGTCCTGATGACGATCGGCTTCTGGGCCGGCGCGGGGACCGAGATCACCACGGCGGTCGGCTGGGGCGCGGCCGGGTCGATGACGGTGGCGCCTGGCGGCGCCGTCTGACCCGGCTGGAGCTGGATGTACTGAATCGGGCGCTGGACCATGATCGGGGTTCCGCTCACGCCCGCATCCGCTTGCGGGTAGTCGGATGGCGCCGCGACCGGCGACCGGGCTGGTACCACGATCGCGGTCAGCAGGGCCGAAAGGGCCGCCAGGCCGCCGGCGCCGAGGGCGACACGCATCGGTCGAGCGTCGGGCTTGGCCCTGGGCGGGTGGGCGGTTTGGGGAGTCACGGGCGGTCTCCGATTCGGCGTCGAAAGCTCGCCTGGGCGCGGATCGATCTCTTCCATCAGTGGTCCGAGCCTCCGTCGTGCTCGCCGCCCGCGCCGGGCACGACCACGTGGATGATGCGCGGCCTCCCTCCGGGCGGCGCAGTCTGAACGACGTGGATCACCGGCGGCGTTGGCAGCGGGTTGACGTAGATCGTCTGGGGGACGAGGCTCGCCGTCGGGTCTGTCGTGGAGGCGGCCGCCACCGCCACCTGCGCCGTGGCCTGGGCCGCGGCATCCCGCGCGGCCACGTAGCTCCGAACCCCGAAGGCTCCGGCCACGGTGGCAACCGTCGCGAAACCGGCGATGGTTACGCCGATGCGATGTATCGAGTTCATCGCGATCTCCCGCATGTCGAAATCCGGCGGCTGCGCCCGGCGCTCGATGCCGATTCCTGCCGTCAGATCGACATTGAATCTCGGCCCCGAGCTTGAAACGACCATGGAGCGGCGATGGAGGGTGAATGGAGGTTGGGTGTAGTACCCACCAGGCGAGACGCATCGTGAAGGTTGGCTCGTTTACGCTTGCGTCATGGAAGTGCGGATTCGCGGACGCGGTCGAATTGGACGCCGAGGCGATCGGGTTCGAGCACACATCGAAACGCTTCTCGATTCGGCTCCCGTGAAGTCGCCGGCGCGAGCGCTCAGCGGCGCCTGACGAATTCGGCCACGAAGCGCGGAACCGGCGGATCTCCAGGCTCGACGATCTCGTCCAAGCGGGCCAGGTCCACACCGGGCACGGCAAAGGCGGCCAGGTCGGCGCGCGTCAGCGGCCAGGGCATCAGGCCCTCGGGATCTTCCGGGCGGCGGCTGCGGGCCACAACCAGCAGGGCTCCGCCGGGGGCGACCAGACCGCCGATCGATTGGGCGCACGCCGTCCGGGCCTCGCCGGGCAGAACCTGGACGGTGTAGGCCTCGAAGATGAAGTCGAAGGCGCGCGACCAGCCGGGAGGTGGGCTCAGCACGTCGGCGACCTCGTAGCCGACGGTCGAATCGGGGAAGCGGGCGTGGCAGCGCGCGATCGCGGTCGGCGCGATGTCGAAGGCGGTCACGTCAAGGCCGGCTGCAGCCAGCAACTCGGCGTCGTCGCCGTAGCCGCAGCCGACCACGAGAGCCTTTCCGCTCGGCGGAGCCGGCCGGCTCCGCAACCATTCGACCAGGTGCGGGTTCGGTCCCAGGTCCACCCAGGAGATGCGGAAGCCGTCGCGCTCCGATTCGGCGTAGAGCGTCTCGAACCAGCCGGTCACGTCGCCGCGGGCGATGGCGTCGCGGGCGAGCACCCTGGCGTGGGCTCGAGGGTCGGACACGGTGGCTCCGAATCAGAAACGCCAGATCGGGCGACCTGGCGTTTCAGGATTTCGAACGGTGGGCCTGAGCCTAGGGCTTCTTGGCCGCCGACTTGGCCGGGGCCTTGTCCTTGGCGGCGGCCTTCGGGCCTGATGCCTTAGCGGCGGCCTTCGGCACTGACGCCTTCGGGGCTACCCTGGCCCTGGCGGCGGTTTCGACCGGAGCTGCGGCCGCGGCGTTTGCCGCCTCGGCGCGAGCCGTCTTGGACAGGGCAGCGCGGGCCTTTCCGGCGGCGGTTTGCGGGCCCTTGGCCTTGGTGGCCTTGCCAGAAGCGATTCGGGTTCGGGCGGCCTTGACGGCGGCGGCGGTGCCGGTTGTCTTGGCGACGCGTCCGGTCGTCTGAACCGTATCGCCGGCCGCGATGGCGTTGAGCCTCAGGGCCAGACGCGACTTGCGCCGCGCGGCGTTGTTAGGGTGGATCGCCCCGACCTTGGCGGCCTTGTCGAGGGCGCTCATGGCCTGCGCCAACGCCTCGGCGGTGTCGCCTTCGGCAGCGCCGGTCGCGACCTTGATGGCATTGGTCGCGTACGTCTTCGCCGCGCTCCGGCGCGGTTGATTGATGGCCCGCCGGCGCTCTGCCTGGCGGACCCGCTTGATCGCTGACGGCGTGCGGGCGCCGGTCCAGCCTCGGGGCGTCTTGGCCAAAGTTCGAAGACCTCTATGCTGCAGAAGGAAGCGACAGGCAGGCAGAGTAGGCGCCAATCGGCGCGACGGTTGATGGTACCAGAGTCCGCCGATTGCGCGTGCGAGCACATTGCGCGGGCGAACCCTCGCGCGAGGCGTAGCGAGCCAGGCCCGCGGCGAACCTTCTCGCCGGGCGGCCGAGCCCGGGCCCAGGCGCGGAGCGGGCGAGCTGCGCCGGCCTCAGCGGCGTGGCCAGCGGCCAGTCGTCCCCGCTACACTCCAACCCGTGACCATCCCGCAAGACCGCCTGCGCAACTTCTCGATCNNCTGGAGAAAGAGCACGGGATCACGATCAAGGCCCGGGCGGTGCGGCTCGAATACACGGCCTCGGACGGCCTCGTCTACGGCCTCAACCTTATCGACACTCCCGGTCACGTCGACTTCAGCTACGAGGTCAGCCGCAGCCTCCAGGCATGCGAGGGCGCCATCCTGGTCATCGACGCGACCCAGGGCATCGAGGCTCAGACGCTGGCCAACGTGCATCTCGCGCTGAAGCAGAACCTGACGATCATCCCGGTCCTGAACAAGATCGACCTGCCGTCGGCCCAGATCGACGTGGTCATCGACGAACTCGAGAACGTCCTGGCGATGCCGCGCGAGGAAGTGCTGCTGGCCTCGGCCAAGGATGGGACCGGCGTGGCCGAGATNNCCTACAAGGGCGTCATCGTCTACATCCGGCTCGCCCAGGGGACGCTCCACGGGCACGACATCATCCGCCTCATGGGCTCGGGCGCGGAAGCGGAGCTCGTCGAGCTCGGCTTCTTCAGACCGCAGCTCGTGCCCGTCCCCGAGTTGCGCGCCGGCGATGTGGGCTATGTGGCGACCGGGCTCAAGAGCGTCCGCGAGGCCCAGGTCGGCGACACCGTCACGACCGTCGCCCATCCGGCCGACCATCCGCTGCCCGGCTACCAGCCGGCCAAGAGCCTCGTCTTCGCGGGCATCTACCCGATTCTCGGTTCCGATTACCCGTTGCTCCGCGACGCCATGGAGAAGCTGCACCTCAATGACGCGAGCTTCAGCTTCGAGCCCGAAAGCTCGGTCGCCCTCGGCTTCGGCTTCCGTTGCGGATTCCTCGGTCTCCTCCACATGGAGATCGTCCAGGAGCGTCTCGAGCGCGAGTTCGGCCAGGAGCTGATCGCCTCCGCGCCCTCGGTCGCGTACCAGGTTGTGCTGATAAACGGCCAGGGCACCGTCGACGTCGACAACCCTTCCAAGATGCCCGATGCCGGCGTGATCGAGGAGATCCTGGAGCCCTGGGTCAAGCTCGGGATCGTGACTCCCACCACCTACATCGGCACGCTCATGGAGCTGGCCAAGAACCGCCGCGGCTCGTTCCTCGAGATGGAGTATCTGGACCCCAAGCGCGTCTTGCTCAACTTCGAGCTGCCGCTGGCCGAGGTCATCGTCGACTTCTACGACCAGCTCAAGAGCCGAACCCAGGGCTACGCCTCGATGGAGTTCGAAGAGATCGGCTATCGGGCGGCCAACCTGGTCAAGGTCGACGTGCTCGTCGCCGGCGAACCGGTCGACGCTCTGTCGGTGATCGTGCACCGCGATCGGGCTCAGGCTATCGGGCGGGAGCTCGTCCACCGGCTGCGCGGCCTGATCCCGCGCCAGATGTTCGAAGTGGCCGTCCAGGCGGCCATCGGCTCGAACGTCATCGCCCGCGAAACGGTCGCCGCCATGCGCAAGAANNGTGGAGATACCTCAGGAGGCCTTCCTGGCGGTGCTCCGAATGGACGAGGTATGACCTCGGACCAGCTTCGAATCATGTTCGCCGTCGTCCTCTTGCTGGCGCTGCTCTTGCTCCGGCTCCAGGCCGAATCGTTCGGTGCCGCCGAGTACGACGAGCCGGGCAATCGCTATCACCGCGGGTTCTGGACGCGCCTCACCTGGTACGCGCTCGGGCTGGCGCTTCTGGCTGCGATCTATTCCATCCACCCGCAGCCCCACGACGTCCTCTTCCTCGTCGTCGGGAACCACATCGACGTCTTCACCTTCGGGCTGTCCCTGGCCGCCATCGGCGCCGCTCTGGCTGTGCTGTTCGCCTGGTACCGATACGGCTACCTGCGTTTGCCGGCGCCGTCGGCTTATCCGGGGGCCGCGATCAACTCGATCATCACTGCGGTCATCGACGAGGCCGCCTTCCGGGGCGCTCTGCAGGGCATGCTGCTTGCCGCGGGCTTGCCCGATGGCAGCTCCATCCTTATCCAGACGATCATCTACGTCCTGGCCACGCGCATGGGCGCGCCGGGCCGGCATCGCTACATGCTCCTCCTCACGCTCTTCATCGGCGTGGGCTGCGGCTGGGCGACCGTTCGCACCGGCGGCATCGGGGCGGCCATCCTGGCTCATACCCTGACGAGGTTCGCCCTGTTCGTGTGCACCGGCCACGCCGGCCAGGTGCGCCGCGGTGCGGAGCCGGACGAAATCGACGCTCTGCACAAGCCCGATGGATGGCACGACGCGCGACGATCGGACGAGGCGCCCGGCCGCACCGACGCCGGGTAGCGCTTCACGGAGCGGCGCTGTGCCCCCGTGTGGTGTGCGGCCGGCTCGAGCGGGCTACCCTCTGGCGGTGAGCACTCCACAGCCGCCGGTCGCGCTGTACCTCCATCTTCCTTTCTGCGTGGCCCATTGCCCTTACTGCGACTTCGTCGTGTATGCCGGCAGCGAAGCGCGAGGACCTCGGGCCCGGACGGGGCGGCTCTATGAGGCGGTCGGCCGCGAGCTGGAGATGCGCGCCGATGCCCTCGACGAGTTGTCGGGCCGGCCCCATCCGGGCGGCCCTCCGCGACCCGCCGAGCGTGGCCGGCCCCATCCGGGCGGGCGGCCCAACGTGCGCGGCCCGCGCCGGCCCCTGGACAGCGTTTACTTCGGTGGCGGCACGCCGTCCCTCGTCCCCGGGGAGTGGCTTGAGAGGCTGATGTCGATCGTGCGGCGTCGCTACGGGCTGGCGCCCGACGCCGAGGTTACGCTCGAGGCCAATCCCGGCCCCGACGAACGGGGCGACCTGGCGGCCTTCGCGGCCGCGGGCGTGAACCGCGTCTCATTCGGAGCGCAGAGCATGGACCGTGCTGAGTTGCGGCGCCTCGGTCGACGCCACTCCCCGGGGGACGTGGCCACGGCCGTGGCGGAGGCACGAGCGGCTGGGATCGGCTCTGTGAACCTCGACCTGTTGTACGACGTCCCAGGGCAGACGGTCGGCGCCTGGGAGGCGACTCTGCGGGCCGCGCTCGAGCTCCGTCCGGACCACCTCTCGCTCTACGCCCTGACGCTCGACGACCCCGACGCCGAAGGCCTCACGGGCGAGACCGGCGATCACCTCCCCACTTCCGCGGGCGCGAAGCGCTGGCGCGACGCGGCCCGACGCGAGCAGGACGAGGACAGGGCCGCGGACCAGTATTGCCTCGCCTCCGAGTCGCTGGCGGCGGCCGGCTGGCGCGGCTACGAGATCTCCAACTGGGCCCGTCCGGGCCGTGAGAGCCGCCACAACCTGGTCTACTGGCGGCGTCGGCCGTACGAGGCGGTCGGGCCGGGGGCGCATGCCTTCGACGGGGTCGTTCGGCGCTGGAACGCGGCGGCGATGGAACCGTACGTCGCGGCGTTGATGCCCGCCGCCGGAACCTCCCAGTTTCCGCCGGGCGGGCACGAGCAGCTCACGCCCGAAGCGGTGACCGCAGAGGCGGTGATCCTGTCGCTCCGCCTCGACCGAGGCGTCTCGGAATCGTCTGCCGGCCGGCCGCCCCTTGCCCCGGTGCGCGATTGGGCCGAGTCGGCCGGGCTGCTCGAGACCGTCGACGTTGACGGCGAAGCCCGGCTGCGCCTGACCGTTCGAGGCCGG
>PMIQ01000147.1:0-589 GCA_003157175.1 Chloroflexota bacterium
GGTCAGTCCACCCTCGACGGCGTGCTGCGGGCCACGAACTACCTGATCGCGGGCCGGCGCGTCGTGGTTGCCGGCTACGGCTGGTGCGGCCGCGGCATCGCCTCGCGGTTCCGGGGCATGGGCGCGCAGGTCGCGGTCGTGGAAGTCGATCAGGTCCGGGCCCTGGAAGCGCTCATGGACGGCAACCTGGTCATGACTATCGCCGACGCCGCCCCGTGGGGCGAAATCTTCATCACCGCCACCGGCGACATCCACGTCATCCGGGCCGAGCATTTCAAGGTCATGCGCGATGGCGCGATCACGTGCAACTCGGGCCATTTCGACGTNNCTGGCCCAGGGCCGGCTCGTCAACCTGAGCGCCGCCGAGGGCCATCCGGCCGCGGTGATGGATATGAGCTTCGCGAACCAGGCTCTGTGCGCCGAGTACCTCAAAGCTCACCACGCCGAGCTCGTCAACGGCGTTTACGACGTGCCCGAGAAGATCGACCAGGAAGTCGCGAAACTCAAGCTCGAGGCCATGGGGATAACGCTCGACCCGCTCACGCCCGAACAGACCGAGTACATGAACTCCTGGCAGCACGGCACCTAG
>PMIQ01000147.1:670-1963 GCA_003157175.1 Chloroflexota bacterium
TCCGAGTCGGTTACCGAAGGGCACCCCGACAAGATGTGCGACCAGATCTCCGACGCGATTCTGGACGCAATCCTGGCCGACGATCCCGACGCGCGCGTCGCGTGCGAGACGGCCACGACCACCGGCATCGTGCTGGTGCTGGGCGAGATCACGACCTCCACGTACGTGGACTTCCAGTCAGTCGTTCGCGAGACCGTCAGGGACATCGGCTACACCAACGCCGACTACGGCTTCGACTACGAGACGTGCGGAACGCTCGTCAGCGTCAAGGAGCAGTCGCCCGATATCGCCATGGGTGTGGACGAGGTCGGCCACGAGCTCGGCGCCGGCGATCAGGGGATGATGATCGGGTTCGCTTGCCGCGAGACGCCCGAGCTCATGCCGCTCCCGATCGCGCTCGCCCATGGCCTGGCGCGACGCCTGGCCGAGGTTCGCAAGAACGGCCAGCTGCCCTATCTGCGTCCCGACGGCAAGACCCAGGTCACCGTCGAGTACGAGCGAGGCGTGCCCAGGCGCGTGACGAATGTCGTGATCGCGGCCCAGCACGACCCCGGCGTCGCTAACGAGAAGCTGCGGCCGGAGATCATGGAGGCGGTCATCCTGCCATCGATCCCGGCGGAGCTGCGCACGAAGGATCCGCTCGTTCACATCAATGCCACCGGCCGCTTCGTCATCGGCGGCCCGATGGGNNAAGGACCCGACGAAGGTCGACCGCTCGGCCAGCTATGCGGCCCGCTGGGTGGCCAAGAACGTCGTGGCCGCGGGGCTGGCGGACCGCTTCGAGATCCAGCTCGCCTACACCATCGGTATCGCCAGGCCGGCGTCGGTGTCGATCGAGACGTTCGGCACGGAGCGCGTCCCTGACGAGCGAATCCTGGCGGCGATCGAGAAGCACTTCGATCTCCGACCCTCGGGCATCATCGAAGCCCTGGACCTGCGCCGGCCCATCTACAAGGCGACGGCCGCGTACGGCCACTTCGGCCGGACGGACGTGGACTTCCCGTGGGAGAGCACCGCCAAGGCAGCGGCCCTGGCGGACGAGTGCGGCGTCCCGATCCCTGCCGTCGCAGCCGGATCCTGATCGCGTGTACGCCGTCGTCCTGGCCGGCGGAGGCGGAACGCGGCTCTGGCCGCTGAGCACCCCCGAACGTCCCAAACCCTTTCTGCGGCTGATCGGCGACGAAACCCTCATCCAGCGTTCCGTGGCGCGGCTGTCGCCGCTCGTGGCGCCGGCGGACGTGTACGTCGTGACCGATCAGCGGTACTGCGATCTCGTCCACGAGCAGCTGCCCG
>PMIQ01000147.1:2005-15092 GCA_003157175.1 Chloroflexota bacterium
ATGGCGCGGCCGCCGGCTCGAGTGGTCGACGGGCACGACACCTACGCCGTGGATCGGTTCGTGGAGAAGCCCAGCGAGGATCGGGCGATCGAGCTGATCGCCACCGGACTCGCGAGCTGGAACGCCGGCATCTTCGTCTGGACACGCGCCGCCATCCGCGACAGGCTTTCCCGGCACGCTCCTGAGATCGTGGGACCGATCAGAGCCATCTGCTCGTCCGGCGCCACGGAAGACCTCGGCCTGGTTTATCCGTCGCTGCGGTCCACTTCAATCGACTATGCCGTCATGGAGCCTGCATCACTCGAAGGAGCGGTTGAGGTCGTGCCCATCGATGTGGGTTGGAGCGATCTGGGCAGCTGGGCGGCGCTGCGCGACGTCTGGCAGGCCGCCTCGCTCGCCGGCTCCGGTGCAGCCGGCACCGGAAACAGACGCGATCTCGGTTCCTCGGGCAGTCTCGTCCTGGCCGGCGACCGGTTGGTCGTGACGATCGGACTCACCGGCACCATCGTCGTCGACACACCCGACGCGCTCCTCATTTGCTCCGCGGATCGCTCGCAGGAAGTGCGTGTGATCGCCGAGGAGATGGCCAGGTCCCCCCAGCCCGCCCCGACCAGGGAGAACAAGCCTTGAGCGCCATCGCAGCTACTTCGGAGCCGACGAAGATCGTCTTTGGGACGGACGGCTGGCGGGCCCGCGTGGCCGCCGATTTCACCTTCGACAACGTCCGCCGCTGCGCTCGGGCCGTGGCCGAGTACGTCGTGGGGCGCGGCGAGCAATCCAAGGGCGTCGTCATCGCCTACGACCGCCGGTTCGTAAGCGAGGATTTCGCCGCCGCCGCCGCCGAGGTCGTCCTGGCCCACGAGATTCCGGTCGCGCTCGCGGCCGAGGCGGTGCCGACGCAGATGTCCTCGTTCGAGGTCGTTCAGAGGAAGTCCGCGGCGGGGATCGTGATAACCGCCAGCCACAATCCCTGGACGGACAACGGCTTCAAGGTCAAGTCGCCTACGGGCGCGGCGGCCAGTCCGGAGATGCTCGCCGCGATCGAGGCGCTCCTGGCCGCGGACGCCGGCAAGCCGATCCCCCGGCGACCCCTCGCCGACGCCGAGGCCGCGGGTCTGCTGGAGCGCTTCGATCCGTACGCCGGATACGTGAAGTTCATCCGCCCCAACGTAGATCTGGATCGGCTGGCCGCCGCCGACCTCAGCGCGCTGGTCGATCCGCTCTATGGCTCCGGGGCGGGCTGGATCCCGCGGCTCCTTGCCGGTGGCAGGATCCGTGTCAGCGAGATCCACTCCGAGCGGAACCCGTACTTCGGCGGCGTGAATCCGGAGCCGATCCCGCCCAACGTGGACGACGCACTGGCGAAGCTGGCCGGCGGCGGGTTCGACCTGGGCCTGTTCCTCGACGGGGACGCCGATCGGTGCGGTCTCGCCGACGAGCGGGGCACCTTCATCTCGACCCTCCAGATATACGGCCTCCTGATGTACTACCTGGTCGAGCATCGAGGCCTGCGAGCGCCGGTCGTGAAGACCGTCAACGAGACCTCGATGGCGGAACGACTCGGCGAGCGCTACGGAGTGCCCGTGTACGAGGTTCCGGTCGGGTTCAAGTACATAGGCCCAAAGATGATCGAGACCGGGGCAATGATGGGCGGCGAGGAGTCTGGTGGGTTCGGCTTCGGCATGCACCTGCCGGAGCGCGATGGCATCTTCACGGATCTGATGCTGCTCGACCTGTTCGTCTGCGAAAGGGCCGCCGGGCGGTGGCCGGCGAGCAAGGCGATCGCCCACCTGCACGAGATTGCCGGGCCCTCGAGCTATCGACGCGTGGACATCCATTTCGACCAGGCGATCTATCCGGCTCTCAAAGTCCGCCTTCTTGCCGAACTGCCCGACCGGGCGCCGGCTGCGCTGGCCGGACGGCCCGTGGTTCGAACGCAGCCCCTGTCCACCAACGATGGCTTCAAGTTCTTCGCCGACGACGGCTCGTGGCTCCTGGTCCGCTTCAGCGGCACCGAGCCGCTGGTCCGGGTCTACACGGAGGCCTCGTCGTCGGCCGCGGTCGACGCGAATCTGGTGGCGGGACAGCGAATCGTCGGGGACGGCTGAGTTCTGGGTCGCCCTCGAACGAGCGTTCGGGTTCGTGCCTGGCGGAGCCCGGCCGCCGGCCGGCCGGTTCCTGGGCCGTCGGGGCGCGGGTCTCTCCGGGGTGCACGGCGCCTTCGTGCGCCCCGTCAGATGGCTCGTCCGCGGGCGCACCAAGTGGTCATTTCGGTGCAACGGGGCGAACCGCTATCTCTTGGCTCGCAGCTGTACAGTGAGGTCAACCGGCTCGGTCGCTCGTCTGGGCGTTCGGCGGCCGGACCTCTTCGGGGCAGGCAGGGCGACGGAGGGTAACGGCGATGCACAGCAGTCTCATTGGGAAGGTCGAGAAGGCGAACCGCTACGCCCGCGAGCTGGATCGGATCTCGTTCGAACAGCTCGCGGTCACGTTTAAGGGTGACAACGACACCCATACGGTTCGACTCGACGGCGAAGCCTGGCAGTGCACCTGCCACTTCTTTGAGAGCTGGGGATCGTGCGTCCACGTGCTCGCCCTGCAGAAGATCCTGGGCGTCATGCTCCCCGAACCGGCACAGACATCCCTCTTGAGTGCCCAGCCTGCCGTGCCTGCTTAGGGAGCAACGCGCAGGGGCAGAACCAGAGTTCGGTCACGGAAACGCGAGGTCGGCACGGCGCCCGGCCTCAATCGAGAGCAGGGGGATCCGTGAACGACATCAGAGGGTTGCTCGGTGGCCACCGTTCCCACGTCGGCCCGGCCAGCTTCGGCGGCCTTTCCGGCAGTCTCTACTCACTCGGTGACGGCACCGAGATCCAGGTGAATCCGGGAACCGCGCACACCTACCAGATCGACGGCAGCGACGTGGGCCCGACCACTCTGGTCAACATCGCCGCCGCCCTCAGGATTGTGCCCAGGTCGTGACATCGGCGGCTGCCAGCCGGTCGCCCACGCCCCGGTCATGTGTCGTTGTCGCCCGAAACGACGCGGCACTCCTCCGCGTCCCCAGGCCGCGCAAGGGGCATCGCGAGGGGCAAGAGTGTAGTCTTGGAAACGCGACGCCGGCATAGTGGCCCCGTCTCAATCGAGAGTTGAGGGAAATCGTGCACGACACCGGAGGATCGCTTGTGAATCACCGTGGCCTTCGCGCCATTTCCTTCGTCGGTATCGCGCTGGCACTCGCCCTTATCGGTGCAGCGTGCTCCAGCGACGTGCAGCCCACGCCGACCTCTGCGGTCCAGACGCCGACGCCGACTGCCGCTACTCAGGCTCCGGCCACGGCCACGCCGCCGTCCGAAGCCACTCCGCTGGCCACCTTCACGCCCTGGCCGACGCTGCCGCCGACACCACCGCCGACCCCTTACCACACCCCCGGCAAGACGGCCGCCCCATCGGCCGGTCCCACTTCCCCCGCCCAGTTCTGCTACGGCACCGCCAAAAACCAGGCCTTCTTCGTCAAAGCCGCCAACGCGCTCAAGTTCACGGTCTACTGCGCCAGCCTCACCAAGGGCTGGAGCCTTACTAGCGGCAACTACGGTCAGCCCAAGGCCGGCGACTGGCTCACGATCAACTACAAGGCGGGCTCCGCGACGCTCGCCGTCAAGGAGGGCGCGTTCTGCTTGAGTGGGGCAAGCGCCTGCGCACCGAAAGACCACGCCATAGGTTCGGCCGCTTTCGGCAACCTGTCCGGCGCGCTTGACGCCCTGAGCACCGGTCTCGACTTTGCGATCTACGTGAGCCCGGGAACCACGCACGCGTACCAGATCGTCGGCCACAACGTGAGCCAGAGCGCGTTCGTCAGCATCGCCGCGGCTATGAAGGCCGTGCCCAAGACGTGAGCCCGGTCGCCGGCCGGTAGCCGGTCGAACCACGGTCGAACCATTCCTCGGTCATTCTGGCCCGAAACGACACACACCTCCGCCGCCTCCCGTCCCAGGCAGGTGCGCACCCGGGAGCGAGTAATCTTCGAAGCGCGCCAGTCGGCATTCCGCCGGGCTTCCACCAAGAATTGGGGGAAACAGTGAACGACACCAGAGGATCGATCGTGAATCATCGCGGCCTTCGGGCTTTTTCCTTTGCCGGTGCCGCCCTGGCACTGGCCCTCGTAGGTTCAGCGTGCAACTCCGCACAGCCCACGGCTATCAACGTGGTCCAGACGCCGACGCCGACTGCCGCGACACAGGCGACGGATACGCCCACACCAACGCCTGAGGCTACTCCGGTGGCCACCCCATCCGCGGCGCCGACAGCATCGGCGGTACCTACCGCAACGCCGGCCGCAAGCGCGACTGTGGCGCCGTCGGCCGGCCCCACTTCCGCCGCTGCCTTCTGCACGGGCACCGCAAACAATCAGCCGGTGTTCGTCACGACGGCCAAGATGCTGAAGGGCGCAGTCTATTGCGCCACGCTCGGCAAGGGCTGGTCGGTGACCAAAGTCCCAGGCTGGACCTACGATGCCACCAAGTCGCCCGGCTGGATGAAGGTCAAGTATCAGGCGGGCTCCGCGACGATCGAGCTTGACGAAGGCGCGTTCTGCCTGACGCCCACCGTCTGCTCGCCACTCGGCGGTTCCATCGGCACGGCCAACTTCGGCAACATCACGGGCGGCACTCTCTTCCAGACGGCCGCCACCGATTTCTCGATCTACGTCAGCCCCGGCACCAAGAACGCCTACGACATCCTCGGCCATAACGTGAGCCAGGCGAATCTGGTCAGCATCGCCGCCGCTCTCAAGGTCATCCCCAAGTCGTAGCCCTGGGGTCGATCGGCCTCCAGTCGATCGGGCCGCATCTGAGCCATTTCGAGCGGCCGCTCATCGAGCGGCCGCTCGGTCGTTTCCGGGCTACGCGCCGGCTTTGGGCTCCGGCGCATCGGGCTCCGGCGCATCGGGCTTCTCGGCGCGGGCCTGCTTTCGGGCCATCGGCTGCGGATCTGCGGCCGGGCCCTGTTCCACCTCTTCATCCAGGCCGGCCTGTGGCAGGCGTGGCACGCGAATGGGCCGGCCCTCGCGTTCCTCGACGCGGTGGGCGGCTCGAACCGCCACCGACTGGGTGTCCACCCGCATGTGCCCCAGGTAGAAGAAGAAGAACGAGGCGATCACGGCCGCGACCGGAATGCCGAAGATGGCGCCGGGAATGCCCGCCATCTTGGAGCCGATCATCACGGAGCCGAGGACCACGACCGGGTGAAGCCCCACGGCCTCGGCCATCAGTCGCGGCTGGATAACGTTCATAAGCACGAACCAGCCCGCCACCATGATCAGGAAGACTGGCAGCGCGGCACTTGGCACGAAGAAGATAGCCACCAGCACGGGCGGCATCCACGAGATGAACGGCCCGAAGAAGGGGATGGCCTGCAGGATGCCCGACGAGGCGGCCGTGACCGGCATATACGGCAGGCCAAGAAGCAGGCTGGCGGCCATCGAAATGGTGCCGTAGATCACGCCCGAGAGAGCCTGGCCGCGCAGGAAACCGCCGAATGATCGGGACACGCTGTGCTCGAGCAGCTTGGCCTCATCGGTGTACGCGGGCGGGACCAGGCGGAAGAGGAAGCTGACGATCCTGTCCCGGTCGACGGCCATGTACAGCGACAGGAAAAAGACGAAGAGCAGGTTGCCGAAAATGCCCAGGCTGGCGACGGCGACGCCGCCCAGCGGCTGGGCCAGGTCCGCGGCGCTGTTCTTCAGATTGGCCAGCAGGGAGTTGACCTGGTCGTAGAGGCTGATCTGGTTGCCGCCGATGGAGTTCAGGCGGTCCTGGTAGGGCTGGAGCGTCTGACGCAGATCGAGGGTGTTGAGGCCGACGATCAGGCTGTTGATCGACGAGTAGAGTTGCTGAGCCACGAGGAGAATTGCCGCCACAAGGAGAACGATCAGCAGGGCGTAGACCAGGATGACGGCCAGCGCCCGGGGCAGACGCGGGACCAGGTGAACCAGCGCGCTGGCGAGCGGACTCAGGATGAAGGCCAGCAGCCAGGCCAGGAAGAAGATCATGATCACGTCGTTGAAGTACGCGACCAGGCTGACGACGTCGTTGATCACGACGAAGACGACCGCCACCGTCCCCAGGATGATCAGGGCGGTCAGCCAGCGATGCAGGCGCGGTGTGAGGAAATCTGCGGTAGAAGGCTGGTCGGTCATCGTCCCCTCGGTCCTCGGCACGGGCTGACGTCGAGATGGTACGCCCGGGCGCGGGTCGGTGAGGGCCGATAGAGCGTCGGGTCCCTAGCTGCTGGACGGTGGCACGGGGGACGGCATCAGGTAGGACGGGGGCACGTTGTACACTCGCCCCTCCCTCCAGCCTTGGCCTTGCGACTAGCGAAGGCCCATCCGTTCGCGGACCTCGGCCATGGTCGCCTGGGCGATCGGACGTATCCGTTCGGCGCCTTCATCGAGGATCGCCCGCAGTCTCGCCGGGTCGGCCATCAGCTCCTTGTACATCTCGCGAGCCGGAGCGTAGTGCNNGTCGACGCAGCCGGTTCGGGCGGTTCGCTCGCCCTCCCAGATCGCCTCGTAGTCGGCGCCGAAATGGCGGTGCATCTGGCAGACGTTGCAGACCTGCGGCCGGCCCGGGTCGGAGCGCAGGATGCGCTGGGTGTCGGTCATCATCGACATGATCTGCTTGCGGATCACGTCCGGCTCGGCCAGAACCTCGATGGTGTTGCCGATGGACTTGCTCATCTTCTTCACACCGTCGGTGCCGAGCACGACCGGTGCATCGGTGTAGACCGCCTGCGGCTCCGGGAAGGTTTCGCCGTATCGGGCGTTGAAGGCGCGGACGATCTCGCGGCTCAACTCGAGGTGGGCTGCCTGGTCCTTGCCCACCGGCACCAGCGAGGCTTTGTAGAGGACGATGTCCGCGGCCTGCAGGACTGGGTAGGTGAGCAGGCCGTTGTTGACGTCCTCGGGCTGGTTCTCGCGCTTCTCCTTGTAGGTGGGCGTGCGAAGCAGCCAGCCGACCGGCGTCACGGTGCTGAAGAGCCAGCACAGCTCGGTGTGTTCAGGCCGGTCCGACTGTACGAAAAGCGTGCAGCGCTTCGGGTCGAGGCCCAGGGCGATGAGAGCGGCCGCCATCTCGAGGGTCTGGCGGCGGAGAACCTCCGGATCGTGGACGTGGGTCAGGGCGTGGTAGTCCACGACGCAATAGATCGCCTCGTAGCGATCCTGCAGCGCCACGTAATTGCGGATCGCGCCCAGGTCGTTGCCGAGGTGGGGCCGGCCGGTGGGCTGGATGCCGCTGAAGATGCGCGGCTTGACGGGCAGGCTGGATGGTCTGGCTGCGAGCGGGGCGGAGGCGTCGGTCGTCATGGGGCGAGTTTAGCCCGGATGGACCGGATCGCCGCTGGCATCTCGCTCGGTCAGCCGTCGCGGACCTGCCATGGCCGCGGGTCGTAGGATTCGGAGCATCGCCGGTGCCGGGACGCTCGTGGCCCGCCTGCCAGCGCGGGCATCGTTGGAGGAATGGAGATGGTGGGGGATCGTCGTTTGGTCGATCGACGTCGATCCGGCTCTCCGCGCCGGCGGGTCGGGCTGGTCGGCGCTCTGCTGGTTGCGGCAGCCATGTCGGGCTGCGCGGCTGTGCCGTCGGCTCAGCCGATCGCCACGCCGACGGCGGCAGGCGACACGGGGCCGGCGGCCATCGCCACGGAGACGACCGGACCCGTTGCAACCGCCACGGCGCCGGCCGTGCCGACCGACACCTCGGCCGACACTCCCGGTCCGTCCGCGAGCCCTCTACCGACGGCGGCCGGACGCGCGCTTCGCTGGGAGTCCGTCACTCTACCGGCGAAGCTCGTCGCAGCGGCCGACTCGGCCTTCGTGGACGCAATCTTCGGCTGGAGCCGTGGGTACCTGGCATTCCGCGAGAACGTCGACAGCGGCTCGGCCATCCCCTGGCTCTCGGCGGACGGACTCCAGTGGCAGCAAGGCCGGTCGCTCGACATGACCGGGATCAGTCAGGGAGCCCAGGTCGAAGAGTTGGTCGAGGGGCCGGCCGGTCTTCTCGCCCTCGGTCGCGCCCCGGGCTGCGCCGACGACGGTTCCGGCTGCATGCCCCAGCCCGCGACGGCGCTCTGGACCTCCGTCGATGGCGCAAGCTGGAGCCGAGTCGACCTGCGCAAGGCTTTCGGCGGCGCGGCGGTGGGAGACGTGTCGGCCGGTCCGAAGGGGTACATGGCGGTCAGCCTCTCGAGCGATGCCGGCGCGGCCGCGCCGGCGGTCTGGCTATCGGCCGACGGCCAGAGCTGGCGCGCCGTCTCGCTGTCGGCGGCGACGTTCCAGGATGCCTACCTGGCGTCGGGCACGGTCCTTGGATATGGCTTCCTGGTCGCGGGTCGGATCGGCAGCCTGGCCGGTTGGGACGGCGGCGAATTCCCGTCGACGACGCCCGCGATCTGGTGGTCGGCGGATGGAGCCGCGTGGAGCCGCGTGACGCTGGCCAATGCCGCGGCAGCTCCGCAGGCGCAGGCCGCGATCACGACGCTCGCCGCCGGCAAGCTCGTCGCCAACGTCGCCAGCTGGGACTGCTCTTGCTCGCCCGACGGCGACGCTCAGGCCTGGACATCGAGCGACGGGCGCACATGGAAGGCGGCCACGTCGCAGTTTCCATCTCCGGCGGTGGTGCTCTCCGACGGCCATCAGGCGCTGCAGGTCGTCTCCTCGAACGGAAACCTGACGGTGGCCATTTCCTCGGACGGGTTCAAGTGGGCGCAGGTCGCCGTCTCCGGTTCGGGACCGGCCGATCTGTCCGACGAGGCATACGGTCCGGCGGGTGTGCTCGTCGAAGACTCGAGCGGAAACCTGTGGCTGGCGGTCATTAGCTGAGGCGCCGGCCGACTCGAGCTCGGGCCGGCCGCGGGCCGGGGAGCGGCGAACAGAGTTGCCGACGCCTCGGGTACCATTCCGGGACGACGCACAACCAGTCCGTCACCGCCGGCTGCGATCCCATCTCGGCCTCGCTGGCCCCAGCCCAACCCGCCTATGATCCCCGAGAAACGACCACTCCGCGTCGCGATCCTCGGNNGTGGGCACCGTCGGCGCGGAGGTGGCTCGCGGCTTCCTTCGCAATCCTGATCGTCGGATCGGGCCCGCCGGCGGACGGATGCTGGAGCTCGTCGCGATCGCCGACATGAACGTCGAGGGCGCCGTCGATCGCGGCCTGCCGCGCGAGATCATCGTGCCCGACGCCACGGCCGTGGTCCGGCGCGACGACGTGGATGTGATCGTCGAGCTGCTGGGCGGCGACGAGCCGGCCCGCTCCCTGATCGCCGAGGCGCTCAACGCCGGCAAGCCGGTGGTAACGGCCAACAAGCACGTCCTGGCGCACCACGGCGTGGAGCTGGAGAAGATCGCCCGGGCGAACGGCACCGCGCTCCGCTACGAGGCGTCGGTTTGTGGCGGCACGCCCGTGCTCGATCCGATCGCCCGCGACCTGGCCGCCAACCGCATCCGGCGGGTTCGCGGCATCGTCAACGGCAGCACGAACTTCATCCTGACCGAGATGATGCAGGCCAAGCGAAGCTACGAGGAAGTCCTCGCCGCGGCTCAGGCCCAGGGCTATGTCGAGCGCGATCCGAGCGCGGACGTGGAAGGCCACGATGCCGCGAACAAGCTCGCCGTTCTGACCCGCCTCTGCTTCGGCGCCTGGCCGCGGATCGAATCCATCGTGGCCTGCCCGCCCTCCGTGCGCGGCGACGGCAAGCCGGGGATCACCGGCGTGTCTGCCAACGACATCGCCGGCGCCGTGGCGCTGGGTCTGGCCATCCGGCTCGTGGCCACGGCCAGCACGCCCGGAACCGCGGAGCCCGGCTTCGGGCTGGCGGGCTCGGTCATGACCTCGGCTATGCCGATTGCGGCTCCGCTCGGCCGCACCGACGGCGTCATGAACCGTCTCGAGGTCGACGCCGATCCCGTCGGTCGCGTCTCGTTCGAAGGCCCCGGCGCCGGCGGCCCCGCCACCAGCAGCGCCGTCCTCGCGGATCTGCTCGAGCTGGCCCGGACCGGGCTGAGCACGTGGGCCGACCTGCCGCCCGCCGCCGCCGAGCTGGTCACCCTTGCCGACGACCGCGCCACGATCCGCCGGCCCTGGTACGTCTGCCTCCCCGGCGTGCTCCCGGACGAGGTTCCGGGGCGTCTCGCCGAGGAAGTCGCCGGCCCGCCGGCGAGTGCCGTGCCGCGCCACCGGAGCCGGGCCTGGGTTGCGGTCCATACGCGGCCGCTGCCACTCGCCGAAGTTCGCGAGGCGATCGAGCCGCTTCTCGCCGCCGACCGCGACGTGCCCATCTACCCGATCCTGACCTCGTAGCCGGAGCCGATCGAAATGTCCGCCTCGTCCGTCAACAGCCTCGCCGCCGGCGCCGCCGCCCGCCCGGAAGGTGCCCGCCCACGCCTGGTGGAGCGCTACCGCGAGTTCCTGCCCATCACCGCCGCGACTCCGATCATCAGCCTGGGCGAAGGCTTCACGCCGCTGGTTCGGATCGATCACATCGGCAAGCGCATCGGCCTGGCGAACCTGTACGTGAAGTACGAGGGCATGAACCCGACCGGCTCGTTCAAGGACCGGGGCATGGTCATGGCCATCTCCAAGGCCGTCGAGGAGGGCGCGAAAGCGGTCATCTGCGCCTCCACCGGCAACACCTCCGCCTCCGCCGCGGCCTACGGCGCCGCCGCCGGGCTGGAAGTGATCGTCGTTCTGCCGAAGGGCAAGATCGCCCTCGGCAAGCTGATCCAGGCCCTCGCGGCCGGGGCGAGGATTATCGCCGTGGACGGCAACTTCGACCAAGCCCTCACCGTGGTCCGCGAGATGGCGGAGCAGAAGGACCACCCGGTCACGCTGGTCAATTCGGTTAACCCGTACCGCATCGACGGCCAGACGACGGCCGCGTTCGAGGTCTGCGACGACCTGGGCCGAGCGCCGGACATCCTGGCCATCCCGGTCGGCAACGCCGGAAACATCACGGCCTACTGGGCCGGGTTCTCGAAATACCTGGCCGCGGGGCGTATCGACTCGCGACCGAAGATGTACGGCTTCCAGGCGGCCGGCGCCGCGCCGATCGTGCTGGGCCACCCGGTGGAGCATCCGGAGACGATTGCCACGGCCATCCGCATCGGCAATCCGGCTTCGTGGAAGCAGGCCGAGGCCGCGCGCGACGAGTCGGGCGGGCTCATCGAGACGGTCACCGACGACGAGATCGTGGCCGCGTATCGGGACCTGGCCACGAGCCAGGGCGTCTTCTGCGAGCCCGCATCGGCGGCGAGCCTGGCGGGTGTTTGCAAGCTCGCCGCGGCGGGGCGGATCGACCGCGACGCGACGATCGTGTGCGTCCTGACCGGCCACGGTCTCAAGGACCCCGAAACGGCGGAACGAACTGCCGGCGGCGCCGGCGCGATCATCGAATCGGCGCCGACTACCGCTGGGGTCATGCGCGCCCTCGGCTGGTAGGTCGTGCGGCTCGGGCCCGGGTAGCGAAGATCAGCGCATGGAAGTACGACCCGTTTCTCATGCCGACCTAACCTTTCTCGCCGAGATGACGCTGCTGGCTGCATTTCCGCCTGGCCCACTCCCCGAAGGTGCGTCCGACATGCCGCACGTCACGCGGTGGTTAGTGGATTGGGGGCGTTCGGGTGACGCCGGCGTGATCGCGTGGCACGGCGGCGAGCGTCTTGGTGCGGCGTGGTGTCGGGTTCTGGCCGACGTGCTCGCGCGAGACGCGGAGGGCCGCCCGCTCCCGGAGCTGGCGATCGCTGTCGCGCCAGGCCACCAGGCGCGAGGTGTCGGAGCGCGTCTGCTCGATGGTCTCGCCCGGGCCGCGTCCGATGTCGGTCATACGGCCGTCAGCCTGACGGTGAATGCGCGGAACCCTGCTCTTCGGCTCTATGAGCGCGCGGGTTTCCAGGTCGTCGGCCGCGACGGTAATCGGCTGACGATGATCAAGTCGCTCGGAGCACAGGAAGCCTGACTCGGCTTCCCCCCGGAGGTGGACGGGCTACGAGGCGCCTACGCCATCGCCTGCTTGATCAGTCCGATCAGGTCGGCGTAGGTTTCGACGGCCGGAAACTGGGGGAATTGCTGTTTCACGTTGTCGGGAGCGTGGAACAGGATGCCCTGGTTGGCCTCGCCGAGCATAGCCGTGTCGTTGAAGGAGTCGCCGCCGGCGATGACGTTGTAGTTCATCCGCTTGAACGCGGCCACGGCTTCGCGCTTCTGCTCGCGGATGCGCAACTGATAGCCCACGATATGGTCGTCCTCGACGATCAGCCGGTGGCACAGCAGGGTGGGCCAATTGAGCTGGCGGAGGAGGGGGGCGGCGAACTGCTCGAACGTGTCGGACAGGATCACGACCTGAGCGAACGAACGCAGTTCATCCAGAAACTCCTTTGCGCCGGGCAGGGGCGCCAGGGTGCCGATGACATTCTGGATGTCCGACAGCTTCAATCCGTGTTCGTCCAGGATGGCCAGGCGCCCGCGCATGAGTTTGTCGTAGTCCGGCTCATCGCGCGTGGTGCGGCGCAGTGCCGGGATGCCCGTCTTTTCGGACACGGCAATCCAGATTTCCGGCGTCAACACGCCTTCCATGTCGAGGGTGACGATCGACTGCTTCATGGACGCGGAGTTTTGCAGAAGGCCCGCCACGTGTCCAGTTCGCCGGAGAGATCGAGCACCCACTCCGACAGCGCGGGCGCGGCCCGGCTGGGTGGCTTCGTCGTGGTCGGCGGACACGCGGAGACGCCGGGGGCTCTCCGTCTCGATGCCCCGGCGGATCGCCATGCGGGGACAGCGGAGGCCTTGGACTCGCGCTGTGGCGGCTCGGAATTCCTCAGCACGCATGGGGAGAGTGCTACGCGTCGCCACCGCCTCCGCAGGTTGGCCGATGGGCGCGGCGTGCGGTGGTCCGGGCTCGAATCACCGCCGTGATAGCCGCGAAAGGCTAACAATCACCATCGATGGGGCCTGCTTCATGAAGGCGGGTCGCTTCACTCCACTTACTACTCCCCCCATGCGTGTTAGGGAAAAGGGGCTTTCAGCGGAGTGTG
>PMIQ01000144.1 GCA_003157175.1 Chloroflexota bacterium
CGGAATCACGAGACCGGCGAACCCGCCTGGGAGGAGAGTGACCGGGTCGACGAGCCGCCGGGCGCCGGCAAGCGCAATCCCGACGCGGCACCCGAGATCTTCGGCGGGATGTGACGCCGCATGCGGATCGAGCGCTACGACCTGTTCGTGACGATGTGAGCCGATGGACATCTGATGTCGCGGGGCATGCCAATGCGCAGGGCCTCCTACTGCGGGCCAACTCGTCTGATCAGAATCGCTCGCCGGACCACTCTTACGGCACAGGACCGAGCGTCAACGAGTACAGAATGCCGTCCTGATAGCTGGCCACCTCATGAAGGACGACGCCCGCCTGGCGTAGGTCCACCTTCGACAGCCCTTGCAGGGTCAGCGCCCCGTAGAAGTACGCGTAGTAGGTCAGGTCTCCTGCCGCGACCCTTTCTCGCAGGGCGGAGGCTACGTTGCCGCTCTGCAGGAGGACGGCGCGGCTGACGATCGGCTCTCGACCCGAGACCCAGTACACGAGGATGGGGTCGTCGGTGACCATGTACTCGGAAAGGCTGGCGGCGACCGGTGCGAGCTGAGACGATCGCTTGGCAGCCGCGTTGTCGCCCACACCGTCGCTGGCATCGCGGGCCACGGCGTGGATGGCGCTTGTTGCGTTGCCGAAAACGAAGGCGATCACGACGACCGCCACCGCCCCACGGAGCGACCGGTCGGCCAGACGCGGGCCGAGACGGCCGGCTCTGCCGGGGACACGCGACCAGGGCACGAGTCTCGCCGACCGCATGAGCGCACGAACCCCAGCCACGACCAACACGGCGATGGGCCCCGACAATGGCGACAGATACCTCGGGTCGATGGAATTGAGATTCGTCGTCATTTCGCTGCCGACGAGCAGCGTGAAGTAGCCACCGACGAACATCAGAATCGGGACGATCGCTCGTCGTACCTCGGGGCCCTCTCGGGCAAGGGCGATCGCCCCAGCAGCGAGAAGCGCAACAACAAGAAGACCGGCAACTATCGACAATCGTTCGCCGGCCGAAGTCAGAAGGTAGTGGCCCAGGGTCGAGAGGGTGTCTGTGGCGGCCCGCTTCAGGGAATACATGGACACGGTGCGCGAGCCGAATGCGGGAGCACCGAGCTCGATGTTGCGAAGGATCACGGCGAGCGCCCCGATGGCGGACACAAGCGCACCCAAAACGCCGGCGACCAAGCCACGGACAATGCCCCGATCGGCGGCCGCCACGAAGAGCGAGATGCCCGTAACCGGAACCAGGACAACCCCGACGTACCGAAGCGAGCACGCGAAGGAAACGCCAGCGGCCACCGCGAGCACGCCGATCCAACTGGGTCCACGCTGGGCCATCCACGCCAGAAGGCAGAGCGTTGCGAGTGAGGCCGTGCAGAAGAGGGGCTCGCTCCAGAGCATCTGGTACACGTTGAGCGTCGCGACCGACACGGCAAGGATGGCACCCGCAACGATCGCGAGGCGGGGTGACCCGAGGACCCTTCGCCCCAGGGCGTAGGTTAGTGCCACCGTCGCGCCTGCAGCCAGCGCGTTCAGGACAATGGCGGCGACCTGCAGATCGATGCCGGAGCGCAAGATGAGGCCGAGGGTGAGCGGCAGGCCGGGGGGCCAGAGAGTGATGGGCAGGCCATCCCAGTAGGTGAACTGCCCGGCAGTCGCGAAGTTGCGTGCTGCAGCCGCATAGCCCACCGAGTCGGAGGACATGCCCGGGCCGCGGAGGCTGGCGATCACGATCAGCACCATCGGGATGAGCGCGGTGGCAGCCACGGCGGCCCGCTCCAGGCCTGGCCGGACGGGACGCTCCACGCTCCGCTGGATCTCGCTGGCCATCCGACGGACCGCCTCTAGCTTCCGGTGGTCAGCGGACTCCATCCGGGTTCCTCCATTGGTGGCTGCTCGAACGGACTTCGCCGGGGGAAGAATCACAAAGGCGAGTCTTGGCGCCCGTGGGGTCGCAGCCGCGGGAGAGGATCATTGACTCGTCCGTCATCCTCGGGTCTACCCCTTCAACTGCCCGCGCTCTTGGCTCCCGATCGTTGTCAGGATGATACGTTCCTGCCTGTGGCCGCGATGTACGCCTCTACGCCGAACTGGACATCACGCGGGGCTCGCCCGCGATGGCTCTGACCAAGGCCCATCCGAACGCGAACGTTCCTACGCAGGCCCTTATGAGCTTCGGCATGACGATCGGGCCGGCTTGGCGTACAAGTGGTTCAGTTGGCCCGTCTTGCCCGGCACACGATCGAATGGTGATGAAAGGGAGCCCCACCGGTGACAGAGTTGGGTTGTCTAAGCAACCAGCACCGGGAGGCTCCAGCCATGTTGTACGCCGGATTGGACCTGTCGCGCCAGAGGCTCGATGTGCACGTGCTCGACGAGGAAGGGCGAACAGTCGAGGTCCTGGCCGTTCACCCAGACGCGGACGCCCTGCGAACTCTCGCCGGCAGGGTCCTGCGCCACGGCCAGGAGGTCAGCGCGGTCATCGAGTCCATGACCGGGTCGCGCTTCGTCCACGACACCCTCGAGCGCTTCGGCTGGGAGGTGGCCATCGCAGATCCAGAGATTCCTGGGCCGCGCCCGCTTCGAGCGCACGCCGACGGCCCGCGGCTCCCGCAACGGCCACCGCCCCAAGCAGATCGCGACCGCGGAGGGACCGCTCACGATCGCGGTGCCCCAGGTCCGCGACAGCCTGACCCGCTTCGTGAGTTCGGTCATTCCCGACTGCCGCACTTCGATCCGGACCAGACCGCTCGAAGCGCTCGTCGTCGGTGCCTATGTCCGGGGCCTCTCGGACCGCGACATCGAGAGCCTGGCGGCCGAGGCCGGTCTGGGCCATATCAGACGGACCGCCGTATCGGGCATCTGCTCGGCCTTGCGAGATCGCTATCGGGCCTTTCGGGCCAAGAGCCTCGCCGGTGTCCAGCTTCTGAGCCTGATGCGGGAACCACGAGTTCTATGACGCGCCGGCATCGAAGATTCATCAACCCGGCCAAACGTCGTATCTTCAGACCACTATCAGAAATCCGCGGCACGATGAACGTGTGCGGAGGACTTTGGGCGGCATCTTGGAGCGCCTGGGTGGCCATCCGAGGTCGGCGTTCGCCATACATCCGATCCTCCTGGCCGCCTACCCGGTCCTCTTTCTGTTTGCCCAGAATCTGGACGGAGTGAGCCTCGCCAACCTGGCGATGCCACTGGCTCGGGCGATCGGCGCCGCTGGCGTGATGACCGCCGTCGCCTGGATCCTGCCGCCCGATCCCCGACGGGGTGCCCTGATCGCGACAGCCCTGGTCCTGGTGTGGTTTTATTTCGGACGCGTGGCCACGCTACTCGCGCCACTGGCCGTGGGCCAGACCATGCAACTCGTGGCCTGGGGACTGTTCCTGGGAGTCGCCCTGGTCGCGGCCTTCAGGCTCCGTGACCGCTGGATCTCGAGCCTGACATCTGCCCTGAACGCGATCGGCGTGGTCCTCGTGGTGATGACACTCGTCCAAATCGTGCCCTACGAATGGGCACACCAGCCGGCAGCCGTCGCAGAACGTCCTGCCATGTCGGCGCCCGCGGGAGCACGTGACATCTACTACTTCATTCTCGACCGGTACGGATCCAATCAGGGCCTCCAGGCCTGGGCCGACGTGACGAGCGACCTGCCAGCCTGGCTCGCGGCGCAGGGCTTCGCCGTTGAGGCCGGTGCCCGAGCGAACTACATCCGCACTGATCTCTCGCTGGCGGCCACGCTCAACATGGAGTCGCTTGACAGCATTGCCGCGACGATGGGGCCCACGAGCAACGATCTCGGCCCGATCAACGCCCTCCTCCAGGACAACGCAGCGGGCCGGTTCCTCGAGGCCCATGGCTACCGCTACGTGAACATCGGATCGTGGTACAACCCCACCCAGACGATACGGATCGCCGATCAGAACCTGTTCTGGAATGCGACCAGCGACTTCGACGCGATGCTCGACAAGACGACCTTCGGCCCCACGTTGGCCAGTATCTTGAACTTGCCCGTTATGCCCACGGACGACGCCATTCATCGGAACAACGCCCTCTATCAATTCTCCGTGCTGCCCGGCGTCGAGCAGGAGCCGGGGCCGAAGTTCGTCGTCGCCCACATCCTCTTGCCCCATCCACCCTACGTCTTCGACCCGAACGGCAGCTATCCGTCGGCGGCAGAGCAGGCGGGACGGACCGAGGCACAGGCCTTCGGAGCCCAGATGACGTACTTGAACGCCCAAGTTCGCTCGATCGTGACCGGGTTACTGTCCCGGCCTTCGGACCAGCAGCCGATTGTCGTCATCCAGGCCGATGAGGGCCCCTACCCGGACCCCTACCAGGCTGATGAGGTGCATTTCGACTGGTCGACCGCGACGAGCGATGAGCTCGAGGCGAAGTACGGGATCCTGGACGCGTTCTACCTTCCCGGCGCTGCCGTGGCCGGTACCCCCGAACCCTATTCCACGGTCACGTCGTGGAATACATTCCCGATCGTCTTTGACCGCTACTTCGGGGCGAACATCCCATTGCTCCCCGATCGCAGCTTCACCTCGTCGAGCTACGCCCGGCCGTACGACTTCACGGACGTCACGACCCGTCTTCCCCGGCCTGCCGGCAGCTAGCGCCGGGCTGCCAATCCACTCGTCGGTCCAGTCCGTCGGCGCAGGTGAAGGATGGTGCGCAGGCTGCCCTGGATCTGGTGCTCCGATAGGATCTCGAAGGATCGGCCGAAGGCGCTCCGGAAGCCCGCCAGCGTGTAGTCGGGGAAGACATCGAGCCGGCTCGCGAGGAGCCGTTGGACCATCGGATCTTCCTTGGGCACGAATTCGACGATCGCGTCGGGAGCGAGCTTCGCAAACAGCTCGGAGATCGATCCCAGGGGTATGTTCCGCCCGATCGCGAGATGGTGCACCACTGCTAAGGCGAGGACGACGTCCGCGTTCGCCCGGTCAAGCAGTGACTTGCGCTCGTGGCTCACCCAGCCGAGGCCAGGGCTCGGGTTGGCGACGTCGATCACGAGCGGCAGGACCGAGCTTTGCCCGGTCGCCTTGATCGTGCGGTAGTGCCGCTCTGAGGCGGCGTGATCAACGTCGAGCGCCACGACCTTGCGCCCCAGGCCCGCGGCGATCTGGCTGAACCTGCCCGTGTTCGCCCCGAGGTCCCAGACGACCGTCCCCGGGCTGGATTGCAGGGCCAGTCGAACCAGGCGATCCTTGTCCGCCGCCGCTTCCTCGGCATATGTGTTGTTCTCTGCGTAGCTCTCCCACGCCGTGCCCCGCGGCTCCCAAGTGAGGTGCATCGTTGTCGAGCGCAGGTTGTCGATAAGGGCCGCCATCTTCAGCGGAGACATCCTCGGCCGTCGTCGACGCTCGGCCGTGGTCAGTCCGGCGTACCGCTTCTGAGCGCGCGCATGGAGCACCAGGTGGCTCAGCAGACCGAAGTTCAGTCGGCTGCTGGCGGGCAGAAGGTGCGCGGCGAGATCGAGCGGCAGACCATCGAGGAAGTCACGCTG
>PMIQ01000176.1 GCA_003157175.1 Chloroflexota bacterium
GCGAGTCGGCCTCGGTCGGGCGCTTTGCGCCTGCTATACTTCGGCCGGCCTGAGGACCGAGGAACCCCGGGCTGCCAGTGCCAATCGCCAAGGAGTGCACGTTGCCGCACGAAGGCGTGCCGTTCGCCCCGTGAGACGAACCACCACCTTCACGCCCCAGGGAGCCGCGGCGGCTCCTGCGGAGGGGCAGTCTACCCAGGTCCCCGGCCGCTCGGTCGAGGGCCTTTTGGTTTCCCGGGGTTCGCACAGTAACGGCCGCCGGGGCGAGCACCGACGGGAGGACTAGATGCCCGCCACAGTGATCGTCGGCCTCCAATGGGGCGACGAAGGCAAAGGNNAAGACGACCGACTTCCTGGCCGAGGACGTCTCGGCCGTCGTCCGCTACCAGGGCGGCGACAACGCCGGCCACACGATCATGCTCGGCGAGGAGGTCTTCAAGCTCCACCTCGTCCCGTCCGGCGTGCTCTACCCGCACATCGCGCCCGTGATCGGCAACGGCGTTGTCGTGAACCCGGCCACGCTCATCTCCGAGTTGGACATGCTGGCCAGCCGCGGCCTCGAGGTCGACCGGGTCCGTGTCAGCAAGCACGCCCACGTGATCATGCCCTACCACATCGCCCTCGACGGAGCGATGGAATCCCGGCTGGCGAACGCCGCCGTCGGCACCACGCGCCGGGGAATCGGGCCCGCCTACGCGGACCGCGCGTGGCGGATCGGCATCCGCATGGAGGACCTTCTGGACGGCCCGGCGCTTCGCGGCAAGCTGGCCCGCATCCTGCCGGAGAAGAACGCCACCCTCCAGCGCCAGCATCGCGTCGACGGCTTCGACCTCGACGAGCTGGTCGAGCAGGCCACCGAATGGGGCCGCCGCCTCGCGCCGCATCTGGCCGACACGACGCAGCTCGTTCAGGAGCGCCTCGCGCGCGGAGAGCACATCCTGTTCGAAGGTGCGCAGGGAGCGCTTCTCGACCTCGACCACGGCAGCTATCCGTTCGTGACCTCCTCCAACCCGATCGCCGGCGGCGCCTGCACGGGCGGCGGCATCGGACCGCTCCAGGTCGACGAAGTCATCGGCGTCATGAAGGCGTACGCCACGCGCGTCGGGGCGGGCCCGTTCCCGACGGAGCTGACCGAGGCCATCGGCGAGGGGATCATCGATCGCGGTCGGGAATATGGGACAACCACCGGGCGGCGTCGCCGCGTCGGCTGGTTCGACGCGGTGCCGCTGCGCTATGCCGTCGCCGTTAACAGCGTCAGCTCGATCATGCTGAACAAGATCGACATCCTCTCGGGGCTGGACGAGGTCCTGATCTGCATGGCCTACGAGGTCGANNTGCCGCTCGATGGCGGATCTGCCGGAGAACGCGCGGCTCTACGTGGATGCGGTCGAGCGACTCTCGGGAGCCCCGATCGCGCTTGTTTCGGTCGGGCCGGAACGTCACCAGACGATCGAACGAATGGCGCGAACCCTCCGCCCCCGGCCTGCTGCCGGGCCGGCGGCGGTGTCGCCGGAGCAAGGGGCGCGATGAGCCCGCGGGCCGGATCCAGCCCGCCGCTCGCCGGTCCCGCCCGGGTGTTGGTGCTTGGCGGCGGCGGTCGCGAGCACGCCCTGGTCTGGAGCCTGGCCCGCGAGGCCGGCGTGGAGGCCGTCATCGTCGCGCCGGGAAGCGACGCCATCGCCGAGGAGCCCAAAGTTCGGTGCGTGCCGGCTGTCTCCGCCACGGATCCCGCGGCGGTCCTTGCCCTGGCCACTGCCGAGGACGTGGATCTGGTCGTGGTGGGTCCTGAGGCGCCGCTGGCCGCAGGCGTCGTGGATGTCCTGGAGGAGGCCGGCGTGCCGACCTTCGGCCCGATCAAAGCCGCCGCCCGAATCGAATGGAGCAAGGCTTTCTGCCGCGAGGTCGCTGCCGCGGCCGGTGTCCGGATGGCGCGCGGCGAGGCGTTCTGGGCCCTCGAGCCGGCGCTCGCCTTTGCCCGCGGGCTGGCTGCCGCGCCGGGATCGTGCGGCGTGGTTGTCAAGGCCGACGGCCTGATGGCCGGCAAGGGCGTCACCGTCTGCGAAGATTTCGCTGGGGCGGAGATGGCGCTGCGGGCGCTCTTCGGCGACGCTCCGGCCGTGGCCGTGGCCGTGGCCGAGGCCGTGGCGGAGGCCGAGGCGGCTCGTCTGGCCGGCCGGCCCCCGGTAGTCGTGATCGAGGAGCGCCTCATCGGCGCCGAAGCCAGCTTGATCGCCCTGTGCGACGACCACAATGCCCTGGCTCTGCCGCCGGCCCGCGACCACAAGCGGTTGCTCGACGGCGACAGGGGCCCCAACACCGGCGGCATGGGCGCTTACAGCCCCGTGCCCGATATGCCCGAGAGCCTCTGCGCCACACTGGTCGACATGATCCATGGGCCGATCCTGGCGGAGCTCACCCGGCGTGGCGCGCCGTTCCGGGGCGCGCTGTACGCGGGCCTGATGCTCACGCCCGAGGGTCCGGTCCTGATCGAGTGCAACGCTCGTTTCGGCGACCCGGAGATCCAGGCCCTGCTGCCGCGTCTCGCCGTGCCGCTGGGGCCGCTCCTGCTCGGCGCCGCGCTGGGGGATCTGGCCGGGGCGGCGGCGGAGCTCGGGCTCGTGGGCCGGATGCTGCCGACGACGGGGGACGCCGCGGTGGCAATCGTTCTGGCCGCCGCGAACTATCCCGAAACGCCGCGCAGGGGGGATCCAATCTCCGGCCTGGGTGAGGCGGCGCGAGCCGGTGCCACGGTCTTCCACGCCGGCACGGTACGCGCCGCCGACGGCCGGTACCGCACCAACGGCGGCCGTGTCCTTTCGGTCGTGGGCCTTGGGAGCACGCTCGCCGCGGCGCGAGCAAATGCCGAGAAAGCGGCCGAGCAGGTGAGCTGGCAAGGGATGCAACGCCGCCACGACATCGCCGCCAGGCTGCCGGCCGCTACGGGCGCGAAGATCGCGGCTTCCTCGCCTGCCCCGATCTCCGCCGCCGGATGGGAAGAAGGCAAGCCGGCATGATTCCTCGGTACACCCTGCCCGAGATGGGCGCCATCTGGACCGAGCAGGCCCATTTCGAGCAGATGCTTCGGGTGGAGATAGCCGTTGCCCGGGCCCAGATCGGCCGGGGCATGGTGCCCGCGGCGGCCGTTCGGGCGATCGAGGCGCGGGCCCGTGTGGACGTGGCCCGCATCGACGAGATCGAGAAGACGACCGACCACGACGTCATCGCCTTCGTCAGCCAGGTCGCCGAGACGGTAGGCGACGAGGGGCGCTACTTGCACCTCGGCCTCACGAGCAGCGATGTCGTCGATACGGGTCTGGCGCTCCAGCTCCAGGCCGCCGGGCGGAAGCTGATCGCCGACCTCGACGCCCTGATCGACGCCCTCGTTGCCCGGGCCAGGGCCGAAGCCGGTACGGTGATGATGGGTCGAACGCACTCGGTCCACGCCGAACCGACCACGCTGGGCATGAAGATCGCCGGCTGGGCCTTCGAGATCGCCCGCGATCGAACTCGCCTGGCCGCCGCCGCGGACGACGCGGCCACGGGCAAGATTTCCGGGCCGGTAGGGACCTATAGCCACCTTGATCCGGACCTGGAGGAGGAGGTTCTGGCCGCGCTCGGCCTGAACCGCGATCCCGTCTCCACGCAGATCGTCCAGCGTGACCGCCATGCTGCCCTCCTCGCCACCATGGCCGTTACCGGCGGCAGCCTGGAGCGCATCGCCACTGAGATCCGCAACCTCCAGCACACCGAGATCGGCGAGCTGATGGAACCGTTCCGGGCCGGCCAGAAGGGCAGCTCGGCGATGCCCCACAAGCGCAACCCGATCCTGTGCGAGCGCATCGCAGGTATGGCACGCCTGCTGCGGGGCTATGCCGTCACGGCCCTGGAGAACCAGCCGCTCTGGCACGAGCGCGACATCAGCCACTCCAGCGCCGAGCGGGTGATGCTCCCCGATGCCACGATCCTGCTCGACTACATGCTCGTGAAATCGCGCGGTCTGATAGAGCGGCTGGTCGTCCGGCCGGAACGGATGCGCGAGAACATCGAGCGCGGTCTGGGTCTTCACGCCAGCGGCCGCGTCCTGCTGGCCCTGATCGAGGAAGCGGGCATGTCGCGCGAGGAGGCCTACACCGTCGTCCAGCGCAACTCCATGAGGGCCGCCGACGAGCGCTGCCAGTTGCGGGATACGCTCGCGGCCGACCCGGAAGTCGCCGCCCGCCTCTCCGATGAAGCGCTCGCTTCCTGCTTCGACGATGGCTACTTCCTGCGCAACGTGCCGACGGCGATGGCCCGACTCGATGACCTGGTCCACGCTCGAAAAGAGGCCGCAGATGTCGCCCGCTGAAACGACGAATCCCGGCGATCCCAGGTCCGCGGGGCGCAGCCTTGCGGCCTCGGGCGGGTTCGTCCGGTCCGGCAAGGTGCGCGACCTCTTCGAAGTCGGCGATCGACTGCTGCTCGTCGCCAGCGACCGGCTCTCCGCGTTCGATGTCGTTCTGCCGACGCCGATCCCCGACAAGGGCCGCGTCCTGACCGGTCTGTCGCGCTTCTGGTTCGGCCAGACGGCCGACATAATCCCGAACCATCTGCTCGGGACCGATCCCGAAGAGCTGCCGGCGGGCTTCGTCGACGCGGCCGGCCGGCGCGAGCTGCGCGGCCGGATGATGCTGTGCCGCCGCGCCAAGGTTCTGCCGGTCGAGGTGATCGTCCGCGGCTACGTCGCCGGCTCGGGTTGGAAGGACTACCGTCGGACCGGCGCGATCTGCGGCATTCGACTGCCCGTGGGCCTGCGCGAGTCCGATCGCCTGCCCGCGCCGATCTTCACTCCGTCCACCAAGGAAGAGGTCGGGCACGACCAGAACATCGGCTTCGACGCCATGGTCGAGCTCGTGGGAGGGCCGACGGCCGAACGAGTCCGCGACGTCGCCCTGCGCCTGTATCGCCGTGGCGCGGCCGTTGCCGAGAGGGCCGGCATCCTGCTGGCCGACACGAAGTTCGAGCTTGGCGCAGCGCTCGACACGGGCGAGCTGATCCTGATCGATGAAGTCATGACGCCCGACTCCAGCCGGTTCTGGGACGCCTCGGACTACGAGCCGGGCCGCGCCCAGGCCAGCTTCGACAAGCAATTCGTCCGCGACTGGCTGGAAGCTCAGCCGTGGGATAAGACCTATCCAGGACCCGAGCTGCCGGCCGAGATCCTGGCCGGGACGCGCGAGCGCTATGTGGCGGCGTTCGAGCGGATAACCGGGGCCGGCTTCGAGCGCTACCTGCAGGAGGACACGATCGCCCGATGAGCGAGTTCCGGTATGCCGTCAACGTTCTGCCCAAGCCGGGGATCCTCGACCCGCAGGGACGGGCCGTGGAGCTCAGCCTGCCCCACCTCAAGATTACGACCGTCTCGCGAGTTCGCGTCGGGCGCCGTGTCGAGCTGACCGTGACCGCGGCTGCCGAGCCGGCGGCCCGGGTCGTCGTCGACGGTCTGGCCAAAGAGATGCTCAGCAACCCGCTCATCGAGGCCTACGCCATCGAGCTGCTGGAGGCGACCTCGTCGACGGTATCGGCGGTGGGCTCCGGCACGGATTCCGGCGCCAGTTCCGGCGCTAAGGTGACTCCATCGTGAGAATCGGCGTCGTCACCTTCCCGGATTCCAACTCGGACGTGGACGCGCTCAACGCCCTCGCCGTCGCGGGCGTCGAGCCGGTCTCGCTGTGGCACGAATCGCCCGACCTGCAGGGCGTGGCCGGGGTGATCCTGCCGGGCGGCTTCGCCTACGGCGACTACCTTCGAGCGGGCGTCATCGCGCGCTTTTCGCCGGTCATGCGCGGCGTCTCCGATTTCGCGGCGAAGGGCGGCCTCGTCCTGGGCATCTGCAACGGCTTCCAGGTCCTGGCCGAATCCCGGCTCGTGCCCGGTGCGTTGCTGCGCAATCGCTCCCTGCGCTTCGCCAGCAAGATCGTCGCCATCAAACCCCAACGCCTCGACTCGCCGTTCACCCACAAGGCGACCGGCGCGCCGTTGCATATCCCAATCGCTCACGGCGAGGGCTGTTACTACGTGGACGAGGCCACTCTCGACGAACTCGAGCGCAACGGCCAGATCCTGTGGCGCTACGTCCGACCGGACGGCGCGCCCGCGCTGGACCCGGACGATCCGGCCAACCCGAACGGCTCGCTCCGCGGGATCGCGGGCGTGTGCAACACGGCCGGCAACGTGGCCGGGCTGATGCCGCACCCGGAGCGGATGTCCGAGTCCATCCTGGGCAGCGATGACGGCATGCAGCTGATCAGCTCGTTCGTGGAGAGCGCCAGGACGTGGGAGGCAACGCGATGAGCGATGTGACGACGAACCCACCGGCGCCGGCCCGGTCCGAGCCGCTGCATCGCCAGCTGGGCGTCACCGACGGCGAGCTGGACGCGATCCGGGGCAAGCTCGGCCGCGAGCCCAACCACACCGAGCTGGCCATGTTCAGCGTGATGTGGAGCGAGCANNTCGTACAAGAGCTCCAAGCCGCTCCTCAAGACCCTCCCGACGCGCGGCCACGGGATGATGGCCGGTCCCGGCGACAACGCCGGCGTGGTCCGCATCGGCGACGGGTTGGCGGTCGCGTTCAAGATCGAGAGTCACAACCACCCCTCCGCCGTAGAGCCGTACCAGGGCGCCGCCACCGGCGTGGGCGGGATCCTGCGCGACATCTTCNNCACCATGGGCGCGCGGCCGATCGCTGTCCTGGACGCGCTCCGCTTCGGCGATCCGACGGATCCGCGAACGCGGCACCTGGTGGATGGGATCGTCCGTGGTGTCGGCGGCTACGGCAACTGCGTCGGCGTGCCCACCATCGGCGGCGAGCTCGTCTTCGACCCGAGCTACCAGGGGAACCCGCTGGTCAACGTCATGGCCATCGGACTGCTGGAAGAGCGGATGCTGATCCTGGCCGAGGCTCCCGGGCCGGGCAACTACGTGGTTCTGTTCGGCTCGACGACCGGCCGCGACGGCATCGGCGGGGCGAGCGTTCTCGCGTCGGCGACTTTCGCCGACAGCGACCCGAACAAGCGGCCGACGGTCCAGGTCGGCGACCCCTTCGCCGAGAAGCTGCTCATCGAGGCCAGCCTGGAACTGATCGACCGCCGCCTGGTGGAGGGCATCCAGGATCTTGGCGCCGGCGGCATCTCCTGCGCCAGCTCGGAATCCGCCGATAAGGCCGGGACCGGCATCCTGCTCGACCTGGACGCGATCCCGCGGCGCGAGCCCGGAATGGCGCCCTGGGAAGTGATGATCTCCGAATCCCAGGAGCGGATGCTGGCCACGTGCCGGCCGGAGAACTTCCCGGCCGTCCGCGAGGTGTGCGAGCGGTGGGGCATCCCGATCGCGCTCGTCGGCCGGGTGACGACCGATGGAGACATCGCCATCGTGGAGGGCGGCATCGGCAGCGACGGCCTGCCAAACCCCGACGCGAAGGAGATCGCGCGCATCCCGGCCAAGGCGCTCACGAGCGAAGCCATCGTCCACTACCGCGTGGCTACGCCCCCGGCGCGCCGCCGCCAGGCGCCCGCCCCGGGCATCCCTCTGACCGCCCAGGACGGGCTCCCGGAGCGGGGCATGGACCCGGCCGCCGTCCTGGCCGCGCTGCTCGGCAGCCCGAATCTCTCGAGCCGGCGCTGGGTCTACGAGCAGTACGACGCCTGCGTCCAGAGCAACACCGTCGAGTGGCCCGGCCACGGCGCGGCTGTCCTGCGCGTCAAGGGCACCAAGAAGGCTCTCGTCGCCACGACCGACGGCAACCAGACCGTCAGCGCGCTCGACCCGTATTTGGGCGCGCAGCTCTCCGTGGCGGAGGCGACGCGGAACGTCAGCATCACCGGCGCCCGACCGATCGGCCTCACCAACTGCCTCAACTATGGCAACCCGGAACGGCCCGAGGCCTTCTGGCAGCTTCAGGAGGCGGTCCGCGGCATGGGCGACGCCTGCCGCACGCTCGGCATCCCGGTGACCGGCGGCAATGTCTCGCTCTACAACGAATACCCGGGCGGAGCGATCTCGCCGACGCCCGAGATCGGCATCGTCGGCCTGCTCGACGACATCTCGCTGCTCGTGCGGCCGCCCTTCACGACCGAGGGCGACAGCGTCGTCCTTGTCGGCTCGAGCGCGCCCGGTCTGGCCGGCTCGGCCTATGCCGCGCTGGCGGGTCTCGCGTCCGAGGACGCGCCGCCGAGTTTGGACCTGGACCGCGAGGCGGCCCTGCAGTCGTTCATCCGCGAGGCCATCGGACGCGGTCTGGTGGCCTCGGCCCAGGACGTTTCGGGCGGCGGCCTGGCGGTCGCCCTCGCCGAGTGCGCCATGTGGGGCGGGCTCGGCGCCCATCTCCGTCTCGGCATCTCGGGCTCGCCGGCAATCGAGCTCTTCGGCGAGAGCCCCAGCCGGCTCGTACTGTCGTGCCGTCCGCGCCACGCTGCGGCGATCGAGCTGCTGGCCCGCCAGTTCGGCCTGCCGGCCACGACCCTCGGCACCGTCGGCGGGGAGCGGCTCCGCATCGAGCTGACCGGGCAGGGAGCGACCGGCGCGGCGGAGGAGCGCGGCTCGCGCGTGGCAGACGCGCTGGACGTGGCCCTCGTCGATCTGCGCCACGCCTGGGACCACGGCCTCGCCCGGGCCCTCGGCGTGGAGCCGTCCGCCGCCGAGAGCAATCCCGATCCGCATGCGCCCGACAAGCCCGGCGCAAGCGGCAGGGCCGGCTAGCCATGTGCGGCATCTTCGGCGCAGTGACCCCGGGCATGGATGCCGCGGGCATCGCCGCGCTGGGCGTCTTCTCGTTGCAGCACCGCGGCCAGGAGTCCGCCGGGATCGCGGTGAGCGACGGTGAGCAGTTGATGCTCTACAAGGATCTGGGCCTGATCGCCCAGGTCCTCGACGAGCGGCGCCTGCCCAGCCTGCGAGGATCGCTGGCGATCGCTCACTGCCGCTACTCGACGACCGGCTCGACGGTGTGGGAGAACGCCCAGCCAACCTTCCGTCTGGGACGCGGCCGCTCGATCGCCATCGGTCACAACGGCAACCTGGTCAATACCCGCGAGTTGCTGGCGCACCTGGAGGGCGGCAAGTCGCGGCTGTCCGCCACCACCGATACCGAGCTGCTGACGACTCTGCTGGCCGACGATCCTTCCGACGACACGATCGAGGCCCTCAAGCACGTCCTGCCGCTCGTGCAGGGCGCCTACTCGCTGGCCATCCTGGACGAAAAGCGCGTCATCGGCGTGCGCGACCCGTTCGGCTTCCGACCGCTCGTCCTGGGCCGGTTGGAGCCGGCGGCCGACGACCCGCAGGGCAAGCGTTCTGGCGGCTGGCTTCTCAGCTCCGAATCGGCCGCCATCGAAGTTGCCGGCGGAACCGTCGTTCGCGACGTGGAGCCGGGCGAGATCGTCATTCTGGAGGAGGGCAAGGAGCCGGTTTCGGTCCGATTTGCCGAGGGTCACGAGCAGCTGTGCGTCTTCGAGCTGATCTACTTCGGCCGGCCCGACTCCTACATGCTGGGGCGCAACCTCTACGAAGCGCGGCGCCGTATGGGAGTGGCGCTCGCCGCCGAGGCGCCCGTCGAGGCGGACCTCGTGATGCCCGTGCCCGACACGGGTGCGCCGGCGGCGGCCGGCTATGCCGAGGGGTCGGGGCTGCCGTATCGCGAGGGCATGGTTCGAAACCGCTATTCGGGCCGCACCTTCATCCAGCCCTCCCAGGGCATGCGCCAGCGCGGCGTCACCGTCAAGCTGAGCCCGCTGCGCGAGGTCGTGGCTGGCAAGAGGCTGATCGTCGTCGACGACTCGATCGTGCGCGGCACCACCACCCGCCAGATCGTGGCATTGCTTCGCAAGGCTGGCGCGACCGAGGTCC
>PMIQ01000020.1:0-7008 GCA_003157175.1 Chloroflexota bacterium
AAGCCTCGCCTGGGAGATCCGCGGGGCCGAGGGCACTTCCGCGCCTGCTCGGAAGACCCGCCGCTCTGGCGCCTCGGTCCTATCGGTGCTGACCGGGAAGCCGAGCGCATGAGCGGCGTGGGCGCGGCCCTAGGGTCGGGGCCTGGCGGGTGGACGCCCCGGCTTCCCAAGGCTGGTGGCGCGGTATCGCGCGAGCTCCTCGTCCGTGATGACGTAGGTCTTCCCGAACAGGCGCGCGGCCAGACGGCCGCCCTGGACCTGGTGGCGAAGGGTGGCGGAGCTGATGCCGAGTTCGATGGCGGCTTCGGTGAGGGTGAGCATGACCTACTCCGCCTCGCCCATGAGGTCAGCCTCGATCTCATCGAGCCAGCCCACCATCGATTGGCCGCCGCCCTCGTCCGATCCTGTGCCAACCTGGTAGGCGTCGAGCCTGAACNNTCTTCGAGTTCGTTGCGAAGCTCGTTGGCCTTGTCGGCGGTGATCATCGGTTCTCCTCAGTTGGCTTCGGGGGCGTACTCGCCCTCGGCGAAAAGGCGGTCGCTGATGGCCTGGAGCATCCGGCGAGTCTCGGCGATGTCGCCGACGTGGCCCCAGTGGATCTGCTCGGGNNGTAGGCGTCGAGGGCGGTTCGCTTGGTCGGCATCGGGGGCTCCTTGGGGTGTTCGGTCGGTCACATACACGCTCGCTACCGGCCAGATTGCAAGTCGATAGATTCGTGTCGGCCGACAGCCAGAAACGAAGCCGCCAAGGCGGTCGTGAAGAGGGAAATCGCGAGGTTGGGCAACCGGGCAACCACGCTGCCAGGGGCGCACGTGGGGCCTGTGTGGCGCTCACGCGGGGCCAGGTGCATCGGCCCGCGGCATCGACCCTATGGCGAGATCGTGGCTACCAATCGTGTTTTCGCTACCGGCGGTAGGCAATGGTAGGGCGGACGTGCACCTACCAGAAGGCCGATGGCCGGTCGTGTCGGGCCAATCCCCTGCGCGATGGTCCCTTCTGTTTCTGGCACTCGCCTGAGACCGCTGACGAATTGCCAGACGCGCAACGGATGGGCAGGCTCCACCAGCGCAAGAAGCGCACCGTGGCCACCATCTACGGCTTCGGCGGCCTGCGCACCATCGAGGACTACGCGGCGCTCCTAGAGACGATCACGATCGAGACCATGGCCCTGGAGAACTCGATCGCCCGCAACCGTGCGGTGACAGCGATGGTGGCCACCGGCCTCAGGCTCGTGGAGGTAGGCGAGCTTGAAGCCCGCGTGGAGGCCCTCGAAGCTGCTGCGGACCGGCGGAGCAATTCCGACCAGGATGATGCGTTCACCGATGAGAAGCCGAGATGACGCTCTCGCGGCGGCTCGCCAAGCTGGAGACCTCCCTCTCCCCCACGCAGCTCGTGCTGCGCTGGCTGGCCGAGGCCCATGCCTTCGGCGACATCGAGCCGTACGTGGCCTCGCTCCTGGCTCAGGACCCGCCCGTTGCTCCTCTCGATCGCCTGGCTCGCGAGGCAGCCCAGGGCACACGGACGGCTATGCGAGGCAAGGGACCCGAGGTGGTCAACGCCGCAGTCCGGAGCGCCCTGCGCGAGACCGTATTCCGTTTCGAGTTGGTGATGCGCATCAACGTGACCGCTCACGAGCTGCTGGATCGCCAGCAGCTTCTCGATGCTCTCTTCGCGGCTCAGCTGGCTCTACTGGCATCTGAGGATGGCAAGACGAGTCGTGCGGACGCGACGTATCTAGAGCGCTTCGCGCTGGTGCGCCGCGTAGTGGCGATGCGGGCCGTCGAGCTTGCGGCCTCCGAGGCTGCCCGTGGCATCGTCGAGGGAAGGTTCCTTGACGGCCATCGGGCACTCTTCCCCGACGTGGCTGCGGCCTGGGATGAGCAGGTCAAGAGCACCGAGGTCATCGCTGACACCGTCGTCCGCCTGGCCGAACTCGACGGCGTGCCACCGGCAGTGCCTCCAGACCCCGAGGCGCTCTCCCGGCGGACAACCGAACTCGTGGCCGACCTCGTAGAGCCGGCCAAAGCCGACGCACTTGAGAAGGCCGGAGAGGGCCGGCAGGCACTCGCGATCGCCAGCGCCTGGGTGCGCGGGAAGCTGGCGCCGAAGGCTGCCGGTGGAGACCCGGTCGCGGACCAGGAGTTGATCGACGCCGCGAGTTCCAAGTGGCTGACTTGATGCCGACGAAGTAAAGGCTGGTGAGATACTGGACGGCGAGGCCGGCAGGTCCTAGGGCAAGCAACTGGAGTCAGAACGATGTTCAGATACGGTGTCGGGTTAGGGCCAGCAGCACTCGTATGGAGTCTCCTCGAGCTACTCCTTGTCGTCGCCCTGGTGGTTCTCATCGTTTGGGCTGTCTTGCGGTCGACCCGTGGTATATCGTCCTCCAGCCCAGATCGTGCAGATGCTCTTGAGATCCTGCGGATGCGTTTCGCGCGCGGCGAGATCACCGAGGCCGAATTCGTCCAGGCGAAGAAGGTTCTGGGGTACGAGAGCTGACGGGAGCGCATCCATCCTCCGGGCAATGGATTGCGACACTGGCCCAGCATCCCGTCACCATGGAACGATCATGACGAACGCGACCAAGATCCAATCTGGACATCGGCATATCAGGTCGGCCATCTCGGGGATCACGATCGCCCTCGTCGTGGGAGTTGTTGGCGGCGCTCTCTTGGTCCGAGGATTGGCTTCGCCGGGAGCCTCGGGTTCTCAGCCGAACAAGGTATCCAACACGGTGAGCGCGCCTATTAGCGCGCCGACAGGGGTCGTCAGCACACCAGCGGCCCTCCCGACCGGCTCGATCGTCCAACCCGTTCAGATTGGACGAGTCAAGCTGTTGGTCCCCGGTGCTTGGCATCGCTACAAGGTCGCCGCCGAACCGCAGGCGATCGCCTACCTCAATGTTGCCGATGACCCGATGGCAAATGGTCGGTGCTGCACGCTGCCCGATAACGCGTTCTTTCTGACAGTCACTCTTCTTGATCGACCCGATTTCGACGTACAAGCGGCTCCTATGCCGACGGGTTCAACCGAGCAAATGGTTGGCGGCTACCTGGTAGTCGAGGAACCAATGGCAGTGGAACCCAATACGTCAGGCTACGACACTCATCTCTACTTCCTCGTCGGTCAACCGGGACTCGGACATTTGCACCTTGAGATCAGCGCCGTATTCAAGGGGCCCAACGTAACGCCTCTCGAAGCCCAGGTCAGAGCCTTCGTGCGTAGCCTGAGCATCGCCCCCGATCCCTCGGCTAGTTGAACTGACGAGAGTCTCGTTGCAGATCGTGCCCCCTGGTGGCGAACCAGGACGCCCACGTCCGACGGCAGATCACTCCCGACAACAGCCATCCACCCCGGGGCGACGCGGTCGTGTCGTGAACGTAACCGCGTCACCAAGGTGGGCGACTGGGCAGTCCTGGGTTTAGGTTTAGTGGAGGCCGTTCGCGCTTCTGCTGCGGCGCCTGAACTCGGTGCACCCACAGGGCTAGGCGTTGCCGCTCAACCCCGGGCGGAGGCGCCGTCCGCGGATGGACCCGAGCCTGCGTCTATCAGACCAACACGATGACTCCATCGTGGAGGTCCGCGTTCGACTGATCGGTGAAGCTCGGAGAGGGGGACGGGCCCTTGGCATCGCGACCGGGTGACTTAGGGCGAGGATGGCCTCGACAGAGATCGCGGCAGGCGCGGCCGCGGAGAAGGAACGCTGGTTAACGTGCTGGCGGTCGAGTGGCGCGACTTTCGCGGACCGCACCTGCAGACTTCTTCGCCCTTGGGCCGCCGGTTCTGGCCTAGCGGCAAGGCAACGTCGTGCGACGGCATAGGGTAGTGCAACACAGGTCACGTTCGGGCCTGGTGGGAGCGGCCCCCGTCGCACTCGCCCGAGCTGGCCGGCACCGGGCCGGGATCGTCTGCGGCCAGCGGAGCGAGGGCCGGGGCGAGACTAGCGAATACAGGCGTGGCAGGCGGAGCGCCGACGCTGGCGGCGGCGCGTTTTCGGCGTCTCAGGAGACCGGAGCTTGCCAGGAGAGCGGCGCGCCACAAGCGCCGCAAGACGGCATCGGCGGCCAAACTGGGGCCTGGCATCGGTAGCACGGATAGACCCCGGACGGCATCGCGACCGGCGCGGCGGCCGGCGCTCGGGTGGCCTGGATAGACTGAGGGCCTCGCTCCCCAAAGATGCTGACCAGGACCACCAGCACGCCGCCTACTCCCATGACGTAGATGCCCATGCCAAGGCTATAGACAGCATAGGCGGACGCGGCGGCATCGAGGCGGCCCTGGATCGTTGCCCCTTCGAACCAGGCCAGACCTACGGCAATAATCCCAAGGATGACCATGACCAGGCGGTTGCCAGGCAGACCCGAACGCTGCAGACGACTAAGGCCAAGGAGGGCGATCACAACTCCGAGAGGCAGCGTGAAGATCCCGTCTCCGCCGTCCAGCCCGGACTTTGAGACGGAAACGAGGCCAGTTGCGGTCGCCCACGGAAGAAACGACCCGATTGCGACCAACGCGCCTCCGACCAGGATCACCGCAGCCGTCATGTTGNNGTTGAGGCCGCCCTGGCTGACCGTTACGGGCGGCGCCGAGGCCGCAATGGCGGCCCCGCACCTAGAGCAGAAAGTGCTCCCGGGTGTAACAGACGCGCCGCATCTGGAGCAATAGATCGCTTCCATATCCGAACCCCCTTCTGGATGTCCGGGACGCCCGCCCATTATGACGCCGTCCTGAGGCGCCCCAATAAGCCGCCGTGCGATGCGCCGAGTCCCAGACTCCTCGGGACCGAACAGGAACGCGACCAGGGTCCGTTTCACGATCTCGCCTTACCTTTCGTGCGCAGTGCACGTTGCCGTCCTAGCAGGGTGCTCACGACTGACGATGTACGCGCACATCGCGAACCTCCCGTTGCTACCGCTGTTGCTACCCGTCCAGACAAGAGGAACGCCAGGTCGACGAGGGGGCCACCTCGTCGATCGTCGCGGCCCGGTCAGTGGTGGACCGGATGAAGACTCGGGTCGTTCATATAGGCCATGGTCGCAGCCGCAATAACCCCGGTCGTTGGGGCAGACCTGTAGTACTTCGCGCAGGCCGCCCCGACCTCGGTAGCAAAGAGCCCAGCGAATTCGGCGCCGTCCGATGCGTCGGAAACCTCTTCCCCACGGAAGGTCGCCAGCAACCATTGGGCAGCAGCGACCTGTTGAGCGGACGTCATCGACCGCGTGTAGTCGGCGCAGGTGGTGTAAGCAAGGTTCGTTTGCCAGCCAGCCACTCCGTTGATCGCTGGCGGCGCCGGTACCACGATCGTAGAGCCGGGCGTCGCGGTCTTCTGCGTGGTGTAGCCACCCATAGCCTGATACACGAGCGCGATGAGGACCGTTATGGCCATCAGGGAGGCCAGGGCGACGAAGCTGCGCTTGATGGCGCCTGCTGCCGGGTTACCGCGCCGCGTGGCGGGAGGCGTCTGCATCCTCGGGGCCGCGAACCCGGGTCCCCACGGCGCGGCAGGCCCGGCGGGCGCCAGAGCCCGACCGCACTTCGCGCAGAAAGCCGCGTCTGGCGCGACGGGCGCTCCGCAACTCGGGCACAAGTTAGGTGCCTCCACCTCTGTCTCCCATCTTCCACATGGGACGCCGTGACCACTCTACGCTGCCGGGGCCTCCCGGTGCTGAGCTTTCCGCTCGCGGGGTAGGAGGCAGAGCGGACGTCGGAAAGGAACGGCGATCGCCTCGGTCGACGTCTATCAACAGTACGTTCGCCGCCTCCTCATGAGGCGCTTCATGGCCTGCTGGTCCAGGCTCGATCGACGAACGTCATCCGCGCTCGCAATCGACGCGGGTCGCGTAGCACGCTCGGTGGGAAGCCGCATTCATACGCAGGCCGACCCCTCTCCGTGTAGCGCGGTTCTCCGCACACGATGGCTGCCTAGTGGATCAGTCCGGTTGGTGGGCCCGAGGCGCGGATGGCGTGCCGGCTACCGGATCGGTTGCTCCCGTTGCCCTTCGACGCGGCCGAAAGGCAGGATCATTGCCGCGGCCCTCGGAGAGGCCATCACGGGCGCCACCCGTGGCGCAGGAGCTCGGTTCGATGTCGATGGACGTCGGGGCCTGGCTGGTCAGTTCCGTGAGAGCCATAAGGAGGAACGGCGTTGGGAACGATTCGTGTGCACGAGTTCATCACGCTCGACGGTGTGATCGAAGCGCCCAGCTGGACTTTCGGGTACGAATTCGACCCGAAAATGGGCCAGGCGATCGGCCGCCTCATGGCAGGATGCGAGGCCATCCTGCTCGGACGGACGACGTACGAGATGTTCGAGCCGGCCTGGTCGACGAGAACGGCGGCCGAAGACCCGGGCGCACCGTTCATGAACGAAACCACCAAGTACGTGGTCTCGGCGACGCTCAAGAAAGCCAACTGGAGCAACTCGAAGATTGTCGGACCCTACGATGCCGGGGCCATTCGAGGGATCGTAGACGGCGTGAAGGGTGGGATCTACGTGAGCGGGAGCGGGAAGCTCGTCCGGGCGCTCCTCGCCGACGACCTGGTGGACGAGCTTCACCTGTTCGTCTTTCCACTGACGATCGGCCCCGCCGGTCACCTCTTCAGCGAAGACGCGCCCGCCACCAAGTGGGCACTAACGACCAGCGAGACCTATGCGAACGGAGTCGTGTACCTCGTGTACCGACGCGCCGGATCGCGGGCCTAGAAAGTAGTAGTCGGCGACAGCTCGGAACGATGCCTTTGGCTCCCAGGGCATGTCCGGATATGTCGTCCCGTGCCTGCCTCCGGCAAGGGTCTTGACCAGGGTTGCCGCGGCCATGTCGAGATCGTATCGAGGGTCCTCGTCGTAGGGGTGGATCGCGGACAAGAATGTGCTGACGAAGGCGCCGTCGACCCCGGCCGCATCCAGGATGGCGAGGGTCTCGGCAAGTTCCCGGGCCTGGAGTTCCTCATCGCGCACGTAGACGCCGTTGAGTCGCGGTCGCACCAGCCGCCCGACGAGCGGTAGGG
>PMIQ01000020.1:7051-7868 GCA_003157175.1 Chloroflexota bacterium
TCGACGTAGCGGTCGTTGATGCGGGGGTCTCGGTAGTGGTCGACGCCGATGATGTCGAAGCGACTCCAGTCGACCGCTTCCCAGATCAGAGCCGCATAGCTGAGCGGACCGTGGTAGACGCGCCGGACAGCCTCGACCGCACGGCCGAGGAATGCGTTGAGCGGCGCGTTATACGCCCCGGTCTTTATGCTTTCCCCGAGCGACGGGTTCCGCATCCGGGCGACGAGATTCTTGCCAGGCACGATGCCCTGCATGAAGAGAGTCAGCTCCTGGCCGACCACGAACACGACTCGGTCGGGCCACTGGACGCTCAGCTTCTCGGCCGCCTTCGCAGCTTCGACGATGTACTCGAGAGTGCGGTCTGGGCTCTTGTCCCAGAGCACGGGCGAGAACCAGACTTCGAGGCCCTGGGCCAGCGCGTCCTCCGACGCCCGGACCACCCGCCTCAGATCGCGCCCACCGATCCGCACGGCATTGCAGTGGAGATCGCGCCCGATGATCTCCAGCTCGCGGTGGATCACAGCCATGTCGAAGACCGGGCGCCAGTTGATGGTCATGACATGGCCGACGTCGTAGCAAACGCCTCTTCGGTTCATGAACCTCGGCACCTCGTGAAGTCTGTGCGTTCATCAGGTGCGCATCATGCCAACCAGGCGGCACCAAGAGGCGTGGGACGGGTCAGGAACCTACCGCCCCGGCGGTCCGATCTTACGCGCCTGATTCCAAAGTGAGGTCGACGTCGCGTCAGGAGTAAAGCCTCCGACCAAACGGTTCGAATGGCCGTTAGATCGGGCTGGCGACCCGACACGATGACCTG
>PMIQ01000200.1 GCA_003157175.1 Chloroflexota bacterium
GGCGTCAGGGTCACGGGCGTGGTCGAGAGGCTCTTCGTGAACTGCCACGCGTTGGCCCAGGGACCAAGGTTGGACGAGGAATCTTCGCCGGCCACACGCCAGTACAGGGTCGTGAACGGCAGCAGGTTCTGGGGCGTAGCCTGCAGGGCGTGCGTTTCCACGTTGTAGATCGGGCTGGTGAAGGTGTTGGACGTGGCTATCTGGACGCGGTACATGGTGGCGCCCCCGACCGCCGACCAGGAGAGCGTCGGATTGGCGTTGCCGACGTCGGCGTTGTTGGTCGGGCTCAGGAGCGTGGGAGCCAGTGTCGGCGCGGTTGCGAGCGCCTGCCCGGCCTGGACGACCATCATTGAAGCGACGAAAGCCGCGGCCAACCCGAAGCGCAACATCCGGTAACGCATCTGCCCTCTCCCGACCTCACTTGATTGCAATCTAGACAAGACCGGGCCCCGCGTGACGCCCGCTGCAGTGTAGTGGCCCACCTGGGACTCCGGGACCGGTTACGTTGTCCGAGTTCTGGCCCCGGCCGCCCACCCAAAAGTACCGGTCGTCGCGAGCACCGTCTCGCTGCCGCTCGCCACCTAGCCTGAGGCCCCGGCTTGCGGCGCTGCCTTCACGGCAGCGCCGCATCCGCGCCGACGCCTACTCGTCGTCGCTTGCGGACGGCCCGGCGGCGAGCTTCGCGGAGGGAGCGGACGCGATAATCGCCCTGACAGCTTCGGGGCCGCGAGCCCGCCAGTCCGTGCCGATCGCGGCGGTGGCGGTGGCTCCGACGCGGCACGCTCCGGCGGCGAGCATTGCGAGCATCGCGTCCAGGGTCCGCACGCCACCCGCGGCCTTGACCCCGACGCGGTCGCCGACGACCCGGCGCATGAGCGCGATCTCGCCCGCCTCGGCGCCCCGTGGCGAATAGCCCGTCCCGTTCTTGACGAACGCGGCGCGGGCCTCGATGGCGATACGGCAGCCAGCCTCGACCTGCTCGGGAGTGAGATAAGCGGTCTCGAGGATCACCTTGACCGGCGTCGGGGCGACCGCATAGACGAGTCCGGCCAGCTCGTCGCGCACGTACCCTAGATCGCCTCCTCGGAGGGCTCCGATGTTGATCACGACATCGAGTTCGACGGCGCCCTGGTCGACCGCCACGAGCGCCTCGCGCTCTTTGGTGTTGGGCATGTTCGCGCCGTGCGGAAAGCCGATCACCGTGGTCGGGCCGACGACCGTCCGACGCAGCCGCGAGACGACCAGCGGCAGGTCGGCAGGCCTGCAGCAGACCGTCGCCGTCTCCCATTCGATCGCCACGTCCAGGCCGGCTTCGACCTCGGCTCGGGTGAGCTCCGGTCGGAGGAGCGAGTGGTCGATGCAGCCCATCAGGGCCCGCTCGTCGAGGGTGGACAGGTCGAGCGGCGCGCGATTTGCGAGACGGGCCTTGAGCTGGCGCATTGTCATCCTCTTGTGCCGTCAGGGGTTTCGAACGAGCGCCAGCCCGAAGGCGCCGCCGGCATCGATGGCGATCGCGCTCTTGAGCGCGGACGGGAAGGTCAGGCTACCGGTCGCGTTCGACCCCCAGCCTACGACAGTTCCGTCGGACTTGAGCGCCAGGCTGAAATCGCCGCCGGCGACCACGGCCGTGACGCCCGAGAGACCCTTGGGAACGGTCACCGCGCCGTCGGCGTCCTCGCCCCAGGAGGCGACGGTTCCGTCGGACTTGAGCACCAGGCTGTGGTAGTAGCCTGCCGAAGCGGCCGTCACGCCGGAGAGCCCGCTCGGCACCTTGACGAGGCTGATGGACGTGTCGGTCTGGAACTTGTCGCCCCAGGCGACGACGGTGCCGCCCTCGAGAACCGCCAGGCTGTAGTCGTTGCCGGCCGAGATGCCGGCAACGCCGTGAAGGCCGGCCGGAATGTCGGTCTCGCCGTTGAAGTCAGTGCCCCAGCCGACGACGGTTCCGTCCGACTTGAGCGCCAGACTGTGGTCGCCACCGGCCGAGATCGCAACCACGCTGGCAAGACCGGCCGGGGGCGTTGCCTCGCTGTCGTTGTCGTTGCCCCAANNCCGGCGTCGTTCGCGCCCCAGCCGACGACGGTGCCATCGGATTTCAGGGCGAGGCTGAACTCGTCACCGGCCGCGATCGCCACGACCCCGGCGAGGCCCGCGGGGACTTTCGTCTGGCCCTGACTGTCGTCGCCCCAGGCAACGACAGTGCCGCTCGGCTCGGGCGCCGGCGGGTTGATCGTGTCATTGGCGCTCACCGAGGCGATGGGCGTGGAACAGGCGCAGCTTGCTTCTGGCGTCGCGGTCTGAAGGCTCAGCGGCGACAGCGTGGCGCCGCCGCCCGACGAGCAAGCCGCGAGGGCCGCCAGCAGCCCGCCAGCGACAGCCACTCTGACAATCCTGGACAGAACTGCGCCGTGCCCGGTCATCGGAATCCCTCCCTTGAGGACCAAACTGGAGGCATCGCCGCGTCGCGGCGCTCCCCGGCAGCATAGCCCGGCCTTCGTTTCCCGACAGACGATGCCCCACCGCTCGCCGGCGAGCTCTGGGCACGCACGAGGGCGCCGAGCGGTTCCAGCCCCGCAGGGGATCTCCAGTCCCCTGAAGCGTCTGGATAAGCGGCCGATAAGCCGCCGTGAATGCCCGCCCGATACCTTTCTCTCACCCGCCGCAAGAGAGGGCGTCGCGAATGAGCGGCGCCGCGAGAGGAGAATGGGACCGTGAACAAGGTCCTTCTTACCGGCCGACTGACCCGCGATCCGGAACTGCGATCGCTGGCCAGCGGCTCTGCCGTAGCCACATTCGCAGTGGCGACAAACGAGTTCCGCGGCAACGGCAAAGAGCGCGCGGAGTATCACAACGTCGTGGTCTGGGACCGCCTGGCGCAAGTCTGCGGCCAGTACCTCGGCAAGGGCCAGCAGGTCGCCATCGAGGGCCGGCTGCAGACTCGCCAGTGGGACGATGACCGTGGCGCGCGCCACTGGAAGACTGAGGTCGTGGCCACGTCGGTGGAGATGCTCTCCGGCAGGCGGAAGCGCGATTACGAGGCCGAGACGCTGGCCACTCAGGCGGCCAGCGATTCTGCCGGAATCTCCCCGAACGAGGCGGCCGAGGTCGGCGTCATGACGGCGGCCGACTCAACGACCGACGAGGCCGCCACGGCCGAAGACGATCAGGTGCTCGTCCTGGCGTAGCTTCCCTACCCCCGGGGCGCGGCGGGCTGCCCCCACACTGCCGCGCCCCGGACAATCCTCATTGGCCGGGAAGACCGATCGACCCGTCATCCGACCGTGGGCACGCCGATCCACAAATGATTGACGCCATCGGTGGCGAGGAGGCCGGTCGGGCCGAGGGCCAGAAGTGGCGTCGCGATGATCCGGCGAGCGCCAGCCCCGAGCTTGCCCACTCTGCGCAGACCGTCGTTGACCATTTGATCCCCTTCGCATCCTCGGTCTATCTCGACGATAGCGGGACGCCGGCGCCCATCAAGTCGAGACGGGTGGCCTCAGGCCTCTCGGTACAGCTCGCGGCGATCGAGGCCGGTCCGGACGGCAACGTGACGGACGGCTTCGGAGCGCTTGTGGCCCTCGGCGACCAGTCGGGCGACCTCGGCGCGGGCCTCCGCCATGGTCGTGGCGGGGGCGGCGACAGAGGCGAACGCCGTTGCGCCTGAGCGGGCCGAAGCCGCGGTCGCCGCCTCGACGACGATCGCGAACTCGCCGCGAAGCACGATTCCACCCGCGGCGGCGCGGGCGGCCAGCTCCCCCAACCGTCCCCGAACCACTTCTTCGTGGAGCTTGGTCAGCTCACGGCAGACTGCCGCGCGCCGCTCGGCGCCCGCGGCCGCGGCGAGGTCGGCGAGGGTCGCGGGAACGCGGGACGGGGCTTCATAGATCACGCAGGCGCGTTCGTCCGAGGCGATGCGGGTCAGGCGATCGCGCCGCTCCCTGCCCGAACGTGGCAGAAAGCCTTCGAAGCTCCAGCGGGCCGCCGACAGACCGCTCGCCACCACCGCTGCCAGGACGGCGGAGGCTCCCGGGATCGGCACCACGGCGCCGCCCTCCGCGGCCCAGGCCGAGGCCAGCTCTCCGCCGGGGTCGCTCACCAGCGGAGTGCCCGCGTCGGTGATGAGAGCCAGGTCACGCCCCGACCGCAGATGTTCGAGCAGCTCCAACTCGCGACCCCGCCCGCTCCGGGAGTGGTAGCTCACGAGGTGCGTGGTTATCTCGTAGCGGGCGAAGAGCCGCCGCGAGAGGCGAGTGTCCTCGGCGGCGACCAGCGGGACTGTCCGCAGCACTTCCACGGCCCGGAACGTGACGTCGCCGAGGTTGCCTATGGGCGTGGCGACGACGAAGAGCCGGCCTTCTGCCGGGCCGCTCGCCGGGGCCCGGCCGCTCGCGGCCGCGCCACTCTCCGCAGCCGCGCCGCGCCCGGCCGGGCCGCTCGCGGCCGCGCCACTGGCCGCGGTAGGACCACTCCCCCTCCCACTCCCCTCGCTCACTTGCGCGCCGACCCCGGACGCCGCCGCGGATACAGGTAGTCCACGCCCGTGGTGCGCGGCCCGAGCTTGGCCACCGGCGGCACCTGGCGCTTGAACTCCGACGTGGCGACGAGGCGCTTGACCCGCTCGACAGTCGGGCCCGGGAANNGGGTAGCTGAAGCCGGCTTCCGCCTCGTCCGTCTGGCCGGGCCAGAGATCGGCGGAGGGAGCCTTGCGGATGATCGCTTCGGGGACTCCTACAGCCGCCGCCACCTGGCGGACCTGACTCTTGTACAGGTCGCCGATCGGGTTGAAGGCACACGCAGAGTCGCCGAAGAGAGTCGTGTAGCCGATCAGCGATTCGGTCTTGTTGCCCGTGCCGACCACCAACCCGCCCCACACCACCGAGCGGTCGTAGAGCACGCACATCCGTTCGCGGGCCATGAGGTTGCCGCGTCGCAGCGGGCTCGCCTCTCCGCCGCCCTCTCCGGCCGCGCCG
>PMIQ01000086.1:0-355 GCA_003157175.1 Chloroflexota bacterium
ATTTCCCATCCCGCCGCACCCTCGCCTCGACCGCCAGCTTCGCCTTCAATGCGGCGATGGCGTTGCCGGCCTGGTGTTCCTCCCAGAATCCGACTATTGCGTTGGCCAGGAGCAGGACGAGGATGATGCCGAAGTCCGGCCAGTGCTGGGCCAGCGCCGAGAGGACGACGGCCGCCTCGATCATCCACGGGATCGGACCCCACAGGTAGGTGAGGAACTTGAGGAACGGGTTGTCCTTCTTTTCCTCGATCTCGTTAGGGCCGTATTGAGCGAGGCGCTTCGCGGCTTCGGCCTGTGTGAGGCCGTCCGGCGACGACCCCAGCTTCGCCTGGAGTTCCGGCATGGGCATGGATTG
>PMIQ01000086.1:383-4355 GCA_003157175.1 Chloroflexota bacterium
GCGAGCTACGCCAATCCTGTCGTCCGCCATGCCGTAGTAGATATCGAACCGATCGGGCATCCCGAGATCGTCGCGCCGGTCGATGCCTGTAGGGAAAACGACATTGTCAACGGTCCCGCTGCGTTCTTGCGGCAGTTCGGGAGCCAGCACGGGCTGCGCCGACCGATACAGAAGCTTTTGCGGATGCTCCCTCGAGAGCACCATCACCCCGGCCGAGTAGCACAGGTGACGTCCGGCGTCGGCTCGCCCTTCAACCTCGCTCACGCCGTGGTAGACGATGAGCCATCCGTGGCGGGCGAGGATTGGGGGCGTTCCTCCGCCGATCTTGAGCCGCTCCCAGGGCGACACCGGACTTGCCAGGCGGTGATGAGAGGCGAACCGGCCGAAGCGACTGGGTGGATCGCCCGCCGGCGCCCTTTCACAATACGAGATCCAGATGCTCTCCCGGTTGAGGTCAACGTCGCGGGACGCGGGGTGGAGGGCGGTCTCCTCCGGACGAGTGCCCGGGAACAGCGGCCGGTGCAGGATGGCGAGTTCCGGTCGCCCGGATGGATTGGGGATGGCGACCGGGAAGAGACTGGCATCCTTGTCGTCCACGCCGTCGGGGTCGACGCCGGCGTGGTAGTTGGTGAAGTTGACGAGCCCCAGGCGTTGCCAGTGGAAGAGGTCCTTCGATATGGCCAGGGCGATGCGCGGGCCTTCGGGCGAGAACGCCGTGTAGGTCATCACGTAGCTTCCGAGCGGTTCCACGAACGTGACTCGCGCATCCTCGCAGCCGCCGCTGTCGCCCGGCCGCAGCTCATAGTCGGCCTCCGGCTCGAGCGCGATACCGAGCCGCTCGACGCCCGACGGATCGCCGTCGCCATTGAACTGAACCCTTGCGATGCCGATGCGCGAGTAGTTGCCGGCCGCCACGAGGCGTGGAAACAGATAGAGATTGCCGTCGGGCCCACGGGCGGCCGCGGGGTTCAGCACGCCCTCGACTTCGTTGGGATTGCCCGGCTCCGGTGCCATGATCGTCCCCAGGCGGCGCAACACGAGCGGGCCTGCCTCGCCCGCCGCGCCTGCCGTGCCCGTCACGACGCTGTCCATCGGTGCCGGGATCCATCGGTGCCGGGATCCAGACAGGCGATGATCGCCTCGGTGACGCGTTTGGTCTCGTCAGGATTCTTCACCGGGATGGAGACGACGCCGGCTTGTTCAGCCGGGTAGTCGTTGCCACCGACGAACAGGGCGTCGCCGATGAAGATCATCTCCTTGAGCGAGAGGCCAAGGATGTCTCGCAGCTTCCGGACGCCATACGCCTTGTCGATGCCGGGTTTGGTCACATCGATCGAGGTGGCGCCGCCCATTCGGACCGAGAACTCGGGGAGCGACTTGTCGAGGATCGCTTTGATCTTCTTTCGTTTGGCGAAGTCCGGATCCCATTTGTCCTTCTCGTCGAGGGGGGCCTCCTGCCCTAACGCCGAGAACGTGATCTGGCTTCCCCGATCTTCGATCTGCTCTCCCCAGAGCCGCTGGGGCTTGAAGCCCGCCTCGGAGACCGCCTTCTGGAGCGAGCTCTCGATCTTGGCCTTCTCGTCCGCGGCGAGGTCCTCCGAGTAGACCTTCGTCCAGTCCGCGCCGTATCGGAAGAACTGAGTCCCGCACGTCGGAAGAAGAGACAGATTCGCCAGCCGCTCGTCGCGGGGAAGATTCGAGAGAAGCTGCTCTTCGAACTGCTTCCAGGCGCCGCCGGATATCACGGCTACCTTGACGATGCCCAGGAGGTCATGGAGCAGTCCCGCCATTTCGGCATCGAGAGGGGACTTGCTCTCGGCGAGCGTGCCGTCGAGATCGTAGACGATCAGTTGCTTCATTCCGGCAGAGCTACTTCCAGCAAGGTGACTGTGCCGCTCGGCCGAAACACACACGCTCCGACCACCGCCGGGAGCAGCAAGACGTCCCCCTTGTCGGCGGCATAGCTGCCACCGTCGTGCTCGACTCGGCCCGCGCCTTCCAGGCAGACCAGGATGCGCGGCGCGCCTGCGGCGCCGACGGCAAAGGGCGATTGGCCACGCAGGCGCCACAACCGGAAGTAACCACAATCGAAAAGCCGCTCGCGCTCGACTGGCGCCGTCTCCTCCACCACCGGAGAGACCGGGGCGACCGCACCCTGCGCAACATCGATGGCGCTCAGGGCCTGATCGACCTGAAGCGCCCGGGGCCGGCCAGTCTTGGGATCCACGTGGCCCCAGTCGTCGAGGCGAAACGTCACGTCGCTGTTCTCCTGAATCTCGAACACGACCACGTCGCCGAGGGAGTGGACCGTACCGGCAGGCACAAGGACTCCGTCGCCTTGTTTCGGAACGAACGATGCGACGTTGTCCGCCACGACTCCACTCGCGACCGCCCGCCGGAGATCGTCGGTCGTAGTGCCCGGCTTCAGGCCGGCATAGATTCGGCTCTTCGTCCCTGCTTCGAGCACGACCCATGCTTCGGTCTTGCCGGTCTCACCGGCCGGCAGTAGGTCCTTGCGATCATCCGCAGGATGCACCTGGAGCGAGAGCATCTCGCGGACGTCGAGGAATTTGAGCAGCAGCGGGAAGCGGCTGAAACGCCCGGCCAACCTTCCGAGCAGTTGCTCGGGAAACTGCTCCACCAACTGACCGATTGTTCGCCCTTTGAGCGGTCCGTCGGCAACCCGGCTGGCGTGGTCGTCACGATCGCTCAGCACCCATGCCTCGCCAATTGGTCCGTCGCCCGGCAGCGGCGCGGTCAGAAGGTCGGCCAAACGGCGGCCGCCCCAGAGCCGGTACTGGTAGATGGGCTCGAATCGCAGTGGANNCTGCTGAGCCGCGGGGACGTTGGACGCCTCGCCTCGCCAGATCTCCATGGCCGGTTGCTGAATAGCGCGAGCAAACGAGAACGCCAATGCCCAGGGCGCGCGCGTCTTGAAGCGGACGTTCATTGCGTTGAGGCGGGCCGAGGCCAGTTCGCTGGGTTGGCCGCCCGACAAGAAGGCGATCCCCGGAACGGCAGCGGGGACCGCCCGAAGGAGGCACTTCACTGTGGCGTCGGCCACCTCGTCCACGGTTGTCTGCGTGCCACAGGCGAGCCCCGGGACGACCATATTGGGCTTGAGGATCATGGCCTCGAGCATCACGCCCTGGGCGGCCAGCTGCCCGAAGACCGCGCGCAGGACTGCCTCGCTTATCTCGGCACATCTGGCCAGGGTGTGGTCGCCGTCCATGAGCACCTCGGGTTCGACGACCGGAACCAGCCCAGCCTCCTGGCACAGCGCGGCATAGCGAGCCAGCGCCTGCGCGTTGGCCTCGATGCANNCTTGGCAAAGCGCGCGCCCATCTGGGCGTACTGAGCCAGGCGTTCACGCAATCCGTCGAGGCCTTCGGTGATCTTCTCTCCCATATGACCCGCCAGGTCCTTTGCGCCGGCGTCGACCTTGATCCCGGGAATGATCCCGGCATCGAGCAGGACTTTGACAAAGGGAATGCCGGCTTTGGTCGCCTGGTGGATCGTCTGGTCGTAGAGGATCGCCCCGCTGATGCACCGGCCAAGATTGGGCGTAGTCACGAGCAGTTCGCGATAGGCGCGCCGAGCCTCATCTGTCTGGGGAATCCCCAGGGCGGCAAATCGCCTGTTGCAGGTGGGAGCGCTCTCGTCCATCGCGAGCAGGCCCTTGTCGCCGGCGACCAGGGCCTGGACCGTCTCGAGAATGGCCTGTACTTTCATTTGGAGTCGCCCCACTTCCAGTCCCGGATCTCCGGCATGTCCTCGCCGTGAGCGTCGATGTATTGGCCGTGCTCGACGAGCTTGTCGGCCATCTTCTGCTTGAGGTAGGCGCCGCCGGCGCCCAGGTTCGGCACCCGATCGACCACGTCCTGCACGAGATGGAACCGATCGAGCTTGTTCTGGACTCTCATGTCGAAGGACGTGGTGATCGTGCCTTCCTCTATGTAGCCCCGGACGTGC
>PMIQ01000037.1 GCA_003157175.1 Chloroflexota bacterium
GTCGGTCGAGTAGTACACCCCGGTGGACGCTGACAGGCTGGACTGCCCAGGGGAGACGGGGCCGACGGTGGGTTGGAAGCCTGTGCGAAAACGCTCAACGGGGCGGCGCCGGGCGGCTCGGAGCCTACCGTCGCGGGTCGCTGACGAGTCGGGGGTTCGATTTGACCATCTCGTCAATGACTGCCGCAGTCGTGCTCGCCTTCATCTCAGCCAGCTCGTCGGCTGTGATGCCCACAAGGGTCAGAAACGTGACCGATCCGTTGGGGGTCTCGATCTGCCCGAACTGAGGGTCAACCGCGAACGCGGCGCACGTGAGGTTGGACGGGGGAGTGCCGCTGGTGATCGGCTCACCGAAATCGAACCGATGCGCGGCCGCGAACGGTCGGCCGGACGAGAAGACGTAGCTGCCGAGCTTGTCAAGAAGCTTTCGGGGCCAGACGGGCGGCTCGGCCTCGGTGGCGGGCACGCGCATCGTCAGTTCGAAGCCCCATCCGCTCGTAGTGGGATCGTCGCTGGCTTTGCCGAACAACTCGGTCAGGCCGTAGGTGATGAAGAACCAATCATCGCCGTCTTGGTATGCGCTCAGGCCATACAGTCCATCCTGGTCCGGCAGTCGGTTGGTGCCCCAGTGGATCGGCTCCTGGCCTGGAAACGCATGTTTCAGCGACGCATTGATCGCGTCCCATCCGGGCGCTTCGTCATCACGGGCAGGCTCCGAGACAACCGGCTTGGCCGGCTCCTTCTTGTTCCCGAATCCCATCGGCATGTTCCAGCCCTTCTCGTGCGGATAGTGTCAAGCGTATCGGCCGTGATGACCGCTCGCTCGCCATCTCGCTGCTACATCAGCCAACTCTCTTCAGTTTCCCTGTCCGCTTCGCGTATCGCTCGGCTCGCCCGAATCCCCACAGCCCGACCGGGATGAAGAAGCAGGCCATTACAACCAGGATCGCGACCTCGCCCCAGTCTGGCCCAGTCCCGTCGATCAAGGTGGACCGCACGCCGCGCAGGACGTAGGTCGCCGGCGAGGGTTCGCTGATGTAATGGAGCGAACCAATCGTGGACGGAAGTGGTGCACATACCCCGGTGGCAGCGAGGGCCCAGGGATGGCCCGCTGGCATCAATGGCATAAACCCAGATGGCGCGAAGAGCGCATGGCCCAGAACCCACTGGCCGTAAGCTTGACGCGGCAGATGGGCTCGCGGAGGTCCAAGCCGCTATCCGCACCAAGGGACAGAATGAGCGGACTTCGACTCCACCTGATGGCGACGCCGGGCGATGGTCTGTCCCGCGTGCTTGATGCGAGCCGCGTGTATCTGGCGAATTCAGACCGACCTTCCGTCGGTTATCTGCCGGCGGCAGCGCTGGATGCCGCCTTCTTCCTCGAAGAAACTCGCTCGTGTTTCTCAGGGGTCGCGGCAGTCGAGCTTCTTGATCCTGTGTCCATGGATCGCGAATCTATCCTGCGGATGGTCGACCACATCAGTCTTCTTTACGTTCCTGGCGGCAACACGTTCGTGCTCAGCCACCGGCTCCAACAAGCCAGCCTGATGGCTGAGATAGCGCAGCGTGTCCGCAATGGCCTCCCGCTGGTTGGTTTCAGCGCCGGAGCCGTGTTGTGCGGCACGGACATCCTCAACAGCAATGATCGAAACGCGTGCGGTTGCCGAGACTTCGCTGGACTCGGGCTTGTGCCATTCAGCCTTAACGTCCATTACGCCTTCGGCGACGCCCAGCCCGAGCGAGACGAGCGGATTGCGGCGTATCACGCCTTCCACTCGGTGCCCGTTCTCGCACTTGAAGACGACGCACACCTGCGCGTGGAGGACGCGCGGATCGATCTTGTCGAGGGCGCGGCTTGGCTCTTCGATGGTACGGGGACTCGCACGACGTATCGAGGCACGTCATAGCCGTTCTGTTCGAGCGCCTCGTTGGCCGTGCGGTTGACCCTCGGTAGGTGAAGACACGGATCACCCGACTCTTTTCAGCTTGCCGGTGCGCTTCGCATAACGCTCGGCCCACCCGAATCCCCACAGCCCAACCGGGATGAAGAAGCAGGCCATTGCGACCAGGATCGCCGCCTCGCCCCAGTCAGGTCCGGTTCCGTCGATCAACGCGGCCCGCACGCCACGCAGGACGTAGGTCGCCGGCGAGAGTTCGCTGATGTAACGGAGCGGGCCAATCGAGGTCGGAAGTGGTGCGTATACCCCGGTGGCCAGGAGTTCTACCGGTCTGCCAGGTGCCTGAGTCACAAGACCTAAGCCGGCCAGGTGAATGACGATGTGATGCCCGGATCGGGCTATATACGAAGGGCCGATCGTGCCAGAGCATTCTTGTTGAGTTCCGGCGGCCGGTGGCAACCACCGGCGGCGGGGTCAATGCCAGACCCCGAGAGCCGACGCCTCTGCCAAGTGATTCTCCGCCCGGCAGGAGCGTGGAGGGTATGGTCGGGTGTCGAAGAGAACGATCGCGCTGGCAGTAATCATCGGCGGTGCGTGGCTGGTTGCTGCCGTGCCGAGGCCGGTCGCCGCTGACGGCTCATTCCCGATGAACTGCACCTTCTCTGACAGTGCCAAGAGCACCAAGCCACTGGTCGTGACTGTCAAGCTGTCGTGTTCTGGCACCAACGAATACGGCTCCACGGTCGACGCGTCGTTGATCGGCCCGGCGACGGTCGACTTCTACTCGGGAACGAACCTTAGCTGGACCACAGCCGTTCAGGTCCCGGTTGCCGGCGTTTACCAACTGAGCATCAGTGCGACTGCCAGATACTCAGACGGATCTTCCGACAGCGGCACCTATGTCTGTTGCTCGGTCCAGGCATACGCAGCGGACGCCGCCACACCGACTCCCCAACCGCCTCCGCCTGCGACTCCATCGCCAGTACCTACACCGCCTCCGCCTGCGACTCCACCGCCGGCTTCTACACCGGCCCCGCCTGCGCCTGCGCCTACGCCGAAACCAAAGCCCGCCCCGGCCGCGACTCCGGCACGGACCGCAACCCCCGCCGAGACGGCGGCACCGAGCCCTTCGCCAACCGACCCACCGCAGCCCACGCCAAACATGGCGAGCGCGCCTCCGAGCGTGGCCCCATCACCGTCCGCGGAGTTGGCGCCGAGCCCGCCGGCCTCGCCGTCGAGCTCTCCCAGTCCGGCTGCTGCGAGCACCACCGGAAGCCAGGACCCGTCGAGCGTTAGTCCTTATCTCCTGGCAGCGGCAGTTGCCGCGATCCTCGCGGCCCTCGTGCTGCTGCTTCTGCTCGGTCTGGTGAAGAGGCGGCGCAGACGCCGAGATGATCTGCCCGGGCAGACCGGGCCGGTGGAGTAAGGCCACCAAGCATTCCAGACCGGCTGACCGCCATGGCCTCAGCTCTTGCGGGGCCGCCGACTTCGGCTCTGTCGCGTGACCATCAGCTCTTTCCCGGCAAGCCTATTGAGCAGCGTCGATTTGCCGACGCCCGACGATCCGACGAGCGCCAGAGTCTTTCCGGCCGAGAACCAAGGGGCCCGATCTGGCCCACGGCTCAGGGGTTGGTCCTGGCGGCGATGCCGCCTGGGTCTAACTCCCGGTGGGCGCAGATCTCCCGCACACGACAGGGCTTCCGCTCATGAGAGCGGCTCCTGCCGTCGCGTGCTTTGCGAGATTGCGCACGAACTCACCTCTGCTTGCGTCCGCCGTGCTGGCGGAACTGCGGGAGATTACGAGAAACACCAGAAAACTGTCAATGCCCTGGCTGGCCTGGCGGTCGAGCCCGCGATCGCGGGCTGCCGATTGCCGTACGGCGCCGGCCGCAGATGGTGTTTCTCGACCGACCGGACGTCGCGGTCGGGCCACTGTAAGATTCCTCCCAGTTCAGAGAGGGCACGAAGGGCTGGCACGGCCCCTTCCGGACGAGTGCAGGATTACCTCAACCAACTGCCCGTGCGCATTCGGTGATCGACAATGACGAGGTCTCAATTGGCGAAGTCTCAATGGCTTCGCGTCGCCATGATGGCCGCCGTGACTGCGATGGTATCTGCCTGCTGGTCCAGCAGCCCGACTCCGACGGCGGCGCCGACCACCACGCCGTCCCCGACTCCCACCGCGGTCCCGACCCCCACGGCCAAGGTCGACACGTACAAGGACATGGTCGTCGGATTCATCCAGACGGGATCAGAGAGTCCCTGGCGGGCCGCGAACACGGCCGACTTCACAGACACCGCGACCGCGGATGGCATCACCCTCAAGTTCTTCGATTCCCAGGACAGTTTCCAGAACCAGATTGCCGGGTTCCAACAGTTCATCAAGGACGCGGCCGTCAACGTTATCGTCCTCGACCCCGTGGACACCACCGGCTACGACGACGTCCTCAAGCAAGCCAAGGCTGCCGGTAAGGTCGTCGTCGTCGAAAACCTCCGGATCGATTCCGACCCGAACCTGTACACCACCTACGTCGGTCCGGACTTCGTCGCCGAGGGCCAGAATGCCGCGACGGCCATGTGCGGTCTCCTGACGAGTTTCGCGGCCGACAAGCACAGAGTCGTCGAGATAACCGGAGCCGTCGGCGATTCGATCGCCATGGACCGCGCCACAGGTTTCCGCGACAAGATGGGCGATTGCGGCATCACCATCCTCGCCGGCTTCAGCCAGAGCGGTGACTGGAACGTGCCCCAGTCCAGGGCCCTCATGAGGCTTTACCTCACGAAGACGAAGAACATCCAGGGTGTCTTCGCCCACGACGACGTCGAGGCTCTGGGCGCGATCCAGGCGATCAAGGCCGCCGGGCTCAAGCCGGGCAAGGACATCATGGTCGTGGCCATAGACGCCACCGCGGCTGGGTT
>PMIQ01000114.1 GCA_003157175.1 Chloroflexota bacterium
CCGAGGCCCTGGAGCGGCTGGCCGGTATCGCCGATTCGTTCCTGGCCCATGACCGCGAGATCCGGGCCCGCTACGACGACTCGGTGACGCGGGTCGTGGACGGGCGCGAAAGCCTGATCCGCCGTGCCCGCGGCTACGCTCCCGAGCCACTGGCGCTCCCGATCGCCGTGCCCGCGTCGGCGACACTTCTGGCCGTCGGCGCGGAGCTGAAGCACACCTTCGCTCTGGCGCGGGACGGGCGCGCGCACGTGGCGCCGCACACCGGCGATCTCGAAGACCTGCTGACCTACCGGGCCTTCGAGACGAACCTGGAGCACCTCAAGCGGCTGCTCGACCTAGAGCCGGCCTACGTGGCCCACGATCTGCACCCCGGCTACCTCTCGACGCAGTATGCGACGCGCCACTTCCCGGAGAGCCGGCGCATCGGCGTTCAGCATCACCACGCCCACGTGGCGTCGGCCGCGGCCGAGGTGGGTCTGACGGGCCACTTCATCGGCGTCGCCTTCGACGGCCTCGGGATGGGCGAAGACGGAACGCTCTGGGGCGGCGAGGTGCTGGTGGCCACGCTTGCCACTTACAGGCGGGTGGCGCGGTTCGGTCGAGCACAGATGCCCGGCGGCGCTCTGGCGGTAAAGAAGCCGTATCGGATGGCGCTCGGCTATCTGCTCTCGGCCGAGGCGTTCGGGCCCCCAGGCGAAGTCGCGGCGGGCGAAGGCGCGGTCGCCGACTGGATCGACCCGGAGCTCACGAGCGCCTTCCTCGACCGCCTCGACCCGCGCGAGGTCGAGGTCGTCCGCGTCCAGCTCGCCCGCGGGCTCAACGCCCCGGTCGCGTCTTCGGCCGGCCGCCTGTTCGATGCCGCCGCCAGTCTCCTCGGCATCCGCGACGTGGCGGAGTACGAGGCCCAGGCCGCCGTCGAGCTCGAGCTGCTGGCGGAGGAGGGGAGCGTCCGTCCGCTCGCGTACGAGATCGTTCGACAGGGAGAGCTGCTCGTCTACGACCCGCGGCCCACGCTGCGCGCACTTCTCGAGGGCCGCGCCGAGGGTGCCACCACAGAGCACCTCGCCGCCCGCTTCCAGGAGACCATCGCCGCCGTCACCCGCCAGCTGTGTGGCGACGTTCGGACGGCCACTGGCATCTCCACAGTCGCCCTTTCCGGCGGCGTCTTCCAGAACCAGTGGCTGGCCACGACCCTCGTCCGCCGCCTGACCGGCGACGGGTTCGAAGTCCACACCAACGAACGCGTCCCGGCGAACGACGGCGGGATCAGCTACGGTCAGGCGGCGGTCGCGGCCGCGCGTCTGGCTGGCGCGTCCTAGCGGCCGCCTCGCGGCAAGGAGCAACAAGATGTGCCTCGGCATCCCCGGCAAGGTGGTGGAGATCCACGACGACGGTCCGTTGCGGATGGCTCGCGTCGACTTCGGCGGGGTGCGCAAGGAAGCCTGCCTGGCATACCTGCCCGAGGTCGTTCTGGGCGACTACGTCATCGTGCACGTCGGCTTCGCCATCAGCCAGCTCGACGAGGAAGAGGCGATGAAGACCCTCGAGATCCTGCGAGCGATCGACGCCGAGGGCGTGGCGCTCGAGCTCGGCTCGCTGCCGGACGAGACCGCCGCGCCGTCGGCTCCGCCCGCGTCGGCGCCGCCCGCTTCCGGGGCCTCGGCATGAAGTACATCGATGAGTACCGAGACGCGCCGCTGGCGCGCAAGCTCCTCGACGAGATCCATCGCATCACGACCAGGCCCTGGGCGCTCATGGAGGTCTGCGGCGGGCAGACCCACACCCTGGTGAAGCAGGGGATCGACGAGGCGCTGCCGGCCGGGGTCAGGATGATCCACGGCCCGGGCTGCCCGGTCTGCGTCACGCCGCTCGAGCAGATCGACAAGGCCCTGGCGATCGCCGCNNGACGTCATCTTCACCAGCTACGGCGACATGCTGCGAGTGCCCGGGTCCACCACGGATCTGCTGTCCCTCAAGGCGCGCGGCGCCGATGTTCGGATCGTCTACTCGCCGCTGGACGCCGTCCGGGTCGCGGCCGCGAACCCGGACCGCCAGGTCGTCTTTTTCGCCATCGGCTTCGAGACGACCGCTCCGGCGAACGCGATGGCCGTTCGGCAGGCGGCTCGCCTGGGCCTGACCAATTTCACCGTGCTGGTCAGCCATGTGCTGGTGCCGCCGGCGATGTGCGCCATCCTCGAATCGCCGACCTGCCAGGTCCAGGCGTTCCTGGCCGCCGGCCACGTCTGCGCGGTCATGGGCTGGACGGAGTACGAGCCGATCGCGGAGCGCTACCACGTGCCGATCGTCGTCACCGGGTTCGAGCCGCTGGACTTGCTCGAAGGGATCCTTATGGCGATCCGCCAGCTCGAGTCGGGCCGCGCCGTGGTCGAGAACCAGTACGCTCGCGCCGTGAAGCGAGAAGGCAATCTCCAGGCCCAGGAGACCGTCTTCCGGGTCTTCGATATCGGCGATCGCAAGTGGCGCGGCATCGGCATGATCCCGGCGTCCGGCTACCACCTCCGGCCCGAATTCGCGCGGTTCGACGCCGAGGCGCGCTTCGACGTGGGCACGATCACTACGGCCGAGCACCCGGCTTGCATCGCCGGCCAGATCCTGCAGGGGACGAAGACGCCGCTCGACTGCACGGCTTACGGCGTGCTGTGCTCCCCGCAGAAGCCGCTCGGGGCGCCGATGGTGAGCAGCGAGGGCGTCTGCTCGGCCTACCATGCCGCGGGGCGTGGACTCGCCCCTGCCCGGGCGGTGCCGCTGTACGAGCTGGCGCGGCCCCTTGAGGGAGCTCCCAAATGAGCGAGATCCGACCGACGGCCGATCCCTTCGCTCCAGCCGAGGCCGCGCCGGCGGCGCCGCCCGACCCGGCGAACCTCGTCTGCCCGGCGCCGATCCCAGAGCGGGCACGGGTCCTGCTGGGCCACGGCTCCGGCGGCCAGCTCTCGGCGGCGCTCATGCGCGACGTCATCGGGCCAGCTCTGGCGGCCGCCGCTCCCGGTGGTCCGTTGAACGACGCCGCCGTGGTGGAGGTTGCCGGCCGGCGGCTCGCCTTCACGACCGATTCGTTCGTGGTCAGCCCGCTCGAATTCCCCGGCGGAGACATCGGCGAGCTCGCGGTGAACGGCACCGTCAACGATCTGGCGATGATGGGCGCCCAGCCGCTCGCGCTGTCGCTGGCCTACGTGATCGAGGAAGGCCTGCCGATCGAGGATCTGCGGCGGGTGACCGAATCGGTCGCGCGGGCGGCCGGTCGGGCGGGCGTTCGGATCGTCACCGGCGACACGAAAGTTGTCGGTCGGGGAGCGGCGGACGGCCTCTTCGTCAACACCGCGGGCATCGGATTGGTGGCTCCGGCCGTTTCGGTCGGGGCGGATCGCGCCGCCGTCGGCGACGCCGTGATCCTGTCCGGGCCGATCGGTCTGCACGGCATCGCCATCATGAGC
>PMIQ01000246.1 GCA_003157175.1 Chloroflexota bacterium
TCCGACCGAGGCACCTCCGACCGACGAGCCGTCCGAGGTTCCGCCCGCGGAGTAGGCCCTGTCAGACAACCCCGCGCTCAGCGCACCGGTCGTGGAAGCCTGAGCTCGAGGACCAGCTGGGTGCGTCGCTCGTGGAGGCGGCGCTCCAGACCGACGGGGTACACGTGCGGGTTCAGCAGGCGGCGGATTGCCGGATGCAGGGCGCCGATCTGGCTGCGGGCTCTGTCGCGGATCGCGCCCAGGGCCGGTGAGGCGGCCACGCGTCGGCCCGCGCGCAGGGCCGGCATTACCAGCTCATGGCCGGCCCAGGTGGCATCGATGGAGCGCATGTGCAGCGAATCGGCAGGGTCGACGATCACGCCCCCCGGCCCTTCGGGCGGCATGCCCTCGTCGTAGATCATGTCGGCCCTGAAGCGGCCGGTCGTGTCGGTGAACCGGCGGACGCCGAGGATCCCGGGGGTCGAGATCTTGGCGGTTTGCTCCGAGAGCTTGACGGGGTAGCGCCACGAGCCGTCGAGCTCGCGCACGGCGGTTAGCTTGTAGACGACGCCAAGGGCGGGCTGGTCGAAGGCAGTGTCGAGCTTGGTCCCCACGCCCCAGACGTCGATTCGGGCGCCCTGCTCGCGGAGCGATTCGATCAGATGCTCATCGAGGTCGTTGGAAGCGACGATCTGGGTCTCCTCGAAGCCGGCCTCGTCCAGCATGCGACGGGCCTCGATGGAGAGATAGGCCAGGTCGCCGGAGTCCAACCTGATCGCGTCCAGCGTTCGGCCGCGCGCCCGCAGCCTCTTGCCCGTCTGGATGGCCCGACCGACGCCGGTGAGCGAGTCGTATGTATCCACGAGCAGCGTGACATTGTCCGGCTGTGCGTCGGCGTAGGCATCGAAGGCGGCCTGCTCATCGCCGAAGACCTGCACCCAGGAGTGGGCGTGCGTGCCGCGAACCGGGATTCCGTGGAGGCGTCCGGCCAGCACGTTGGACGTGGCCGCCACGCCCCCGATGTATGCGGCGCGCGCTGCGGAGACGGCGCCGTCGGGGCCCTGGGAGCGCCGTAGCCCGAACTCCAGGATGGCTCCGCCTCCTGCCGCTTCCACGACGCGCGCGGCCTTGGTGGCGATCAGCGTCTGGAAGCCGATGACGGTGAGCAGCACGCTTTCGACCAGCTGTGCCTGAAGGAGCGGCCCGCTCACGCGCACCAGCGGCTCGTTGCCGAAGACCACCGTGCCCTCAGGGATCGCGTCCACGTCGCAGCTGAAGCGCAGTGAAGCCAGGAGTTCCAGGAAGTCGGGCGGGAAGAGGGGCTGGCCAGTCACTCCGCACATGGCGCGCAGGTGGTCGACATCTTGGGTCGAAAAGCGCAGGTGTTCGAGAATTTCGAGGGCGTCGTCGAGGCCGGCCGCAACGGCGTATCCGCCTCCGAATGGCAGGCTGCGGAAGCTCAGCGTGAAGACCGCCTGCCGCTCGGCGAGGCCCGTCGCGAGGTAGCCGGACCCCATCGTCAGCTCGTAGAGATCAGTCAGAGTCGCCAGGCTGGGTCGATACAGGTCTCGTATGGCGGACATCTTCGCTCGCCTCCAGGCTTGCTTGCTGCCCCGAACGTTACCCGGTTTGGGACCTACCCGACGTGGCGCCGGTCGGGCAGGCCGTCCCATCCGCCCGAGTGGGGCCGTCGCGCCGGCCGCACCGACACATCCGAGGGTCGCCACGCTACCCGGAATCCGTATGCAGCGGCGGTTCAGGTAGGTAGCGTGGCACCCAATCAGCGCTCGAAGGAAGAGGTCAGACGAACCCCGCTGAGCAAGGAGAGGCACATGTCATCGCGTCCGAACAGACGCGCAGTCGAGCGAGCATAGAACTCGTCGCCGTTTCACTGGCCTTGATGGCGGCCGGAACCGTGACGGCCCACTCAGGCAGGCCGAATACGATCGTCGTCAGTCAGACCGGCGCGCTCACGGTACAGGCCTGAGGGACGTGGGCCTGGGCGGAGATGGCCACCGCCAGCAAGCTCAGCTACGCCGGCTATGCCATCGATTGGGGAGACGTAACCAGCGGCAACGCCGTCGGCACCTACCACATAGGCGACGGGACGCCGGCGACGAACGCCATTCTCCAGCCGACCACACCGGCACAGGGATCGAGCGGATCGTGGGGACCGGTCTCGCACACCTATGCGACGGCCGGCACCTATACCGTCTGCGTGATCATGTACGACCTGGGAGAAGTGAAGCCGTTCAAGACCACCGGATACCACAGCCTCCAGGCCGGCGGTACCGGCCGCAACACCGACAACTCCGTGGACAACAAGGGCCAGGTTCCGTCCATGTGCCAGCAGATTGATGTGACCCAGCCGACGTCGAGCCCGTTCCAATCGTTCCGGGGCATCACGGCTGGGCCGACGACGACTCCTCCGCCGACCGGCACGGCGAGCCTGCCGTCGGCGCCGGACCAGGGCGTCCCGATGCGTCCGCTCTTCCTCCTGGCCGGCTCCTGCCTGGCCTCTGTGGGTCGTGTTCAAGACGATCAGGGTGAACCGCTAGCCGACCATCATCGGCCGAGCGACAAGCGCGCGGCGGCCCGGCGGGTCCAACCGACCCGGGCCGCCGCGCTTCTGTGCCGGGCGAACCCACCACTGAAGGCCGGCATGGCCGGGCGCGGGCCGGCTGCGCGACGCGAGCCGCGGGGGCCGACGCGTACAATCCGCGGGTCGGTACGTGGAACATTGCCGCGGTCGTCCTCGTCGACGGAATAGCCGTCCCGGCTATCGGAGCCGTCTTCATCGCGTCCCGCCGTCGACGCCAGGCCAGCAGCCGAAGGGAAGTGCGATGAACGTCAGAGATGCACGGAGTCGGTGGATCGAGTTTGCCGAGCTTGGCGCCGCCGGCCTGCTGATCGTCTCGTTCCTCCTGCCATGGTTCCAGGGCCGCGGCGCCGACGCGGGCCAGTCGTCGTCGTGGGCCTACCTCCTCCTGAATTCCGGCTGGATCAGGGCGCTCGAGTCTGATCTCGTCACGTTCGGGGCCGTCGTGGCGCTTTTCGGGGCAATTGCCGGACTGCTCGACCTGCGGCGCGAACTGGCGAGGGTACTTGCGGCCATCGCCGCCGCCGGTTTCGTTGCGTCGGCGTTGGGCGTCGTCTGGACACTCACCGAGTCGGGAAACGCGGCCTTCTTCTGGGCCGGCTGGGGCGTGGACGTCGACCGGGGCCCGGGGCTGTTGCTGTTTCTGGGGGCCGCGCTGGTGGGTGCCATCCTCGCTGTCCTCGGCATCGTGGTGCCATCGAATGACGCATCCGAGACTCTGCCAGCGCCGACTGCCGCCCCATATGACGAGCCGCCCCCGCCGCTCGTCAGGGCCGGGGACGTTGCGCCGACGGCTGTCTCCGGGGCGGGAGTGGCTCCTGGTTCGGCCGGCCGTATCACTGTCGTTGAGTCGGGCCGGTCATTTTCGCTGAGTGTCGGGGAGGGCGAGCGCGTCATCGTCGGCCGCGACCTGGGCGCGGACATTCGCGTCACCGACGCCAAGGTCAGCCGCCGCCACGCCATGATCGAGTGGAACGCCGGAAGCTGGATCGTGCGCGATCTCGCGGCCACGAACCCGACGCGGCTCCTCGATGCTTCCGGCGGGGCACAGATCCTGGCGGGTCAGATCAGGATCGCCTCAGGGCAGCTAGTCATGGGGGACGTGCTCCTTACGCTCTACCCGACCGGAGATTGACGAGCTCGACCGAGGCGGCGACAAGGTCCGCCGGGCACCCCAGGGCCCGCCGTGGCCCGCACGAGACCGGCGATAGCCGCAGCCATTTGATCTTTCCACGACCCAAGGCTTGCACCAAACGAGGCGCAATGCGATGAAACCGCCGCGAGAAGCTGACCACCGCGCGAGCGCGAACCCGGCGCCGGAAGCCGTCGACGAGACGCTGCCCGACATAAGCGCGCCCGGAGGCGGCGGGTCCTACGAGCAGACGCACGACGGTCGGCGACTGCAGGTGGCTCTGGCTACTGACGTGGGTCGTGTTCGGCACAACAACGAGGACTACGTCTCGGCCGAGTGGGTCCTGTCCGCCGACGGGCGCACATTCGGGCTGTGGCTGGTTGCCGATGGCGTGGGCGGCGGACCGCAGGGAGAACGCGCCAGCCGCATGGCGGTCGAGACCGTGATCGACTTCGTGGTTCACGAGAAGTGGGTCGATCCGGCCGGAGCGCTGACTGCCGCGTTCGCGCTCGCCAATCGCAACGTGTTCGACATCAGCGGCGAAGGATCGGCGGCCACGACGCTGGTAGTCGCCCTCGTGTCCGAGTCCGACGGTTGCGTCTTCATCGCCAATGTCGGTGACTCGCGCGCATATCTGGTTTCAGGTGGCGAGGCGAAGCCGATCACGGACGACCATTCGATCGTGGCCGCCCGGGTCGCGGCAGGCCAGATCACGGCCGCCGAGGCTCTCACGGCTCCCGACCGAAACGTCCTGGTCCGCAGTATCGGCTCGGAGCGGGAGGTCCAGGTCGACGTCTTCGGGCCGCGCGACCTTCTGGCCGCAGAGAGGCTCGTGCTCTGCACGGACGGCGTCCACGGCATGATCGACGACTCCGCCATCGCCCGCCTGGGCGGCGGACTTGCGGTTGGGCAGAGCGCACAGGCGCTCGTGGCGACAGCGGTCGAGGCCGGCGGTCGCGACAACGCCACTGCCCTGGTGGGCGGATATGCGGCGGCTGCGCCAGCGGCGGCGCAACCGCGGGTTGCGGTCTGGTCGTGCCTTCCCGGTCGGTGGCACCGCCGTGACTGAGCGCCATCCCGGCAATCGCTCTCGTCTGGGGTTCGAGCTAACAGCGCTGGCGTTGATCGCGGTTGTCGTGGCGGTCGTCGGTGGCAGCGCTCTGCTGGGGAGCGGCGGCAATAGCGCGGCGCCGTCGCCGACGATGACGCAGGCTGCGACGCAGTCGCAGGCGAACGCTCAATCGACGCCACCGACTGCCACGGGCGCGATTTCGTCGACCGCGACAGGCGCCACTTCGTCCGCCACGCCGGGCGCGAACCCCATCTCGCCGCCCTTGCCGGCGATGCTGGCGGCCATCGGCGACTCGTACAGCCAGGCATACGACGTCTCGCCCACGCTGCCGCCGGGCCACGATAACGTGGCCTATTCGTGGGTCCTGGGCACTGGCGTGAACGATGGCGTGTTCAGCCTGTTGGAGCGCTTCCAGGCACTGGGGGCATCGCCGACGGTCGTGGACGCTGCCACCTCGGGCAAGAAGATTGCCGACGCCGTCCGCCAGGCCAGGCTTGTGGTTGCCGCCGCCAAGCAGCTCCCCACGGGGGCGACGGTGTTCGTCACCTTCGAGCTTGGGACGAACGATCTGTGCGACGACCCTCAGACCGGTACGAGCGTATTTCTGACGCAGCTCAGAGCCGCTGCCGCGGTTCTGGAGGCGGGCTTGCCGCCCGGAAGCCGGATCCTGATGCTCTCAGTCCCGGACTTCATCCACTTCCGGGCCATCACACAGGCGAACGCCACGACCAGGGCCTTCTTCGCCTCAACGAGCCATTGGCGCAAGTGCGCGCCGTTCCTCGGCTCCAGGAGTCGCACTCCGCTCTCGCAGGCGAGCGCGACGCTGGCCTCGTACGACAAGAGCCTGGTTGCCGTCTGCGACGAGATCGAAGCGACATACGGGCCCTCGGGCACGCTCCACTGCACGCGCGACGGCCCGGGTCTGGCGGAGAGCGATTTCGCGGTGGCCGACCTCAGCAGCGTCGACTACTTCCACCCGTCGGTGCTCGGCCAGGCGAGCATGGCCGAGGCCGCCTGGAGGCTCGGGTACTGGGGCCAGGTGCCTTTGCCTGCCGACTCCCTTCAATGAGAGACCAACACGGACGTTTCGGCCTGCCGTTGGCGAGACGCCGATTTCGGCCGGGCAGGTGATCATCCGCGACGCCCTCGTCACGCTCTATCCGCCAAGCATGGGCTGACGCTCCCGCCCAGGGCCTGACTACCGCGGAGGCGGCGCGTAGATCTCGAGGCGATTGCTGATCGCGGTGGCTGTGCTTCCGCCGGCCACCAGCACGCGTCCGTCTCGAAGAACCACGGCCGCGGGCCAGTACAGGGGCTGCTGCAAACTGCCGGTCCGTTGCCATGTGCCCGAGTCGGGATCGAACAGTTCCACCGCGATCGTCGTGTCGTCCTTGACGTCGTTGCCTCCGATCTCGAGCAGCCGTCCGTCCAGCAGCGTCACCATGCGGGCCTGGCAGTGGCCGCCCGGCATGCCGGCGGCATTGGTCCAACCGGCGCCGGGCACGTATACATCCACCGAGGCCGTGCCGTCCTGGAGCCCGTTGCTCCAACCGCCCGCAACGAGCACGCTGCCATTCGGCAGGAGCGCGGCCGATTGGGCGGACCGCGGCACGGACATGCTGCCGGCGAATTGCCATGAGTCCGATGCCGGGTCGTAGAGCTCGGCTGAGCTCGCGACGTGCTCCCGTCCGACTCTGGCTCGGCCGGACAGGTAGACCGAGCTGCCGCCCGCGACGAGAACTCGCCCGTCCGCAAGCCTCGTCGCTGTGGCCAGCGCCCGCGGCGTCGACATCGATTGGGCCATCGTCCAGGTGGCCGTGCTGCGGTTGTAGATCTCTGCCGTGGCGGTCGCGGTCCAGCCTCCCGAGGCGTACTTCGTCCAACCGCCGGCGACCAGGATTCGACCGTCCGTCAGTTCCGTGACCGTTGCCTGCGAGCGAGGTACGATCATCGGCGAAATCGCGCTCCAGCTACCGGTCGAACCGGAGAGCAACTCCGCCGCGGAGACGGGATACGAGCCGTTCGTTCCACCCCAACCACCGGCGGCGAACACCGACCCGTCGCTCAGGGTCGCAACACCAGGGACTGCCTGCGCCGAGAGCATCGATGAGCCGGCACTGACGGTTCCGGTTTGGGGGTCCACGAGACTGGTCTGGAGCGCCATGGTGTGAGACTTGCCCGTGACCATGCCGAAGACCGTGACGCTGCCGTTGGGGAGCTGGGCCGCGCCATCGCCCCACATCGTCCGTGGCAAGGATCCGAAAAGCTGCCACACCCCGGTTGGGCCGGTGAAAGGCGTCGCCGTGGCGGCTGCCGTGGCTGTCGCCGTAACGGCGGCCTGACCGCTGTCTGTCGGTCGCGCGGTAACCTCGCCCGACGGCGTCGGGGCGACCGATGGAGAGCCGTCGGGGCGACCGGCGACGACCATGACGCCGACGCTCAGGAGCGCGATGATGGCGATGGCCGCGACAATCGCGAAGGCAGGAGATGGCTTGAACCCGGGGCTGGCTGCCGGTCGAGGCGCTGCACCGGGCATTGTTCCCCGCACGGGAGCGGGGACGGCACCCGGCATCGTGCCCGAGGAGGCGGCGGTCGGCGCACCGGACGAGCCGGCCAGAGATGGCGTCGCCATTGCCCACGGCTGGCCGGAGAGGCTGCGCTTCGAGTCGTCGGGAGAGCCCGCGACGGTGAGTTGTGTCCCTGGGATCGGTTCCGCGTCGGTGATCACGCGGACCAGCTGGCGAGCGCTCTGGGGCCGGGCGTTGGGGTCCTTGGCCAGTAACCAGGAGACGATGGGGCGGGCCTCCGGAGGCAAATTCGAGAAATCGGGCGGCTGGCTGAGGTGGGCGACCAGCACCTCGTGGTACGTCGTGCCCTCGAACGGTGGACTTCCGGTCAGCAACTCGAAGGCGATTATGCCCAGGGCGTAGAGGTCCGAGCGGGCGTCCACCGGCCCCTCGGGCGCCAGATAGGCGGGCGTTCCGACCAGGCCGCTGGTCCTGGTGACGCGGGTCAGATCGGCCGCCCGCGAGATGCCGAAATCGGCCAGCTTGAGGATCCCGCCCGGGGCAACCAGAACGTTCGAAGTCTTCACGTCGCGGTGGATCACCCCGGCGGCGTGGGCATCGGCCAGGCCTTCGGCCAGCTGCAGCAGCATCGCCCGCGTGTCGGGCCAGCTGTAGGGCCCGTGCTCTGCGAGGCGCTCGCGCAGCGACGGCCCTTCGACGAACTCGAAGGCGATGAAGGGAACGCCCTCGCGAGCTCCGTAGCCCAGGACCTTGACGACGTTCGGGGAGTTGATGCGTTTGGCGATCTCGAGCTCGTGCTCGAATCGAAGTCGGTATTCTGGGTCGTCCGCGTAGAGATCGTGAAGCAGCTTCAGGGCGACGATCTGCCCCGTCTCGTCGTCGCGGGCGCGCCAGACGACGCCCATTCCGCCCTTGCCCACCTGCTCGATAGGCGTGAAACCCACTGGAACTCCCTCAAGAAAGCCGTCGGCGAAGCTGATGCCTCCCCTGAGGCGGTCGGCTACTGGCTCCCTCGATTATCGTACGCGGGGCAGGCCGCTGTCAGGCCCGTCGGACTGCGACGCCCGCTTGGTGGACGGCGAAACCGGGCCTACGCCTGTGCGCTGCCCTCGAGCGCCGGACGAATCAGGAATACCGGATGGCGCCGGGCCTCCGCCTCGAACGCCGCCAGAGGGGAGTCGGGGCGGACGTCGAAGTAGGGGCGGGTGATGCCCACCTTCGCGAGGTAGGCCTTGAGCACCGGAGCGCTATCGGCCGGACCAAGCTCCGCGACTTCGACGGTCTGCGAGCGGCGTGCCCGGCTGAGCGTGACCTTGCCAGCGGCGCGGGCGTTGCGGACCCAGGCGACGTCACCATACGGAGCGACGAGCCAGCGCTTCGGCCCGTCCTCGACGAGCGTAACCGGGGTGGAGTGGGGGATGCCGCTCCTCCGGCCCGGGACCGTGAGTATGAAGCTGGTCCTGGGGACGATCCCGAGCCAGCTGAACACTCGCCCGATGCGGTTGACGAAGCGGACGATGGGCGTCACCCGATAGGTTCGCGCCAACGCGGTTCTCCCGTAGGGCCGAACTATGTTGGCAGGCCACCGGATCGGCGCCGCCTGAGGTCGGTCGCCATTCATTGTAGGGGCGAGCCAGAAAGGCGCGACGATGCCGCCACGGACCGCCAGGAGGGACGACCAATGGATCGATGTCTGCCTTTGCGCCGCTGAACGCATACTCCGCTCGGACGGATTCTCCGTCGTGGTAGGAGGTGCTCGTCGTGTACATCTACGCGCGGACCAGCCGCTATGGCGTGGCGCTGCTACGTGTCGTTGTCGGCGTCATCTTCGTGTGGGCCGGGCTGTCGAAGGTGTTCAACGAAGGCGCTCCCGGATCCTGGTCCGCGCAGGGGTTCTTGAAGTTCGCGACGAACGGTTCTCTGGGCTGGCCGTTCGTGACCGGCACCGCGGACCCGACGAAGATTTACAACCCGACGCACGACTTCTGGGTCTCGCTGGCCGGCAACGCCACCGCCATGACGATCGTCAACAACCTGGTGGTGGCAGGCGAGATGTGCGTCGGCATCGCGCTGCTCCTTGGCGTCGTGACGCGTTTCGCTGGCGTGATGGGTGCCTTCATGATGGCGTTCTTCTTCCTCGCCGGCTGGAGCTTTACGGACGGCATCGTCGAAGAGCACGTCACCTACGCTGTCNNGTGCTCGGCGCTCGCGTCCCGGCCTGGTTCAGACGATGGTTCATGTCGGGCGATCCGAACCCACCGTCGGCAATTGCGGAGACCCATCCAGCCGTCTAGGTCTCAGTTCATGGCCGACGGCATGCGCGTCCACCTACAGACCCAGCAGACGAGGGACGGAATGATCAGCGAGCGACTTGGAAAGCTTCTCGTTGGCCAGGTTGCCAGCGAGCTCGGTGCCCATCAGGCCTACCTCGGCATCTCGCTCTACTTCGAACGACAGAGCCTCCACAAGTGGGCCAAGCTCTTCCGCGATCAGTCCGTCGAGGAGGCGGGCCACGCCGAGAAGATCATCGCTTTCCTGGTCGACAACGAGGTCGACTTCGATCTGCCCGGGCTCCCAGCGGCCACGACCCACTACAAGTCGGCCACCGAGGCCGTTCAGGCGGCCCTCGCGAGCGAAGTCAAAGTGACAGGCCAGTTCGACGCGATGGCCACAGCCGCGGTCGAAGCCGGCGACCATCGCGGCCTCCAGTTCCTGCAGTGGTTTGTCGATGAGCAGGTCGAGGAAGAGCGCACGATGCGGGCTCTGCTCGACCTCCTGGCCAGCGGCATCAATCTCTTCCAGGCGCAGGACCTGCTGGCGGGGATCGTCGAGGATTAGCGATAGAAGCGACCACTGGGGCGCCGGCCCCGCCGACCATCGCCGGGGGCCGTGTCCTTCTCCGGGCGCTGAGTCCGGGTGATCGCGCGCCGTTGCGCGCGATCCTGGCCGAGCCCGAGGTTGCCCGCTGGTGGGCGCCCCGTGGCGCGGACGGCGCGGTCGACGGCCTGTTCGAGGAAGGCGAGGACGTGTATGCGATCGTGGTCGGGGGCGCCGTCGTGGGCGCCATAGAGTACGACGAGCAGAACGAGCCCGACTACCGCCGCGCCGGCATCGACATCTTCCTCGACGCGGCGCACCAGGGCCGGGGCCTCGGAAATGACGCGATCAGGACCATGGCGCGCCACTTGTTCGAAGTGCGCGGCCACCACCGCCTGACGATCGATCCGGCGATCGCCAACGAGCGCGCCATTCGGGCGTACGCGCGTGTCGGCTTCCGGCCGGTCGGCATCATGCGCGCCTATGAGCGCGGAGCCGAGGGTAAGTGGCACGACGCGTTGCTGATGGACCTGCTCCCGGGCGACCTGACGGCCGAGGTGAAGTAGGGGAGTCGGGCCGCCGGACCCAGGTCCCGGAGCCGGCCACTTCTGAATGCCATCGACCGATCCGCGTAGCCGACGTATCCTCGTTGGGGAAGCGAACCGCGTCCCCAACCGATGATCCGACCATTGGCGACCCCAAGAGCGGAGCGGAAACATGGCCCGCGCAAGGCGCATCGGCATCCTGACCGCCGGAGGCGACAGCCCCGGGCTGAATGCCGCGATCCGAGGGATCGGCAAGGCGGCCATCGGTCACCACGGCATGGAGGTCATCGGCTTCCGAGACGGGTTCCGAGGCCTTGCCGAAGACCGCTCCGTGCGGCTCGATCGCCGCCTGTCCGGGATCCTCACCGTGGGCGGGACGATCCTCGGGACGAGCCGTGACAAGCCCCACCGGATGCTCGTCGGCGGCGAGGTCCTGGACATGACCGGCGCCGTCGTCAGCACCTACGAGAAGCACCGTCTCGATGCCCTGGTCTGTCTTGGCGGTGGTGGCACCGCGAAGAACGCCCTCCGGCTCGTCCGCGCAGGCCTCAACGTGATCACACTTCCCAAGACCATCGACAACGATGTCGTGCTGACCGACTCGACGTTTGGGTTCGCCACCGCCCTGGACGTCGCCACGGACGCCATCGATCGGCTGCACAGCACCGCGCACAGCCACCACCGGATCATCGTCGTCGAGATCATGGGCCATCGGGCCGGCTGGCTGACCCTGGGAGCCGGGATCGCCGGCGGGGCCGATGTGATTCTGATCCCGGAGATCCCCTACGCCGTGGACTCGATCGCCAACGCGATCCGGCGGCGCGTCCGCAGTGGTTCCAACTTCAGCATCGTCGCCGTCGCGGAGGGTGCGAGGACGCCCGGAGATGCGGAGGCCTTCCGGGCGGCGGAGGCCCGAAAGCGCGCGGCATCGACTCCCGAGGAGATACTGGCCGCGGTCGCGGACCTGGCGGCCGTGGAGGCCGCCCACGCCGGCAACACCCTTCGGCTGGCCGGGCAGCTCGAGGCGCTCACCGGGCTCGAATCGCGGATCACGATCCTGGGCTACGTCCAACGCGGCGGTACGCCGTCGGCGGCCGACCGCCTCCTGGCGACGCGCCTGGGAAGCGCCGGGGCGGACCTCATCGCCGAGGGCGTGTTCGGGGTGATGGTTGCGGCGCGGGGTGACGGCACGGAGCCGGTTCCGCTCGAACAGGTGGCCGGCAAGCGCAAGCCGGTCCCGCCCGATCACTCGTGGGTGCTGGCCGCGCGGCACGTTGGCACCTGCCTGGGCGACTGATCGGCGCGCGCTCGATCTCAAGCTGCCGGGCGAGCGGGCTTGCGGGTCGACCGTCGTGTCGGGTGCCATTCGAGCAGAAAGGACCATCGTCGCGCGAACGCCCGTGCGGTAGCATCGTTTGGGCGGTGGAACCGCCCGACGAACAGCCGGCGGCTAGGCCGAGCGTCGTCGGACGTGACGCACGCCACGGATGATGAGCATGGCAGATTCGACTCCTCCGAAGCTCAATCCCTGGAGCGATCAGTTTCTCTTCCGGACCCTCATGGAGAACAAGGCAGACAGCATCTACTTCAAGGATCGTGACTGCCGTCTGGTGCGCGTGAGTCAGAAGATGGCCGCGAGCCTTGGTTTCTCGGATCCCGCGGATCTGATAGGCAATACGGACATCGATCTGTTCGGAGAGGCGTTCGGCCAGGGAACTCGGGTCGACGACATGACCATCATGGAGATGGACCGGCCCATCATCGGCCTGGTCGAGAGCCGGCAGCTGGACAACGGCAAGACGAACTGGACCCTGGCCACGAAGCTGCCGGTCCATGACGAGTCCGGAAACGTGATCGGACTGGTCGGCATCACGCGCGAGATCAATGAGATCAGGCAGAACCAGGTGGCCCTCCAGCACCTCGCCACGCACGATACGCTCACGGATCTGCCAAATCGCTTCCTGATGGTCGACCGGCTGGGCCAGTTCTTGGGCCGTGCCAAACGCTCAAGCACCACCTTTGCGGTCCTGTTCATGGACATCGACCGCTTCAAGGCTGTCAACGATGCCCACGGACACGAGTCCGGCGACATTCTTCTGCGCGCCGTCGGGCAGAGGCTCACCAGAAGCGTGCGACAGAGCGACACAGTCGCCCGACTCGGAGGCGACGAGTTCGTGATCGTCCTCGAGACACTCGACAAAGCCATAGAGGCCGACGCGGTCGCCGCGAGAGTCCAGCGCGCACTGGGGAGGTACTTCACCCTGCAGAGGCACAGAGTGAAGATCACCATCAGTATCGGTATCAGCTTCTACCCGGAGAACGGCGAGGACCCGGACACGTTGCTGAGGGCCGCGGACTACGCCATGTACCTGGCCAAGCGACAGGGGGGCAATCGCCACCTGGCATGTCCGCCGGGGATGCCTCGCCCTGGAGAAGTCCTCGAGAAGGTCTAACCGCCGTTCGGGGCTTGGACGTTACGAACGGAGTCCCGTGTCGACCAGAGCCACGTAGACGGCCGAGCGGCCGGGGTACGTGGCCGCCAGGCGACCGTCGCCGTAGGCGTAGCGCACGATGCCGTCGGAACCGAAATCGGCTCGTTCCCGCAGACCGGCTCCGTTGGCATCCAGGGCCAGACCGGCCGGGAACCAGCGCGCCGCCGTGATCGGAGCCGGCGCCGTGAAGTCATCGCCGCCGTCGTACGAAACCGCGTAATAGGTGCCGACGGTGGCCCGGAGACGGGTCCCCTTCACGATGTCCGGGAGCCCGTGGAAGCCCACGAAGACGACTCCGTCGCGCACCGCCAGCGTCGGCTTGAAGGCCGACTGCGGCAGCCCCTGGTTGAGTGGCAAGGCCGAAATGGCGTTCCAGTGCCAGTCGGCGCCATCATCGCTGTAGCCCACGTCGATGACGCCGTGCGCATCGCCGGCGGGGGTGACGGCGGCGTAGTTGGCGACCGCCAGATGCACGCGTCCGCTCGACTGGTCGATGTCGAAGCCCATCTCCCACTTGGGATCCACCTTCAGGTCGTCGGTCGTGCCCGGCGCCGGCGTCCCATCGACCGTGTAGACGTTGTGGGCCAGCGTGATCGCCCAGACGGCTGGATCCGCGGTCAGGCGGCGAGCGACGCGATCGTAATGGAGGTGGGCAACGGCAAATCCGACCCGGCCCACGTTGTCCAGCCCGCCCGAGGCGAAGGGCTGCTGGTCTTTCCAGAGGTGCATATCCTCTTCGTAGAAGGCCACGTAGGCGGATCCGTCGGGCGCCGTTCGCACGCGATAGTCGATCCGCCAGGCGGCGGGATAACCACTCATGCCCACGCGCGAAACCTGCGCGATCTGCCAGCTGCGGCCGCCGTCGGCCGACGCCAGCACGGCCACGCCCGGCCCCGCCACGGCATCCGCCAGCCAGTTGTAGGCCACGTAGACAGTTCCGAAGTTGGGACTGGCCGCGTTCGTGTCGACGGTGATGTCCGGGTAGCCGCCGATCCAGGCCGGAGTGCGCCGCTCCACATACAAGGGCGCCCAGGTTCTACCGAAGTTGTCGCTGTACGAGACGCTGACCGAGTGCGCGCCGTAGTTGCAGTTGGGCACGGTGGTGTCCGCCCACCACAGCCGGGACGAGCCCGCGACCGGCCCGGGACCCCAGGCGACCACCCCGTGGTAGTTGGGTCCACGACCCGTCCCCTTCCAGGGGCGCCCCGGGGCGTTCTGCCAGGTCCGCCCGCCGTCATGTGAGATCCGTATCCCGGTGTCGAGGCCGCAGGTAGAGCTCCCCGTCAGGCGCTGATAGACGAGGGCGACCAGATTTGGGTCGAACGGGCTGACGGCGACGGTCGGCTCGGTCACCGAGTCGGACGGGAAGCTTGTGCCCACCGATGAAACCGCATTGACCTCGGCCAGGACCTTCGGCGTCGGGGCCGGAGTCGGGGCCGGAGTCGGTGTAGAAGAGGCTGCGGGCAACGGAGACGGAGAGCTCGTCGGCAGAGGCTGGGGCGTGTCCGTCGGGAGGGGCGCTGAGGCCGTGGGATCGGCCCCCTGTGTAGCCCCAGCAAGCGCGGTCAGATCGGAGGGGAGGTTCGCCTCAGCGAGCGACCCTGGGTCGAGGAACAGGACGCTCGCGGCCCCGATGACCACGACCATACCCACGAAGGCTCGCTTCGCCAGACGACTCGACATCTCGCCACGTACCCCCGCCGACATTCGCCGACGTCTCAGTTTCGATTATGGGCTAGACGTGCCGCGTTGGGCCGTTGCTTCGCCGGCGGGGTAGGGGAGTGGCACCACCCATCCCGGAACCGCCAGGTGCAGCGCGGGGCGCACACCAAGCGACGTGACACGGCGCGCACCCACCATTCCGCCGCTCCTCGCCGGGCACCTTATCGCGCCGGTCATCTTCAGAACGTATCCGCTCGCCGAGGCCGCCGCGGCCATTCGGTATCTGGAAACGCGCCATGCCCGCGGCAAGGTCGTCATCGCCGTGTGAGCCGCGCCGGCCTCAGGTGGGTCGCGGCCGACTGCCGGGCGGCGACCACGGGCGCCGCTGGCCGGCGCATTGGAGCGATCTGCGGGACAGGCGTCGTCGATTAGGGCAATATGGTTGTCCCAGTCGGCGGAGATGCCGGGTATCCGAGGCGAGGACCAAATGACGAAGAGGTCGAGATACGAACGCGAGCAGCGAGCGGCAGGAAACGCGCGCGTGAAGCAGATCACTGCCGAGTGGGAGCACGCCGTTCCGCCTGACCGCGCGGCAGCCTTTGCGCGAGAGGTGGAAGCGGCCCGGGCTCGTGGGCCACGGCCCCCGCAGCCGGACATGGCCCCCGGGACCGCTCCGAATCCGCCGCGGCCGGGCAACGAACCCCGCCCACCGAAGAAGGAAGAGACGCGCCGCACCAGGTATTAGGCGGCGGCATCGTCGACTTAGCGCAGGAGATGCGTCGCTGGTACCTCAGGCGACGGTCGAGGCTCCTTGAACTCCGTAGCCATGCGGGGAGCCGCGTCAGGAGCCGGGTGTCATCTTCGACGGCCCGTGCCCTTGCGCAACGGATATCTAGTGGATATCCTGCGTACCATGAGCAAGGTACTGATCACCATCCCCGATGAACTGCTCGACCGGATAGATCGCGCGGTAAAGGCCCGAAAGATCACTCGAAGCCGCTTCATCGAAGAGTCTGCCCAACATGAGCTTGGCTGGCCCGCGGCCGATTCGATGGATGCAGCCGTGAACCAGGCGCGAGAGGCGCTGGCGTCCGCGGGACGGTTTGAGTCTGCGGGGCTGATCCGGCGAGATAGAGATTCGCGCGATGCCACCCGCCGCTGACATTCTGTGCGACGCAAGCGTCGTCCTCAAGTGGTTCCACAGTGAAGGCGAGGAGGAGGTCGAAGCGTCTCGGGCGCTTCTGGACCTGCATCGGTCTCACGCGATGGCCTTGTCCGTGCTCGACCTGACCGCGTATGAGGTAGGGAACGCACTTCTGCGCGGCATAGGCGTTGGGGCGGACAAGGTGTCGGCTGTGCTGGACGCGCTGGATGTCATCTGCCCGCGTCTCGCGCTGACGCCGGCGGAACTCTCCCACGCGGCACTCCTGGCCGAGGGTCATCGCCTGACGATGTACGACGCGGCTTATGCCGCCGCCGCGAAAGCGCGGCACGCTGAACTGGCCACGCTAGATCGCGCGCTGCTCCAAGCCGGTCTTGGCCGTAGGCCGTCGGAGATCTTGGCCGGCCTGTCATAGCGCCCTGATAGAGTAGGCCAACACCGTCACGCATCCCGGGGGACCCCCTTGGCCGAGGCCAGCGCCGCCACAAACCACTCAGCGCCCAACAACCACGCCGGCCTGATCTGGGCCATCGCCGATCTGCTGCGCGGCGACTACAAGCGGTCCGAGTACGGCCGAGTCATCCTGCCGCTCGTCCTGCTCCGGCGCCTCGATTGCGTCCTCGAGCCAAGTCGTTGCTGCAGTCAGAGACTCCCCGACGTGCCTGCCCTCAGCCGGCCATGCGCATACGGTGCTGGGCGACATCGAGCCCGAGTCCGGACCGAGCGGTAGAGACAAGCAGGCGACCGGAACTGACTCGACCGCGCCTGCCATTCGCCCAGTGCCAGTCAAGGATGAGGCACTTCGCAGGCATCCCGCGCTCGACCGCGGCAAGGACCGCCGGCCAGGCTTCGCGCGTGGACCCGAAACGGCCGAGGATCTTGTTGGAGGGGATCAACCTGAGCGAGTATCCGACCGCTCCGTCGATGACGATGCCGAAGCCTTCAGCTTCCATCCGGGCATACCGCCCGATCTCCACCTTCCCGGATTCGAGAATGTCGGCGAAGTCGGGGTTACCGTCGTCGTTGGTATGCATCACGTTCGCGCTTCGAGGCGCGCCATGCGGAAATGATCCGGGGTCGCACCCCGTCCTCGGAGGTTACCACCACCAGGATCCTGCCGAGATCCGAGTAGCCGATCGTCTTGAACCGCGGCTCCTCAGCCGAGTGGAGTTCGTCGAACCAGGTGAACCTGAGGTGCCCGCGAAGCACCGTCCGGGCCTCGTCGAACCAAATGCCGCGTTTCCGGACATTCTCCATCTCCTTGTCGGAATCCCACGTGTACTCAACCACGCGCCCGAGACTATCGATCGCCTCTCATCTGCCGCTTACTTCGGAATGGGGCCCAATTGCGCGAGCGAGTTCGGCTTGGGCACGGCCGGATCGCCGTTTCCGCGGTGGGTTCAGTCGTTACAGTTGGTGCCATGAAGCCGCGACCGCGGAACATCAGCACGGGGGATTTGGCGTGACCGAGGGCAGCGCCGCCACCACCCACGCCGCGCCCACCAACCACGCCGGCCTGATCTGGGCCATCGCCGATCTGCTGCGCGGCGACTACAAGCGGTCCGAGTACGGCCGCGTCATCCTGCCACTCGTCCTGCTCCGCCGGCTCGACTGCGTCCTGGAGCCCACCAAGGCCCAGGTCCTCGCCCGCGCCAAGACCCTGACCGTCCAGACCGTCGGCCCCGTCCTCAAGACCGTTACCGGCGTCGAGGCCTACAACACCTCGCGCCTGAACCTGCGGGCCGTCCTCGCCGACCCCGGGCAGGTCGCCGGCAACCTCCGCGCCTGGATCGCCGCCTTCGACGCCGACACCCGCGACGTCATCGAGAAGTTCGACTTCGACGCCCAGATCGGCCGCCTCGACCGCGCCAAGCTCCTGTACCTCGTCCTCTCGAAGGTGACCGAGGTCGACCTCCACCCCGACAAGGTCAGCAACGTCGAGATGGGGTATCTCTACGAGGAGCTGCTCCGCAAGTTCTCCGAGCTGTCCAACGAGACTGCCGGCGAGCACTTCACGCCGCGCGAAGTCATCCGCCTGATGGTCGATCTCCTCTTCATCGAGGACGACGACGTCCTGCAAACGCCCGGCACCGTTCGAACCATGCTCGATCCCGCCTGCGGTACCGGCGGCATGATCTCGGTCGGCCAGGCCTACCTGCGCGAGCTGA
>PMIQ01000113.1 GCA_003157175.1 Chloroflexota bacterium
TCGCGCACGTCCGCCGCCCGAGCCGCGATGAGCTCGTCGTCGAGGGCGGCCAGGACCGTCGCCGTAGCCTCGGCTGCGGCCTGGACTGCCGCGACCGGTCCCTCGCCCGCTCTGATGCGCCGAACGGCCTCGTCGATCAGGGCGGCGTCAGTGGCGATGAGCGCTTGCGCCTCGAAGATCTCGGCCTCATTCGTCCGGCCGAGCTCTCGGATACGGGCCGCCAGCGCCCCCAGCTGTCGGGCAGACTCTTCGCTAGCCGACCGGAGTCGTGGCACGGCATCGAGTGCTGCGGCAGCTGATTGTCCGGGCAAGGCTGTCGACCCAGCCGCCCCCGAGGCCGTTTCCATCTGCGGCGGCCGGTAGCGCCAGATCGGGCCGATGGCTACGCCGGGCGAGGCGGCGATGCCATGCAGGCGGACACTGGCGTCGTGTATCACTCGACCGCCTCCCCGAAGCCGCTTACGACCAGCTCACTCAGCGCTTGGGCAGCCGCCTCCTCGTCCTCACCGTCGATCCAAAGCCGGATGAAGTGGCCCTTTGCGACTCCAGCAGCTAGCACGGTTAGGATGCTCTTCGCGTCACCCGGGGCAGTGCTGCGGGTCACGTTCTGTACCGTGATCCGAGACCGGAATCCGGCCGCCGTCTTGACGAACAGCGCGGCTGGCCGCGCGTGCAAACCGGATGGGTTCCGCATCTCGAGTTCGATAGTCTGCATCGCCGGGTACCTTGCTCCTCCGTTCGTGCCCTGGTGTTACCTCGCGCAAGTTCCCGATCGGTTCAGTCCAGCATCGACTGAGGACGGCCAATGCGTGGGCCAGGGCCAGTTACGTCGGGAGCCGAGACATTGGCGGGCGCCTAAGAGCCCACGCGGAAGAAGACGTTCTTGGCCTGCATGTACTTCTCGATCCCAACGCCACCATATCCCGACTGCTTGTAGCCCTGGGCAGGTTCCTCCAGGACCGGCCCGAACCACGTGTTGACGTAAACCTGACCTGCCTTAAGTCTCCGACTCACGGTCCAGGCCTTGTCGAGATCGCATGTGAAGACGCCAGATGAGAGCCCGTAGCTCGTGTCGTTCGAGATCCGGATCGCCTCGTCAAGCGTGTCGAACGGGATCACCGTGAGGACAGGCCCGAAGATCTCCTCCCGGGCAATCCGACAGGTCGGAGCAGCGTCCGCGAAAATGGTCGGTGGAATGTAGCAACCCTTCGACCGAACGGCGTCCGTATAGGGCACGCCGCCCGTGACCAACCTGCTCTCCTTCTTGCCGATTTCAATGTAGTCCCAGACCTTGGCCGCGTGGCCGCGGCCGATGACTGGTCCAAGCTCGGTCTTCGGATCCAGAGGGTCGCCGACGACCATGGCCTCCGCACGTCGGGCGAGCTCCTCGACCATCCGCTCGTAGATGGGGCGCTCCACCAGAGCGCGAGACCCGCAGACGCAGACCTGGCCGGTGTTGGAGAACGCACCGATCGTCGTCCACATCGCAGTGAGATCGAAGTCGGCGTCCGCGAAGATGATGTTCGGGTTCTTGCCACCAAGCTCGAGCGACACACGCTTGACGCTGCTTGCGGCATGGGCCAGGACCCGCGCACCCGATTCGATGCCGCCCGTGAGGGAAATCAGATCGACGCGAGGATCCTCGACCAGCGCTTCGCCCACGGTCGAACCAGGGCCCGTCAGCACGCCGACCGCGCCTGGCGGGAGATCCGCTTCGAGGAGGATCTGCGCGAGCCGCGCGAATGAGAGAGAGGCTAGCTGCGCCGGTTTCATGATGGCAGCGTTGCCGGCCGCAAGGATGGCGGCCATGCGCTGGACACCGGTCCAGAGCGGTCCGTTCCACGGAAGGATCTCGGCCACGACACCGAGCGGCTCGACGATTTGGTGGTGAATGACGGCATTGTCGGGCATGACGGCGGCGCTGCCCCGCAGCGCAATCGCCCGGCCGGCAAAGAACTCAAGCGCGTCGAGACTCATGGTAATGTCGCTATGGTGCACTGCCGAGACAGGCTTGCCAGCATCGATGGCTTCCAGAAATGCGAGTTCGTCGGCGTGTACTTCGATGAGACGGGCGATCCGGTTCAATGCCCCAGCACGGTCTTTGGGCTTCGCCTTTCCCCAAGGTCCCTCGTCGACCGCCGCGCGGGCGGCGCTCACGGCAGCATCGACGTCAGCGGCGCCAGCCTCAGCGATCTGGGCGACGACTCGATCGTCACGCGGGCTGACCGCCGGGAACGTCGCTCCTGCGGCGGATGGAGTAATTCTTCCGCCGATCAGGAGCCCATATGGCTCGGTGTCGATGGCCGACCAGCGGGGATCCTCGGTGGATACGGCGGGGGCATCCATGGCACTCCGACTCCATGCGTCGTCCGAAGATCGACGCGTAAAGGAGCAAGGCGTCGCTGGCCCAGTAACCGCCGGCGACGCCTTGCGACGAACGGAAACAGGTGCTAGCTGGTCGGCGGCACGCCCGCGATCTTGAGAGCCTCGTCGACCGACGCGCCACCGTGGATTATCGCGGCAAGTCCGCGCGTGATGGCCTTCGGGTCGGAGGCCCGCCAGATGTTGTTCCCGATTGCTACGCCGGCGCAACCAGCGACTATGACAGCGTCGTAGACCTCCTGGAAGAGATCCCGAGTTGAGCCTTTGACCGCTCCGCCGAGAACGACGACCGGTACCGAAGCGTAGTCCAGGACGCGCTTCATTGTGTCGGGGCTGCCGGTGTAGAAGGTCTTGACGATATCGGCCCCGGCCTCGGCAGCAAGACGAGCCCCGGCCGCGATCATGTCTGGAGTGTGCTTGTCCTTAGCGGCGAAGCCGCCCGGGATCGGCTCGGCGATGAACGGCAGGCCGAATCGAGCTGCGTCTGCGCCGATACGCTGGGCCTGATCGATCGACTGATCGTTGTCGGTGAATGGATAAACCATGCACTTGACCGCGTCGGCGCCGATGGAAAGCGCGTGCTCGACTGCGCGATCGATGAAGTTGGCGCCGGTCATAACACTCGCCACGACAGCCGCCGGCCCAAAATCGTCGGCGAAGTTGACGACCGATCCGATCGGCGAGAGGAAGGCATCGGCGCCACCCTCGACAACCAGGCGGACAGTCTTGCCGTATTCAACGAGCCCCGGCACGGGTTCGCTCATGAACGCCGTATGGTCCATCGCGCAGATCAAGATCTTGCCATCCGGCTTGAGCAAGCGGTTCAGTTTGCGCTTCACGAACGTCCTCCTGACCGTAAGATTCGCCCGCTCGAGGGGCAGATGCTCGATGTCAAGAACTAAGGTTCGACGATGATCCTGTAAGACCCTGGCTTCAGGGACGCGTCCAGCGCCTCCCCGAGCTGAGTGAGCGGGTAGGTGGCCTGGATCAGCGGCGACAGGTCGACCTGGTGGTAGCGGATCAAGCGGCTAGCGATGTAGAAGTCCTGCTTGTCGCCGGAGACGACACCGATCACCTGGCGCTCGTGGTCGTGCATCTTGTTAGGTGCCAGCGTCAGGGGTGCCTCGGGGTATGCGCCCGCGAACAGCACCATTCGGCCCTTCTCCGAAAGCATCGCGAGGGCCTGCTCGTTTGCACTGCCGCCTCCGAAGGCGCAAATGACAGCCTCGGTACCGCGGCCCTCGGTGAGATCCTTAACGCGTGCGATGGGGTCTTCCTTCGATGCATCAATGAGCTCGTCTGCGCCCATAGCCTTGGCCTTCGCCAACCGGCCCGCGTCGATCTCGCTGACGATCACCCGGGCGCCGCGCCGCTTCAAGGCAACAACGTTCATGAGGCCCATCACGCCGGCGCCCAGCACCACGACGTCCTCGCTGACATACGGGTTCAGGATCCGGGATGCGTGAACTGCACAGCTCAGCGGCTCGGTTAGCGACGCCACGTCAATCGGCGCGTCGCCGACCTTGTAGACGCCATCCGCCGGGTGGGTCTTGAAGTCGGCGAAGCCACCGGGACCCCACGCATCGCCGTAGCGAGGCGCACCGGCGTAGTGACGCGCACAGGCGCGGTCCTGACCGGTCATGCACCAGTGACAACGGCCACACGATGCCGACCCGACCGCAACTAAGTCCCCAATTTCGAGGCCGGGCGCGCAATTCGGCCCGATAGCGGCTATCTCGCCGGCGATCTCATGGCCGCCGATGAAGGGGAAGGTGTTCGGCTGCTGGCCGCTGTAGGTCCGCTGTTCCCACGTACAGATGGCGACGGCACGGATTCGCACAAGTACATCACCCGAAGCCGGCTCGGGCGTCGGGACTGTCCGGAACTCAATCTGATGAGCCGCAGCCATAGTGCCCACCCGCATCTCTTTGGGCACACTAGCCGCATCCCGTCCCTGCTGGGGGGGCGCGTCTGACATCTTGATCCTCCTTCAGCGTCGGACGTCGTCTCAGGCTAGAACACCTAAGCGACCTGGCGATGAGATCCAGTTTCGCAACTAATTGCAGCAAGTCTGTGCGTTTCCCAGCAGAGTATAGCACCCCCCTACCTTGGCATCCTGGATGAACAAGATCGAGACCTAGGTCGGCATTCGGTTCCATCAGCCAATAGCCCGGGCCGCCTACGCTCAGTGGAACGAGGGCTCAACGCCCTTCGGCTGGGTCAAGACTGCCGGCCAGATCCCTCGCCAAAGCCGTTGGCAAGCCCCAAGCGATCAGCGAATCGGGACACTCGTCGTTCCCGGCCAGTGGTAGGTGGCCGCCTTCGGTAGCAGGTACCGGGGCCAGGCCCTAGCATTCAGGGCAGATGCGCACCCGGCCGGTTGGGAGTTCCCGGATGAACCGTTGCCGCGCCGCAATGAGGCTGAGTGATGACGCTGATCGAGTTCTTCGTTTCAGACATGGCGCGCAGCATCCGCTACTACGAGGCTCTCGGGTTGCACGTGCGCGAGCATCGAGGCGAGTGGGTTCAGATGGCGCGTGACGACTCGCTGCTGGTGCTCCACGACGATGCCCACGTGGCCGCCGGGCCGCACTACTTCACGGAACACATCGGACAACGGCCGCGAGGCACGGGGGTCGAGGTCGTGTTCGAGGTCTTGGACGTCGATGCTGCTTATGCCGACGCCAAAGCCGGCGGGATCCAGATAGTGAAACCGCTGCAGGATCGGCCGTGGCACGCCCGTGACTTTCGTATCGCCGACCCGGACGGCTACTTCGTCCGCTTCACTTCGCCGCTGCTGGCCGATCATCTAGACCGACCGCCAGAAGACTCGAAACAGTAGCCTCTGACACAAGCGACACCACCGCAAGAGGCCCGTCAGGAGGTTCTTGCGGAGTGGATGCCCCGGGGTCGGCAGGCGGCCGTCGACCCGGCCGAGCCATCTGTTCCCGGCTCTGACCTGCGTCAGCCGCCGGCGCTCGCCTTGACAGCGCGAGCCCACGGGTTCGGATGCCTTCCTTCGCGGGCGCAACAGCCGCTCGCCACCCGTCATTCCACGGAGGTCGACTCCCCGAGGAACCGGTCGGCCCATTCGACGACGGAGCCGGCCGACTCGGACGCGCCGGCGCCGAGAAGATCGTCGGCCGTGGCCACCATGGAAACGATCCCGATCCCTCGAACGCCAGCCGCAGCGGCCATCCGCATGTCGTCGAGCGCGTCCCCGACGTAGAGAGCGTCATCCGGTTGAGCGACGCCTGCCAGCTCCAGGGCCAGCTGCAGCGGACGGGGGTCGGGCTTGCCTTCGGCGGTGTCGTCGGCATAGACGCGCACCCTCATTAGCTCGTCGATGCCAAGCCGTGGGAGCTGGGGCTCGATATCGGCTCGATCGCCGCCGGTTACGAGCCCGAGCGTGTATCCCGTCGCGGCCAGTCGAGCGAGCGCGTCCTCGATCCCGAGAAACGGCGGCATATGGTCGCTGCGGAATGTGGCCGTCCAGATCTGGTGCGCCTCCCCATCTCGGTCTTCAGAAATGCCGAGTGCGCGGTTCATCAGTCTCCAGTTTGGAGAGAAAGTTTGTCGGAAGATCGACTCATCGAAGGGCAGACCCAGCTGGCGGCAGATCGCCGCTTCCGTCTGCAGGATCGCCGGCATCGAGTCGACGATCGTCCCGTCCCAGTCGAAGAGGATGGTTCGCCTGAGGTCGGGCTCAAGCCAGATTCCGCCGCGGGCTTGCCGCCAAGCCCCGGAGAGCTTGGGCAATGCCCGGCGAGGAGCACAGGGCGGCCGACCAGAGGTGGCGTCCGGGCGTTCACCGACCTCCGCAGGTCCCGCAGACGGAAACGCCGAAGGGCTGTCCTCCGGCGTCACGTTCATTTGGAAAGCGCCCGATCGATGGCTATTTCTTCGTCGACCAGAAGATGTCGGCGAATTCCTTGACCGCGGCTTCGAGCTCGGCCGCAGCGGCTGCGTCGACGTTCTGCTTGTTCTTCGACGCGAGCTTGAGGATCTTCCAGGTCCGGTCGTGGAGATCGGGATATCGCTCCAGATGCTCGGGCTTGAAATAGTCGCTCCAGATCACCTGGATCTCGTGCTTGACGATCTCCGC
>PMIQ01000058.1:0-12070 GCA_003157175.1 Chloroflexota bacterium
CCCGCGTTGTAGAGACGAACGCGGCCGTACATGTCGGAAATCCGTCCCGCGCTGACGAGCAGCGTCGCGGTCACGAGCGTGTACCCGACGAGCATCCAGAGCAGGTAGTCCGACTCGCCCGACGCGAGCGGATCCACACCGATGCCCCGGAAGATGGCCGGCAGCGCGATGAGCACCACGCTGCCGTTGAGTCCGGCCATGAAGACGCCCAGCGTCGTGTTGGAGAGCGCGATCCAGCGGTAGTCGATGTGGGCGAGGCGGCGGGGACGGTTGGCCGGCGTCATCGGGTAACTTCGGCTTCGGCGGCCGACCGGGGCTGGGACGGACGTGCCCAAGATCGCCCTGGCGCTGGCCGCCTCGCGTAATCCATGACCACGTCATGCACTCCCAATTCGGGGCGAACTTCGACGGCCGGAGTATCTCAGAGTGGGACTGAAGGCGTGTGGCGCCCCACGCTTCGACTGCCACTCGTATGGTGAGTGCCGCCATCCTCGCCGGCGCACGGGTAGGTTTGGCCGGGAGTGTGCCCGGTAGGAGATCCCCGGTGGACTTCTTGATGCGCAAGATGACCGGAATCGCGGGCCCCGTTAAGAACGGCGCGCCCGGCGGCGCCCTGATCGAAAGCATCGCCGACACGGGCACGACGATCTCGTCGCCGTCGGTTGGGCCCGAGGCGCCCGTTTACCAGCTGGGTCTGCAGGTCACTCCCATCGGTGGCGCCGGCGCCCCGTATCAGGTCACGATCAAGGCGGTGATTCCGCGGCTGTACATCCCGATGGTTCTGCCCGGCGCGCGCCTGGGCGTCATGGTCGATCCGCTGAACCCTATGAACGCATCGCCCGACTTCAGCCGCATCGGCGGCGCCGCGCCCGCAGCGCCTGTCGCGCCCGGCGGCTTCAACATGGACTTCGATGCCAGCGGACGGCTGGCGGCCGGCGAAGTGGCCGCGGTGGCGAGCGGCGTCCGGAGCGGCGCGGTCAACACGATCAAGGGCAGCGCCGATCAGCTCCTGGCCACCGGCACGCATGGCACTGCAGTCATCACCACGGCCATGCCCCTCGGCAAGACCGTTCGAGACCTCAATCCCGCGGCCGATCCGTCACGTCTCAACGACCCGGTGTGGGTCTTCACAGTCGAAGTCACGGTGGCCGGAGAGGCGCCGTTCCCCGCGGTCTTCGGCCATCGCGTGCCCCTGGCGAAACTGGCGTCTGTGGCGCTGGGAGTGAAGCTGGCGATCGCTGTCAACATGGCGAACCGGAACCAGGAAGTCGCCATCGACTGGGACAAGTCGCCCATCGCCTGAGGAGCGGCGGCCGTCGGGTGCGGAGTGCCGGCCCGGCGCGGAGTGTCGGCCGAGCGCTCGGTCGCCCGTGGCTTGACGGGAGTCGATCCTGGCCTGACCATCGCGCCCATGCCCGCCCACGTCGCGACCGCCGATGTTTGACTCTCTGCTCGTAATCATCGTGGCCGGACTCGTCGGGCCGCTCCTGGCGGCCGGGCGACGGCCCCTCATCCCCGCCGTGATCGGGGAGTTGATCGCCGGCATTGCGTTCGGTCGTACAGGCCTCGGCCTGATCGATCCAACGACCCCCGCCAACGCCCTCCTCTACGGCCTCGGCTTCGCGATGCTCATGATGGTTGCCGGTTCCCGCGTGGATCTTGACTCGCCAGGCCTCCGGGCAGGGGTTCGTGGCGGTGTCATCGCGGCCGTCGTGGTGGCCCTCTTGTCGTTGCCGGTCGGGCTGGCCATAGGGGTGGCCATCGAGCCCGGCGCCCCTTCTCTCCTCTTCCCAGTCCTTCTCGCCGGAAGCTCGGCCGCCGTTGCCTTCCCGATCCTCGAAGAGCGTGGCCTGATCGGGCCCGGAGTTGGGCTGCTGCTCGTCTGGATCCCCCTGGCCGACGCGATCACGGTTCTCCTGATGCCCCTGACTCTGATAGGCACGGAGAAGGTGCCGGCGGCGCTTGGCGGCGACGCGCTGATCGTCGCCTGTACGGTTGGGGCGCTGTGGTTCGGCCAGCGGGTGAGCCGCTCGCCGCGGGCCATGATCCTGCGGGACCGCTCGCAGACACGAGGCTGGGCCCTTCAGCTGCGGGTGACACTTCTGATCCTCGTCGTCCTCTCGCTCATCGCGACCCGCTCTGGGGGCTCCACCCTCCTCGCGGGCTTCGGGGCGGGGCTCATCCTCGCCCGGCTCCGCGAACCGGCCCGCCTCGAGGTGCAGCTCTCGGGCATAGCCGAGGGGTTCTTCGTCCCGGCTTTCTTCGTGCTCCTCGGCTCCCAGCTCGACCTGCGGTCGCTCGCCGGCGACCCGTCGGCCATCATGCTTGCCGTCGCGATGGCCGCGGGCGGTCTGGCGATTCATCTGGCCGCAAGCCGTGTTGTGGCGCCGCCCCCGTGGAGCGGATTCGGCCTGGCCGCGGCTGCCCAGCTGGGTCTGCCGGCCGCGGCCGCATCGCTCGGCCTGGGAACCGGCGCGCTCTCACCGGCCGTCGCGGCCGCGATCATGCTGTCCGGCTGTCTCACCGTCTTACCCGTGTCGATCGGCACGCGCCGGCTGGCAGACGCACTCGCCGCCCCTCCCTCGGGAGCCGCCGGCGTCGGACCCGCGGCGACCGAAAACGCGCCGGCCCGATGAAGCCTGAGGTACCAGAGCCTCCCGGTCCTAGACTTGAGTGGGCGGCCCGCAGCCGCTTCGCACGGTCGGCAGCTGCCGGCACTCCCACCTCTTGAGCACACGGAGGCATCGGCCGATGGAGCTCGACGGCGCGGTCGTCATCGTCACGGGGTCCTCGTCGGGCATCGGTGCCGCCACTGCTCGATTGGCGGCCGGTCGCGGCGCCAGGGTGGTGCTGGCCGCGCGCCGCAGCGCGCGAATCGAGGCCCTGGCCCGCGATCTGCCGGACGCGCTCGCGGTGCCGACCGATCTTCGGGACCCGACCCAGATCGTCCGGCTGGTAAACGCCACCCTGGATCGTTTCGGACGGGTCGATGTGCTCGTCAACAACGCCGGACAGGGCCTCCACGTGCCGGTCGAGCAGGTCCGGATCGAAGACCTGATGGCCATCACCGAGCTCAACTTCTACGCGCCTCTTCTCGCGATGCAGGCGGTTATCCCGCCGATGCGCAAGCAGGGCGGCGGTGCCATCGTCAACGTCAGCTCGATGACGTCTCGCATGGTCCTGCCCGGCGTGGGCGGCTACTCGGCCACGAAGGCGGCGCTCAACTTGCTCTCGCAGGTCGCCAGACGCGAGCTCGCGCCCGACGGCATCGTGGTGTCGGTCGTGTACCCGGCGGTGACCGCCACGGAGTTCCACCAGTCGCTGGCCGCGGGCGGCCGTGTAGGCGGAGGATCGTGGGCGCCCAAGCCGCACTCGGCGGAGTATGTAGCCGAGGCGATCCTCGGCGTGATCGGGTCGGGGGAGGAGGAGGTCCTGCTGACGCAGGGCTGGGACGGGGGCGCCGTCTGATCTACGGCGCGGCGCTGGCCAGTCGGCTTCGACCGTGCCTACCCTTTGAGGAAGACGCCAGGAGTGATGTGGGAGGGACTTCACGACTACCTTCGGCGGCAACGAGCCAGCCGAGTCCGGCCAGACTCCGATACCGGATATTGCGTCCGCGCCACCGCCCGCCCAGGTGGCCGATGCGGCTGAGCGCCACGGCGGACACCGCCGGATACCCCGGAGACTGGCTGTGCCGGCGGCGGCGGTCGCAGCGCTCGCGATTGTCGGACTGCTCGGCGCGGGGCTCGGCTTTTGGCCGGGCGCGGGAGGTACCCGCATCGCGCCGGTCACACTGGGCTGGGACGGCATTCCCAACCAGATCGACGGTCAGCGCGTCTACCGCACGGCGGACCAGGCGGAGTGGCAAGACCTGAGCGGCAGTTTCCTCGTGGGCGGGTGGCCGGACTTCTACGCGATGGGTTACTTCCCGGGCGCGTTCAGTTCGGGCGGGACGGCGACCACGCGGCCGGCATGTCCCGAAGTCGTGGCCACGGTCGGCGCTCCAGCGCCTACTTGCTACTTGGGCCCGCGCTGCTCGTAGAGCCGCTGCTCCTCGACGGTGCGCTCGGCCAGGGGTTCTGCCTCGAGACGATCGTCCGGGATCGACGCTCCGCTGTCCACCGATCGGCCGTAGGTGCCGAGCGCGATGCGCTCCTCGGCGCGCCCGACGGCGATGAGCTGCTCGCGGAGGTCTGCCGCGAGGGCAACGGTGATCGATTCCGTGCCGAGAGCGCTGCCGGCGTCTTCGTACTCTCCGGTCTGCTGGCGCTGGAGCGATCCTTCGTCATGGATCTCACTGTTCAGCCCGGCGAGCGCGGCTTCGACGCGCGATCGCTCGCCGGCCACGAGTTCACGGGCCCGTCGCTCATTCACGTTCACCTCCTGGCCGGCCCACCCGGCTGCTCGCCTGGCTCCGGCCTGATGATGCGCCGATTCGGCGACGGTTGAGCCCGGATATCGCATGAGATTCCCCTGGCAGTGTGCAGTCGGAGTGCCGAGCAGTCATTACGCTCGGTCATGTGTCGGTCGCCCGGCGCGGCCGCGGACGGCCTTCGGCCGAGCCGAGCCGACCCTACGCGCCTGTGGCGGCCCCGAAGCGGAGTCGCGGCTCGAAACACTGCAGAGTCAGCGCCTGCCGCGGCCCAGACCCACGGGCAGCCGCACAAACCCTGGTCCGTCGCGATGCGCACGTCACGTCCGTGTCCGGACAGCGCAGTCTCGTCTGGCTGGGCGAAGCTCAGCGGCGCAGACGTTCGTCCCCGTCCGCCCCGCCGTCCCAGCCCTGGTTCGAGAACGTGGGGATGAACCGGTAGCCCTTGCCCGGGACGGTGGCGATGAAACGCGGATCCCGATAGCCGTTCTGCAGCTTGATGCGCAGCGACCTGATGTGGCGATCCACGATGTTGCTCTCGGCCACGAAGTCGGTGCCCCAGATGGTGTCGAGGACTTCCTCTCTCGTCACGACCTGCCCGCTCCGGCTGGCAAGGAGGTACAGCAGGCTCTGCTCGATGCCGCTCAGGTGGACGACCGAGTCACCGGCGCGTACCTGGCGGTTGAGGATGTCGACCTCGATCTCGCCGAGCTTGATCGTCGGAACGATCGGCCGATTGGTCCCCGTCGCCCGGCGGGTGATGACGATCGACCGGGCGAGCAGCTCCTCTGGCGAGAAGGGCACCGTCAGGATGTCGTCGACGCCGAGATCGAAGGCCTTGAGCTTGGTCGCCAGGTCGCCGCGGCGGGTGAGACCCAGGACCGGCGTGACGCTTCGCCGCAGCGTGTTCGAGGCGCCGAGGCGCGCGAGCAGGGCGGTGCTGTCGTCGTGGTCCATGTCGACCACGGTCATGTGGGGCTGCCACTCGGCCAGAATCACCTCTGCCTCGGCCAGGCTGTGCGCAGCCCGAACGACAAAGAGACCGTGATTGAGTGTCAGCTCGATGAGGTCCACGATCAGTTGCTTATCGTGGAGCACCAGGGCGCGGTGGGCCTCGAATTGGGGAGCGCTCGCGCGGCTATCAGTCACGGTCCATCCTCGTAGCGCACCGCACCGGCGGGTGCGCTATCGGATTCTACTTCTGCCGTGTGCCGATAGGGTCAGCTGCTTTCGAGAGCCCGGCGACGTGCCCGTGGCACCCTCGCGCGGCCGGACGACCAACGGTCAGGCTCAATCGGTCCCGGCCCGGCTCAATGCCCCTTGGCCGGTGCCGACACTGGCGCGTTGGGTTCGGGCACGATGAGGACCGAACACGGCGCGTGATACAAGACGGCGCGAGCCACGCTTCCAACGAGCAACGGCCCAAGGCCGCTCCGGCCGTGCGAGCCAACGACGATGAGGTCTGCGTCCCAGTTCACGGCCGCTTCGACGAGCCGGTGTGCGGGGCTGCCGTCTTCCACGCCGCTCTCGGTCTGGAGGCCGGCTTTGTGCAATCGGGCCGCAGTCTCCCCGGCGAGGGCTTCGTGCTGCTCATGCAGTTTGGCGGCACTGGTCGCGTGCGCTTCCCGGAGAGCGTCGCCGCGCAGCCAGGGATTCCACTGTGGGTCGATGTCGGCGATGCTGAGGACCCGGACGCACGCCCCGTGGAGAACCGACCAGCGACGAATGGTGTCCGCGGCCGCTGCGGCACTGGGAGAGCCGTCCTCGCCGAGCAGGATGCGGGCGATGCGATCTCGCCGGGCGACGAGAACCGGTATGAGGCTGTGGTCGACGATCTCGGCGGAGACAGAACCCAGGACGGCCGACTCGAACGGTCCGCGGCCGCGGTTGCCCAGAACGATGAGATCGGCGTGAAACGCTGACGCTTGATCGAGAAGAGCGGTCGCGGCTCGCTCGCGCAGGACTTGCGTCTCGACCGTGAGGTCAGGCGTCGCGAATCGCCGGGCGACCTGGATGACCATCCGCCGCGCTTCGGCCTCCATCGCGTTCTCGGTCTCCTGGATCACGTCGGCCGCCATGACCATGCCCGGCATCTCGAAGAGGGCCGCGGATCCGGGATAGGCGGTCAGGACCTCAATCGTGCTGCCGATAGGCCAGGCCAGATTCGCCACCAGAGCCGCCGCGCGGTCGGATGACGTGGAGCCGTCGACCCCCAGGAGAACGCGCATCTGGAACTCCTTCAACCCCGTCGTATACAGAACGCCCAGCGGTCGGCGGCCTCAGTCGGCCTCGAGGGCGGCGTTGATCTCCTTGGTGGCCTCATCGGAGAGGGAAGTCTTGAGGACCTGGCCACCCAGCGGGGCCAGGGCGGCGAGGGCCTTGTCTTCGGTCCACTTCTTGACGAAGAGGACGAGGGCAGCGGTGCCGGGCTTGAGGACGTCCTGGGATCGCTGGCGGAAGTCGTCCTTGATGCCCCAGCCGGTCAGGGTGCCCATGACGGCGCCCATGATGCCGCCGAGGATCAGGCCACCCACGGGGATCAGGAAGAGCAGGCCGAAGAGCAGACCGAAGAAGCCTCCCATCATGGCGCCCGAAGTGGTGGCCCCGGTCTTGGTGACCATCTTGGCCTTGCCGTCGGCGTCCTTGGCCACGACGGCGGCTCCGGCAACCTGCATGATCAGGTCGTGCTGGAGCTGGACCACGACCTCGTAGGCCTTCTCCGCGGTGGCCTCATCGGGGTAGCCGATGACGACAAGATCCACGCCATCTGTCACGGAGTCTCTCCATCCTGGTGTTGCGCCGGCCTGCCGATTCTCGGCTGTCGAAGTGCGAACCTCTCGGCGGCTCGGGTGACCGATGCAGAGACTCGCGACATGCCATTCGCTCCAGCAGTCTGCAGTCCGAGAGCCGCGTCGTCATGACAGCTCGTCATCTGAGCCGGCGCCCGGGCAGCAGTCCGGCGTTCCCATCAGCGCCTGGCCGTGAAGCGGAATCGGGCAGTTTCAGGGCGGGCTCGCGACCCCGACGCGCCCGCCGCCCGGGAACACTCAGTGGCGTCGCGCCGTCTTGGTGCGGCCGCTGGCGGGCCGGCTCAAGCGTCCACGGCCATCGGTCCGGCGACTGCACCCGCCGCTTCCGGGACGACCTCGGCCGTATGCGGCCTCAGCAGCGTCGTAACCCGGAGCAGCTCGTCGAGCATCGCGTCGGCCGCGCGGGCCATGGCATCGTTGGGACGGACCTGGCCGGACTCGTCGATGAACTGGCTGAAGAAGGGGATGTTCACCGATTCGACGACCGGGACCATCTTGAGAGCCGTGACAACCTGCTTGAGCTGCTGGACGGCGCGCGTGCCCGCCGCCACGCCGCCGTAGCTCACGAAGCCGACGGCCTTGTTCGCCCACTCCTCGGACAAATAGTCGATGGCGTTCTTGAGTGCCGCGCTGTAGCCGAAGTTGTACTCGGGCGTCACGAAAACGAACGCGTCGACACGCTCGATCTTGCGGCTCCAGTCGATAGTGTGCTGGTGCACGTATTGGTGGAGTCGAGGGTGATTCGGTTCATCGAGCAGAGGCAGGTTCACCCGCGCCAGGTCGATCAGCTCGATGGCGAAGCCGGAATGAGCCGCCGCGCGGCCCCGGAACCACTCCGCGAACTTGGGGCCGATGCGTCCCGGGCGCGTGCTACCGATGACGATCGCAAGAGTTGGCTGTGGCATCGCGAGCCTCCATCCCCGTANNAACTCCTAGCGCTACGTTGGCGTCTGCCGCTCTCTGCGCTCCCGCGGGCACCGAAGCGAGGGATACCGCTGCGCCGCCGATTCGATCGCTGATGACGGCTGCCGCCGCGCGGGCGCGGTCCACGAGCTCGGGGACTCGACCCGGGGTGATTCTGTTACCCAGGCCACGGACCTCGAGCGCGGCCACGACCGAGGCGCGCTGATCGAACACGGGCACGGCGATGGCGTTCACGGATGGCTCGTGCTCGCCGAAGGCCGTCGAGAAGCCGCGCTTGCGGACGCGGGCGAGCTCCTCGAGGAGCAGATCGACCCGAACGATGGTATGCGAGGTGTAGGGTGTGAACATGACCTTCGAGAGTCGGATGACCTCGCGCTCGGGTTGATTGGCCAGGAGGACCTTGCCGGGCGCGGTCGCGTGCAACGGGGCGTTGCGGCCCGTTCGATCGCGACGTGTACCGGACGCATCCGAGTAGGCGATCGTGAGGACGCAGTCGCCCTCCAGGATATCGAGCGTGGTTGTCTCGTGGACGGTCCGGGCCAGCGATTCCAGCTCCGAGATTGCGATGGCCCGAAGGTCGAGCGACCTCTCGGCATGACGTCCCAGCCGAACGACTGCCAGTCCGAGCCTGTACTTGCCCGAGCCGTCGCTCTGCTCGACCAGTCCGCTCTTCTGGAGAGTGGAGAGCAACCGCGACGCCGTCGACTTATGGAGCCCGAGCCGGCGCGCGAGCTCGATGACCCCTGCCTCTCCCTGCATCTCGCCGAGAGCGATCAGCAGCGACGCGGCCCGATCGACTGACCGAACGGTGTTCCGGTCGAGCATCGTTTCCTCCTCGCGTCGCGACTGGCAGGGATCCTGAGTGGTTCGTGCCACGGCAGCCGAACACTGCCGACCGGCGCCTGTCGCTCAGGCAGTCTGCCGGTCGATCGACAGGTCGTCATGACGGTCCGTCATGTATGCGAATGCCCGTTCGCATGGCTGCGAGTCACGCCCGGCCCCGCTCGACTCGGGAGCAGTTCGGGAAGCACCGTGCGAGAAGCCGTGCGAACATTGTGCCCTTGATTGCACAGTCGCCTCTGACGTCAGCAGCGCCTCTGGCCGCCGCCATATTCCTGGTGACGATTGGCCTGGTCATCGTTCGACCGTGGCGTCTGATCGAGGCCAGCGCCGCCTTGTTGGGCGCGGGCGCGATGGTCCTGGCTGGGCTCGTGTCGCCGAGTGCCGCCGTGTCGGATGTCGCCGGCCATTGGAACGTCCTGTTGTTCTTCCTGGGCCTGACCGGGGCGGCGGCCGTGGCGCAGCGGAGCGGCCTCTTCGAGGCGCTGGCGGGCACTTCCGCGCGGCTGGCGGCCGGTAGTCCGCGGCGCCTGCTCATGGCGGTCGTGGCCTCGGGCGCGATCGTCGCGGCCCTCCTGTCCAACGATGCCGCGGCGCTCGTGTTGACGCCGGTCGTCTACGTGCTCGTGTCCAGGTTCGGCCTGTCGCCACTTCCGTATGTGCTCGCCTGCACCTTCGTGGCCGACGCCGCGTCTATCGCGTTCCCGGTGAGCAACCCTGTAAACGTGATCGTCAGCGATCGCCTCGGGGTCAGCTCGGCCAGCCTCGTTCCCATTCTGGTGCCGGCCGCCATCGCGTCTGTGGTCGCATTGTTCGGCTGCCTGCTCGTCATCTACCGCCGCCAGCTCCCGGCCCGCGCGCCAATCGTGCCCACCACGGAATCGTGGGCCTCGTGGACCGGCGTTCCGCGGCGGCTTCTGGTCGCCTTCGGGGTGGCGGTCGGCGCCTTCGCCGTCGCTTCGGCGCTGGACCTGCCTCTCGGGCCGACGATGGCGGCCGTTTGGCTGGTCCTGCTCGGCGTCGAGTGGACGAGCCACCGTCCCGATCGGCCGCTCGAAGGCGTCGGCTGGTCGTTGCTGGTCTTCGTGGCCTCGATGGGCGTCCTCGTGGACGGCCTGTCGTCTGCCGGCATAACCGCGTGGCTGGCGCAGATCGTCCTGGGACAGGTTCGCGACTCACCGGCCGCGGTCATGGTCGTGACCGCCTTCGCCGCGGCCGTCGGAGCGAATCTGGTCAACAACCTGCCTGCCGCTTTCGTCTTCGCCGATGCCGTCCACAGTGCCGGGCTGAGCGCCGCCAGCGCCCATGCCGCCGCTCTCGGCACGATCATCGGTGCGGATCTGGGACCTAACTTGACGCCGGTCGGATCGGTCGCCACGCTGCTGTGGTTCGTGCTTCTGCGCCAGCGTGGCCTGGAGGTGTCAACGTGGAGCTACATTCGGATCGGGCTGATCGTGACCCCGGTCACAATCCTCGCGGCGCTCGGCGTCGCGCTGCTGCTGGGAGTGCCGCGGTGAGTCGGCCGTGAGCGCCGCTCGGCGGTTTCTCGTGGCCCTGGCCGGCACCGAAGACGCGGCCCTGCCCGAGCAGGTGGCCAGGGTCGTCGGCGCCGGTGGGCCGGAGATCGAGATCATGCTCTTCCACGTTGCGGAAACCGGGCCCCGGGAGCTCACCACCCACCATCCGGCGATCCGGCGCGGGCCCTGGCCGTTGCCGAAAGAGGACCTGATCGAGCGTCGCCTGGCGGACGCGGACGAGAAGGAAGGGGCCGCTCTGCTGGCTGTCTGGCACGAGCGATTCGCGGCGACTCTGCCCGCGGCCCAGATCGGACAGCTGATCGCCCAGGGCCGCCCGGAGCAAGAGATCGTCGCCGTGGCAGTTCGACTTAGCGCCGACGCGGTCATCCTGTGCGCGCGCCCGAGGGCCGGCCCAACCGCCCCCGGGCCGGCAAGCGTGGGTCACGTGGCCCGATTCGTGCTGGACCACTCCTCGGTGCCGGTCCTGCTCATCAGGCGAACCAGCTGACCGAAGGCCGGGACGGCCGGTAATTGCTGACTCCTTTAGTGCCAGAATGCGGGCCCCGTCCATTCGGTCGCAGTGTGGCCGAGACTTGGGCAACAGCACAAGGAGGCCAGGCATGGCGGAAACCATGGCTCCGGCCGTCACCAAGTTCATCTGGATCGACCTGGCGAGCTCCGACCCCACCGCCTCCAGGCTGTTTTACGCCAGGCTATTTGGCTGGCAGGTCGAGGTGAACCCCGACCCGCAGTACGGCGGTTACGCGCTGGCGAAGATCGGCGGCAAGGACGTGGCCGGAATTGGGCCGAAGATGATGCCCGAGGCGCCGACGGCATGGTCGCTCTACGTCTGGACGTCCAACGCCGAGGAGCTGGCAAAGAAGGTTCAGACCGCGGGAGGCACGGTCATCGTCCCGCCCATGCAGGTGGGCGAGCAGGGCAAGATGGCGGTCTTCCAGGACCCCTCCGGTGCATTCATCTCGGCCTGGCAGCCGGCGATGATGGAGGGCGGATTGACTGATGGGCAGCCCGGCAGCTTCGGCTGGGCGGAGCTCAACTCACGAGGACTCGACAAGGCGGTCCCCTTCTACGGCGCCGTGTTCGGCTGGAAGACTAAGACGGGCCCGATGGGCGAGGGCGGGCCGCCTTACACCGAGTTCCTGCTCGGGGACGAAAGCATCGCCGGCGGCATGGACATGAACCCCATGGTTCCGGCCCAGGTGCCCAGCTACTGGATGATCTACTTCGCCGTTGACGACGTGGACGCTTCGTTCCGAAAGGCGATCGCGGCCGGCGCCCAGGAGATGCTGGCCCCACAGGATTTCTCGGGCGGGCGTTTCGCGATCCTGGGCGACCCTCAGGGCGCGAGCTTCGGACTGCTCAAGATGGCCCGGCGGTAGGTGGCCTAGTCCGACCGCGACTCGGCATTTCGGATCCCGGCGTCGGCTGTGGTCGGGGCGCGCCCAAGGCCCTCCGGGCGCGCCCTGGCAGCGGCGCGTCACCCGTGTTCACGGCGCGGTTCCGATCTGAGCGCGTCCTGGTTGCGCCAGCGTTCGGCCGGCCGCTGATCCAGCGGCCCTCGCGCGATGGAACGTGCGGCTTTCGCT
>PMIQ01000058.1:12088-13265 GCA_003157175.1 Chloroflexota bacterium
AGAAAACTGGTCCGGCGAAGACGACTGACGAGCACGTCGGGTTCAACGGCAAGGTCGCCCTCGCCCTGACCACGATCGTGGGAACGATGTGGTGCGCCTATGCCTTCGCGGTCCTCGCCCTCTTTGCCCTGCCCTCGGCCATCCAGGGAGGATCGTCCCTGCTGCTTATCCAGTGGCTGAGCCAGACGTTCATCCAGCTGGTCATGCTGTCGGTCATCATGGTCGGCCAGAACATCCTGTCCCGAGCGTCGGACAAGCGGGCCCAGATGACCTATGAGGACGCCGACGCCACGTTCCATGAGTCCGAACAGATCCAGTCGCACCTGCTCGAGCAGGACCACGCCATCAACGAGCTGCTAGACAAGATCGCGAAGCTCGAGGCGGCGCTGATCAAGGCCAAGCCAGCCTGAGAACGGGTCGCTGACCGACGAGGCCATTAAACCCGAGAGCCGAGGCGGGAGGAGGCGCCCCGGCTCTCTTGGAAGGTGAGTGGCCCGAGCTAGCCCTTGAGCGAGCCTGCCAGCAAACCGCGAACGAAGTAGCGACCGAGAATGATGAAGATCAGCAGCGTTGGCGTGGCCGCGATGAGGGCTCCGGCCATCTGCACGTTCCAGTCCGTGATCATGCTGCCCGACAGGTTGTTCAGGGCCACCGTAACCGGCCAGTTGCTCTGACTGGGGATCAGCGTCACCGCGAAGAGGAAGTCGTTCCAGACCGAGTTGAACTGCCAGATCAGGACGACGACGAACCCTGACGCCGAGAGCGGCAGCAGGATGGAGCGGTAGAGCCGAATGAACCCTGCGCCGTCGACCTTGGCCGCTTCGAGCAGCTCGGTCGGTATGCCGGCGTAGTAGTTGCGGAAGATCAGGGTCGTGATCGGAATGCCGTAGATGATGTGGACCAGGACCAACCCCTGGAGCGAACCGTACAGCCCGATCCTCGACATGACTTGGGTGAGTGGAATGAGGATGGACTGGTACGGGATGAACATGCCGAACAGGATCAACGTGAATAGCACTTCTGAGCCGCGGAACTTCCACTTGGCCAGAACGTAGCCGTTCAGGGACCCGACGATCGACGACAGGATGGCGGCAGGGATGGCCAGCATCAGGCTGTTCATGAAGTTGGGCGCGAGCGCCTTCCAGGCAGCGCCGAAGCTGCTCAGGTCGAATGAAGT
>PMIQ01000058.1:13270-16143 GCA_003157175.1 Chloroflexota bacterium
GGCCCGCGCCACATGCGCGCCAGATTCGCGAAGAAACCGCTGACAGTTGCTCGCAGGCCACGCGACCGAGTCTCTCGTAGTGAGCGCCCAATGTTCGCGAAGAAGCTGCTGACGATTGCTCGCAGGCCACGCGACCGTGCCGCTCGCAGTGAGCGAAACGCATTCTTGAAGGTGTGCGCGACGCGTGAGATCAGGCCACGCACACGAGCCACCGAGAGCGACGCGCTCTCGAACCAGCCCTCGATCAGGGCCCTCGGTCCGCGAGGGTGCCGTCGGCCACTCTCGACCGGCGCTTCCTCTTCGTCCGTGGTAACGATGACCTTGAACGGCTCGCCGTCGGGCGAGTCGAGAATGTCGGAGAGTGCGGACCGGCGTGCCGGTTTGTCCGCGGGAGTCGGCTCGCCCGTGGCGACCGGCTCGGTGGAGTTGGCCGGCTTGTGCCTGCTCCAGGGCCTCACGCCTCCACCCCCTGCCGCCGGTTCCAGACCAGGTACGGCACCACGACCACCGCGATGATCACCAGCATGACGATGGCCACGGCCGCCCCTCGACCGAACTCACCATCGCGGAACGCGGTCTGCCACATGAACAGGGCGGGTGTATCTGTGGCGAAACCGGGACCCGATCCCGACATCGCGACGGTGAGGTCGTAGATCTTCAGGCTGATATGGCCGAGGATGATCATCGCCGACAGCGTGATTGGAGTGAGCAGTGGGAAGACGACGTGGCGGAAGACTCTCCATTCGCTGGCGCCATCGACGCGGGCCGCCTCTTTGATCTCCTCAGGTATAGCCCGCAACCCCGCCAGGTACAGAATCATCACGAAGCCCGACATCTGCCANNCCGATGTCATGCAGGACCTTGCCGGCAGGGCTGTCGGGTGCCAGCTGCAGGACCTGGGGATCCGTCAACCACTTGAACGTGGCTGGATCCAACCCAAACAGCTGGTTCACTCCGTGCGGATCGGCGGCCGTTGGGCCGACGGCGGGCAGGCCCGGGGAGAGGATCCACTTCCACACGACGCCAGTCACTATGAAGCTGACCGCCATCGGGAAGACGATGATGCTTCGGAATATGCTTTCGTGCCGAATCTTGCGATCAATCAGGTTCGCCAGCAGAAGACCGATGATGAGAGACGCGCCGATGAAGAANNCCGACCGGCGAATAATCGGGTCGAAGCGTGGCCCACTTGACGGTCGAGATATAGCCCGTCCAGATGATGAGTCCGTAGACGAAGATCGCCACCGCCAAAACCGACGGCGCGATCACGAGCAACGACAGGGCTCGATCGCGTCTGATTCTCATTGGTCCGCTGCGTTCCTAGGAAGGGATAAATACGGAGGGGGCGAACGAGTCGCCCCCTCCGTAGAACAACCTTACGAGCGGGCTACTTGCAGACGCTCGCGTCCTTGCAGGCCTGCGCAAGAGCAGCCTGGAGTGTGGGCACGTCCGGGTTCGCGACGAACGANNGGGACGATTGCGTCGGCCTTCCACTCGCCCATGGCCCACTTCTGGTACGTGCTGTACTGCTTCGCACTAGCGGGTGGGTTGCCGGCGGTGGTGTTGGCCGGGATGGAGCCCTTGTACGGGTTGAAGATGTCCTGGCCCGCGGCCGAGCCGAGGAGGGTGAGGAACAGCTTGACGCCGGCCTTATTGACCGCCTTGGTCGGCAGGCCGAAGGAGTCGGCAAGCGTGTCGTAGATCTTGTCGGTGCCGGGGGCGGCCATCCAGCCGTAGTCGGTGAAGCCCTTGTTGTCGAACTCACCGGCGGCCCAGTCGCCCATCAGGGTCATCGCGGCCTTGGGCTGTGCGCCAGCGCTGGCCGGAATGAGGTAGTCGGCGGCCTGGTCCCAGGTGAGGGTCGCGTGGTCGCTGTTGACGTAGCCCAGGACCTTCTTGTAGATGTTCAGGCCATCGGTAACCTTGGAATCGGTCCAGCTGGTCTTGCCGTTCCAGAGGCCGATGTACCCATCAGCGCCGAGGGTGCTGATGAGGATCGACTCGAGGATCATGCCCGTCGCCCAGATGCCATTGTCTCCGACGGCCAGCGGGGTGATCCCCTTGGCCTTCAGCGCGTCGGCGTCGGTGAAGAACTGGTCCCACGTCGTCGGCGGGGTCAGGCTGTTGGCCGTGAAGACGGTCTTGTTGTACCAAAGGACGTTGGCCCGATGGATGTCCAGCGGGACGCTGTAGTAGTGCACAGTGCCCGAGGAATCCTTGGCGCTCACGATGTCCAGAACGCCCTGNNGCCTGGGCATTCGAGCCGGCGCCGCCGGCGATGGCGCTGTTGGTGACCTGCAGCGTCGGGTTATCGGTGTTGAACTTGGCGATGATGGCGTTGAAGCCACTGGCCTCGCCGCCGGTCGTCCACCATGAGACAACTTCGATCGGCGTTACGCCTGCTGCGGTGCTCGGAGCGACGCTAGCCGCGCCCGTGCTGGGAGCGGATGTGGCGGAGCTAGAACAGGCTGAAGCGACAAGAGCGACTACGGAAATCACGGCGAGAATCCGCCGCGACGGGAGCTTCACGGGTACTTCCTCCAGGGGTCGAACACGCCGATGGCACCATGCGAACGAGTCGGGTGACGCTACCGGACTGGTCGGTGGGTCTGGCAGGCGCCTGGGACGCACCTTGCTTCCCCGGGCCCCGGGGGCCGCACCAGGCGATCGCCACACTCACCCAATACTGGCCTTCACTCACCTCCTCCAATGTGACCCACCACGCCTTCCGGGCGCAGGGCGGTCTGGGCGTGACCACCTGCGCATGATAAGACGCGAGCCGCCCGGGTTCTGGGGTATGGCGGGCGCCGCGGAACTGTTCCTCCGCACGCTAGCCGACGCTGATAACGTTGTCAACCACACCCGATCGAGAC
>PMIQ01000045.1 GCA_003157175.1 Chloroflexota bacterium
CCCGTCGGTTCGATCGTCGGTTCGAGCGAGGGCGCCTCGGAGGGTTCACCGGAAGGCGAAGACGAGATCGAAGTCGGAGTCGAGGTGCCGGCCGGAGGCGTTCTCGAAGGAGCCGGCACCGGCGTCGAGGCCAGCGACTGCGGGACCGGGTTCGACTGAACCACCCAGTCCGAGGCGTTGTCGTTCGTGTCGACCCAGTTGCCGGCCGCCGCACCCGGCTTCCGCTCCAGGCTCGATTTTGCAGCTGGAGCCGGCGCGACCGCGCCCTCCACATATGCGTTGCTCGCCGTCCCCCAGCTTAAGGCGTCGATCACCGCCCCGCCGACATGCCGGACCGCCAGCGATCCCCCGTCGGCGGCCAGTCCGCCGGTGTACGTCGCGTCGGCGAGCGGCGCGTACACCCCCGCCGAGTTGGCGACCAGCAGGTGGGCCCCGGGCAGGAGCGGCAGCGGCGAGTCGAAGGCCGCCTTGCGCGTGGTCGTCGCACCCGAGGCCGTCATGTAGACCAGCTCGCAGCCGCCCAGATCGATCGCGACGGCCCCGGCGTTGTAGATCTCCACGTACTCGTCCGAGGCCGAGACGCCACCGGTCACCGCCTCCGCCAGCACCAGACCGGTGGAGACCGGCCACGCCACCGACGAGTCGGCATAGCCGGGCGAGACCGCGCTCGATAGGGCGGCTATCGGAACGAGGAGCGAGACGAGCACGACGGCGACCCCGCGCGGAGCGGACATCAGGGCACCTCAGGGCGGCTTGCCGGCGGGGCAGGTGCGCACGTTTGTACGCGCCCCGGCTTATCTGCGACTTCACTCCGGCTTACCTGGCCCGACCGCGGCTCAGTCGCGGACGCGGTTGGGTCGCGGGGAGCCGGCGTCCGGTCGCGTCCGCCGCCCTTCGCCGCGGCTCCCCGATCCACGTTCCATCTTTCGGCCTGTGACCGAGGGCCCCATGGACTACCATTCCGACCGCGCCGTTGTCGTGCCGGCCGACGCCTGACTTGCCCATCCGTTTCGCCCGAGGAGAGACCGTGGCTCGCGCCAAGAGCACCGAACGAGCGGAGGCGCGCCGCCGCTATCGCGCCTACCTTCAGGAACAGGCCGAAGCCGAAGCCGTCCAGGACGAGGAAGATTCCGCGCCCGTCCCACAGACTGCCGCGAAGGCAGGTCGAACCGCTCCGGCCCCCGTCGTCAGGCCGGGCCAGAGGGTCGGGATGTTCTCCGCTTTCAAGCTGGCCACCCGCCCGGTCCACTACATCGATGACCTGCGCTATGCCCCGACGCTGATCCTCAAGACCAACGCCATCTGGCCGTCGGCGCTCATCAGCCTCGCGGCGCTGGCGTTCGGGCTCACTCGCACCGACTACAAGGACGCCACGGTCGCGTTTCTGCTCACCTTCGCCCTGTCCATGATCCCCCTGGTCCAGCCGATGCTGGCAGGGTTCCTCGCCCCGCGGGCGACCTGGCTGGCCGGCCTCATTTCCGGGTTGATCTCGGGCATCTGCTTCGAGATCCTTTTCATGTGGTACTTCGTGGGCAACCACCTGACGAACATTCCGGCCGACCAGACTGTCCCGCCTTCCGACCAGTACGTCCAATTCACGATTCAGGTTCTTCTCGCCGGCATGACCTTCGGCGCGATGCTGGGCGCGGGATCGGGTTGGTACAAGCGCTTCCTGGCCCTCTCCTGGGCCGCCCCGAACAAGACGCAGCGCCCCGCGCCGAAGAAGCCGGCTCCAAAGCGTTCGACCGGTCGCCGCTGACGGGAGTCAGCCGCGGCGCATTCCGCTGTATCCGAGCGCCCGCACACCCTCGGGCCGAGCCGGGCCGCCGGCTCTCTCCGCCTCGGCGGGGAGCGGCCTGACCTCGCGCGCCACCACGTTCACGACGTTCGCCTCGCGCTGGAGCACCCCTTCCACGTAAAGCAGCGCGTGGCGCCGGACCACTCCGCGGAGGCGCGCCCATGCGTCGGGCCAGAGAGTGACGTTGACCATGCCCGTCTCGTCTTCCAGGGCCAGGAAGACCGTGCCGCGGGCCGTCATCGGGTGCTGGCGAGTGACCACCAGGCCGCCCAGGCGTTCTCGCTCCGTCAGGGCGGGGAGATCCGGGGCCGGCGTCGGCGGCAGGCGCAGGTCCATCGGTCGTCCCGCGGCGGCGCCGGTCCGGATCGAGGAGGCGCCGGTGCGTCGGCCCGTTCGGCCGTCCGCCCGACCCCGCGTCGCGCCCATCACCTCGCGCAGTTGCCACAGCAGCTCGCGCCGTGGCCGATCCAGCGAGTCGAGCGCGCCGGCCCGAATCAGTCGCTCGATCACCTCCTCGGGCAGCTCCGTCCGGGCCACGACGTCCGCCAGAGAGTGGTAGGAACCGCGGGCCAGCTCGGCGTCCAGGTGCCCGGCGTGCTCGTCGCCGATCCGAGATCCCTGGGTTCGGTTGCCGGGGCCTATGCTAGACTGCCCATCGCTCGCGTGGGGATGTAGCTCAGCTGGAAGAGCACCGCGTTCGCATCGCGGGGGTCAGGGGTTCGAGTCCCCTCATCTCCACCATTCCCCTGGCACATAAAGAGGCCCCGACCGATGGCCGGGGCCTCTTCTTGGTCCGGACGACTCTCAGGTCGGAACGGCCGTCACGTTGGTCGGGGGTGTGATGGCGTTGGCGGTCGCGTCGTTGACATGCGTGATGTCGAACGAGTAGCCCCAGGTGCCGGATTGTCCGCCGGATGCCACGGTCCAACCGTAGAAGCCGCTGACCGGATAGTTGCCGCTCTTGGCGACCCAGAGGTCGGCTTTGAAGGTCGCGGCTACGCCGACCAGGGCACCGCCCGCCCCGAGGTCCGAGTTCCCTGCATAGTGGATGCAGTCGACGCCGTTCTTCGTCTCCTCACCGGCGACGGAGAAGCTGGTCACGTTCGTGTCGAAGTCGGAGCCATACATCGAGTCCGGCAGCAGTGAGGAAAGAGAGGAACTGCCGGAGGTGTAGTCGGTGCTCGCCATCCAGGTGTCCCCATTGTCGAGGGAGGTCCAACCCTGAGCGCCGATGACGATGACCTGCATCATGCCGAGGTCGTTGATCTTGTAGGACTTGGTCGGGCTGTTGATGACCGTGCCCGAGATCCCGAACGATCCCGTGTCGGCCGCGGTCGCGCTGGCCGAGGCACCGCTGTACTGCCACGAGAACTGATAGCTGGTGAGAGTGTCGAGGTTAGAAGCGAGGCCTGACGTCAGCGAGCCGCTGCCGCCGGGGACGTTGACGCCATTGCTGCCGTTGACGTTGGGGATGCCAGGCGTAGAAGAGCCGCATGCCGCGACGATGAGGCCGAGTGCCAGGCTCGCGGCCACGAGGACGCGCGCCGGTTTTCTTACCGATCCGATCACCATGTCTCCTCCTCCAGGGTAGTGGCCAAGCCCGAAAGGACCAGCCTTGAGCCGAAGTATCCGAGCCGGCAAGCCCACCGGCCGCGAGTGCCCGCTTGTCTCGCCTGGCGGCACGAGGAATTGCGGTGCCGGCCGAAATGACCACCCGAAGGACAAGCCGAGGCAACGGCCAACCGGCGTCAATCCAAAGTTACCATGGATGCGGAACTTGCCGCGCACAAGCTCCTTCGGCGGGGCGGAGCAGACCCAGCGACCCAAACCTGCGGTGACGTTTCGTCCCGTCGGGCGATCCGGGTTCCCCCTCAGCGAGCCGTCAGGAGCCTGTTGCTTGACGGACACCGGCTGCAGCCCGCATGATTCAGTCATGGACTCGCACAGCTACACCTGCCTCTGTCCCCGGCGGCGGCCCCGCCGCAAGAGGTAGCAGGCTGTCTCGCGCTCCCACCAGGAGCCCGCCGAGTCGCCCCGGGGCCGCGGTTCCACAGGACCGTGGCCTTTTTGTTACCCCCGCGGACGCCGCCGCACCAGCGCCGAGCGGCCGCCTGCAGTGAGGCCACGCCTCCCCCGCAGCCAGCCCTCGACCTCTGCTCGCCCGCTCTTCCAGAACGCCCGAGCCGTCGGGGCGCCTATCCACAGCTCCCGCGACAAGCTCGACCCGAGGACCAAATGGCTCTCCCCAGATCCATCCGAACCGCGAAGACCGCCACGGTCGCCAGCGACCCGCTAGACGGGCTGGCGGCGCGCGTCTACGAGATGCTCGCCAACGACACCCAGGCCCGCCTGGCCAAGGCTCGCGTCGGGACATGGCTTCGCGCCCTGCTCGACACGCTCTTCCCGCAGGCGGCCGAGCAGACCTACGCCACGCCGGGAGACCTGCGCGACGCACTCGACGCATCCGCGACGGAGCTGCGCTCGCTGCTGCGGCCGCTGGAGGGCGAGATCGACGACCCGGCCCGGGTCGCCGCCGCGTTCTTCCAGGTCCTGCCCGAGATCCACCGCCAGCTGATGGTCGACGCCACCGCCATCGAAAGAGGCGACCCGGCGGCCGAAAGCGTCGACGAGGTGATCCTGGCATACCCGGGATTCCTCGCCATCGCCGCCCACCGCATCGCCCATCGTTTCTACGAGCTCGGAGTGCCGCTGCTGCCGCGCGTCCTGTCGGAATGGGCGCACGAGCGGACTGGCATCGACATCCACCCTGGCGCGACCCTCGGACACCCCGTCGTCATAGACCATGGCACCGGCATCGTCATCGGCGAGACGGCGGTACTCGGCAACAACGTGAAGCTCTACCAGGGCGTGACCCTGGGCGCACTCTCGGTGACCAAGTCCCTCGCCTCGACGAAGCGCCACCCGACCATCGAGAACGATGTCGTCATCTATGCCAACGCGACGATTCTGGGCGGCGACACCGTGATCGGCGAGGGGAGCGTGATCGGCGGCAACACCTGGATAACCTCCAGCGTCCCGTCCAACTCGATCGTCTTTCAGCGCAGCGAGGTCCAAGTCCGCCAGGGACGGACCGACTTCGATGCGCCCGACTTCGTCATCTAGCGTCAACCCACCCGAGGAGATACCCGTGGCAAAGGCCAACAACATCCTGGAAACCATCGGCAACACCGCCGAGCTCCGCATCAACAAGCTCTTC
>PMIQ01000123.1 GCA_003157175.1 Chloroflexota bacterium
CAGACCCTGGCAGCACCGGAAGTCGAGAGGTTCCGCCCGGTAAACGGTCACAGCACAGCCGATCCCAACCAGGTCATCTCCGTCCGCTTCACCGTGCCGATGAGCCACGCCTCGACCGCTGCCGCCCTCTCAGTCACTGTCAACGGCAAGCGCATTCGCGGCGCGATCAGCTGGGCCGAGAACAACACCGTCCTCGTCTTCGACCCGACCAACAAGCTGCCGCTCAATTCGACCGTCACCGTGCACGTAGCCACGACGGCTCGCTCGATCACCGGCCAGCGCCTGGCCGGGTCCGCCAGCGCCAGCTTCAAGGTCGTCCGGCCGACGGTGCGCAGGATCAGCTGGTCGGGCGGAGTGGCCTCGACAACCGCGCCATACCATCCGATGGAGCTCTACTACCTGGCCCTGATGAACTGCACCCGAACCGGCAGCTGGGTCACCGCCAGCGGCTCCTGCAGCTCCGTCGCCCATCACGTGATGCCGGCCCAGGATCCGCTGGCATATAGCGCGGCCATCGCCAACGCGGTCTCGCGGCCATACTCGAAGGCCCTGGCAGACCGAGGTCTCCTGACTCACTACCTCAACGGGACGACCCCACATTCGCGATTGTCCGCGGCGGGCTTCACCAGCGGCGCGTGGGGCGAAAACCTTTCCTCGCCGACGTCGAGATACGCGTCCGGGATGATCCACACCGAGCTCTACTTCCAGAGCGAGTACCGCTGCCAGCACAGCCGGTGCGAGTTCGCGCACTACTACAACATCATGGACCCGTACTTCGACAGGGCCGGCGTCGGGATATGGGTTTCCAACGGTCACGTGAGGCTGACGATCGACTTCTACGGCTGACGGTTCGTGCGGCCGCCGGTCGCCCCAGGAAGGCGGCGAGCCGCGACGGACCTCGCCGGCGTGGCCCACGATGCCGATAACTCACCCTGAGAGCCGCTCGCCGAGCGGCCATCGGGTGAACGCATGCCTCGACGCGGTGGAGTCCGTCCGAGTTTACGGTCGCGACTCGCACGTTTCTCGCGCGGCGCAGCGCCCCGGAACGGCCGGGTGATTGCCTGATGCTAGACTCCCGCGGATGAGTGGCAACCTGGTGATCGTCGAATCGCCCGCCAAGGCGAAGACGATCGAACGCTATCTGGGCCCGGGCTACACGGTTCTGGCGTCGTACGGGCACGTCCGCGACCTGCCGGAGAACCCCGGCAAGAACCAGCTCGGCGTGGACGTGGAGCACGACTTCAAGCCCGTGTACGAGGTCGTCGCGGATCGCAAGAAGCAGCTCGCCGCGATCCAGAAGGCAGCGTCGCGTGCCGACATCATCTATCTCGCCACCGACCTCGACCGCGAAGGCGAGGCGATCGCCTGGCACGTCGCCGAGGCGGCCGGCCTCGCCCCGGAGAGGACTCGACGGGTCACCTTCTCGGAGATCACCGAGGCGGCGATCAAGAAAGCCTTCGCGGAGCCGCGCGCCATCGACATCAACCTGGTGGACGCGCAGCAGGCCCGCCGGGTGGTCGACCGCCTGGTCGGCTACACCCTGAGTCCGCTGCTGTGGCGCAAGGTCCGAGCCGGTCTTTCGGCCGGCCGGGTCCAGTCCGTCGCCGTCCGGCTGGTAGTGGATCGGGAGCGCGAGATCCGGGCCTTCCTGGCACGCGAGTACTGGACGCTGAAGGCGGCCCTCCTCTCGCCCGCCGGGCTGCCCTTCGACGCGGACCTGGTTCGTGTCGGCGGCAAGAAGCCGGACATCTCCGACGGCGAGACGGCAGAGCGCCACGCCGCGGCGATCGCGGCCAGTCATCCGATCGTGACCGAGGTCTCGGTCAAGCAGACGAACAGGAACCCGGCGCCGCCCTTCACGACGTCGAGCCTTCAGCAGGAGGCGAGCCGCAAGCTCGGGTTCTCGCCGAAGCGAACGATGAGCGCCGCCCAGCGCCTATACGAAGGCGTGGCAACCGACGAGGGTCAGGTCGGCCTGATCACGTACATGCGCACCGATTCGGTCGCGCTTTCGAGCCAGGCCATGGCCGAGGCGGCGCGCGTGATAGAGGCCCGCTTTGGCGAGACGTACACCACTCCCAAGGGGCGTGCCTTCAAGACCAAGACGCGCAACGCCCAGGAGGCTCATGAGGCGATCCGGCCCACCTCGTTCTGGCGCGATCCGGAGGCTGCGGCAAAGTTCCTCAAGAGCGACGAGGCTCGCCTGTACAGGCTGATCTGGCAGCGCGCCCTGGCCAGCCAGATGGCCGCCAAGGCGCAGGAGACGGCAACGGCCGAACTCGCGGCCGACGGCTACGACCTCCGGGCGACTGCCACTCGCACGACCTTCGACGGTTTCTCGCGCGTCTACACCGAAGGTCAAGACGACTCCGAAGATGAGCAGGAGTGCAGCCTGCCGCCGCTCAAGGAACGGGACGTGACGACCGTGCAGGCCGTGGATACCCAACAGCACTTCACCGAGCCGCCGCCGCGCTACACGGAGGCGACCCTGATCAAGGCTCTCGAGGAGCACGGCATCGGTCGGCCGTCGACGTACGCGGCCACGATCTCGACGATCGTGGATCGCGGCTACGTCAAGGTGAAGGAGCGCCGGCTCCATCCCGAACCGGTGGGCGAGATAGTGACGGACCTGCTGGTCTGCCACTTCGGCGAGTTCGTGGACCTCGAGTTCACAGCTCGCATGGAGGAGGAGCTGGACGACGTTGCCAGCGGCAAGCGAGCCTGGGTCCCGGTAGTGCGCGATTTCTACGGTCCGTTCCGCGCGCGCATCGAGGAAAAGACCAAGGAGCTGCGCCGGGCGGACTTCACGACGCGGCCGTCGGACGAAGTGTGCTCCGAGGGCCACCCCATGGTGATCAGGCTGGGGCGGTACGGCGAGTTCCTGGCCTGCTCGAAGTATCCGGAGCATAAAGAGACCCGGGAGCTTCCCGGCGCGGACGGCCGGACGCCCGGCGCGCCGGCGGTCGGCCCGGATGGGACGCCTGCGGAGCCGCCGCCGGCCGAAGCCTGCCCAAAGTGCGGAGAGGCGGACGGCGGCGTGCTGGTCGCGCGTCGTGGCCGTTTCGGGCCATTCATGGGCTGCTCGCGCTACCCCGAGTGCGACTACATCAAGAAGGAGGGTCCGCCGCCACCGGATCCGCTCGCCTTCGACGTGGCCTGCCCCACGTGCCACCAGGGCAAGCTGGCGACCAGGCGCGCCCGCCGCACCGGCTCCCTCTTCTGGGGTTGCGCCCGCTATCCGAAGTGCCGCTACACGACCTCTCATGAGCCTCTCGGCGCCGTCCACGATGTGGACGGCGGGCCGGTGGCCCGGGCCGGAGACGCGGCGCTGTGCCTGGTATGCGGCGCGACCGTGGAACTACCCACCGGCGAGGACGTCGTCGGAAAGCGGCTGGCGGGCGGCGAGCCTAATCCCGCGGCATTGGCCCGGCCCAGTTCCAGCCGCGCGCCGCGAAGGACCCGGGCCAGGGCTACCGGGATTGGCGGAGCGTCCCGCGCGTCGGCCACGCGCAAGGCCGCGGGGACACGCGCCGCGAGCGCCCGCGGCGACGGATGACCTCGGGCGCGGGTCCGGGCGCGGGTCCGGGCGCTGGTCCGCGCGACAACGGGGCCGCCGCAGCGGCCGAGCGGTTCCTGCAGGCGCTACGGGCGCGGGGTTCGTCGGTTCATACGCTCCGCTCGTACCGGACAGCGCTCGACGGCTATACGGGCTGGCTGTCGGCCAACGGCCACGACTGGCGCTCTCCATCCCGAGCTGCCGTGCGGGCGTACCTCGGGTCTCTGTCGCAGGGGCGCGGCCGGCGAACCGTGGCGCAGCGATTGGCCGCGTTGCGGTCGTTCTACCGGTATGCCACGCGGGAGGATCTGGTGGCCGGGAACCCGCTGGCGGCCCTACCGACGCCACGGCAGCCACGCCGGCTGCCGGCGGTTCTGTCGATTGCCGAGACTGAGCGGCTGATCGACGCCGCGAAAGAAGAAGGGGACTGGGCCCCTGTAGGGACGGCGCGCGCCGCCATGGAGCGCGCGCTGGCGTTACGCGACGTCGCGATCGTGGAGACGGCCTATGCCGCGGGGCTCCGGATCGGAGAGCTGGCGGCGCTCAGCATCGGTTCGGTGGACCTGCGCCGGGGCGAGGTGCGAGTCACCGGCAAGGGGCGAAAGGAGCGCATCTCCTTGCTGGGGAGGCCGGCTCGGGCGGCGTTGCGGGTGTACATCGACGAAGGCCGTCCGGTGCTGGCTAGGCGGGCGGCGGGCGCGGAGCACAGGGCGGGTGGCGCGGACGGCGACTCCGGGACGCGGCCCGACGCCGGCCCAGCGGACACCGGGATCATGTTCCTCAACCACCGTGGCGCCGCCCTGGGCGCGCGTGGCATTCGCTGGCGCCTGGATCGCCTGAGGGTGGCCGCCGGCCTGCCGGAGGGCGTCTCGCCCCACACGCTCAGGCACAGCTTCGCCACTCACCTGCTCGACGGCGGCGCGGACCTGCGAGTGGTCCAGGAACTGCTCGGCCACGAAAGCCTCGCGACCACGCAGATCTACACGCACGTTTCGCCGGCGCGACTGCGGGCCGCGTACACTGCCTCCCATCCGCGGGCGCGGCGCCAGACCCCGAACGGCGCATCCGACGCCGGGTCTTCGTCGGACAGCGCAGCGGATTAGCGGCGGGACTGGCCCGGCGGGGTGCCGTCTCGTCTCTGAGCGGTAAAGTCATTGACGATGCGATTCACGGAGGCAAGCTGGATGCCCAAACAGGTCACGAAGGAAGCAAGACGCGCCGAAAGCGGCACCTCGCCCAGGGCTTCCGTCGTCGATCTCACTCCGGACCCGGCCGTCTGGGACGCCTTCGTCTCGCGCTCGAACCCGGGCTCGTACCTGCAGACATCGGCCTGGGCCGAGGTAAAGGCGCCGAACGGCTGGACGCCGCTGCGGTTCATGGGTTCGACCATGGGGGGCCGTCCGGATGCCGTAGGGCCGCCGGCCGACGCCGACGCTCCCGAGCGCGAGGACGCCGGCGCGGACGCGCAGCAAGAGCGCGACACGGCGTTCGGAGTCCAGATGCTGCTTCGCCGGCCGCGCCTCTTTCCATGGGCCTTCGCATATGCCCCTCGGGGTCCCGTCCTCGAGGCCTGGGATCCGTCGACGCTCGGCGCGTTTACCGCGGGTCTGCGCCAGACCCTCGTTTCCGCTCCGGAGCACGTGTCCCACGTTCGCATCGAGCCGGAGATCGAGCTCAACGGGCCATGTGACGTGGATGGCGAGCTGCGCCATTCGCTGCGCCACTCTGGCTGGCGGCCCGGCACCCCTGTTCAGCCGCCCCGGACGCGCCAGATCGATCTGCGGGCGGACGAGACGGCGCTGTGGGGCGACCTGCGCAAGAAGTGGCGCCAGTACGTCAACAAGGCGCGCAAGAGCGAGGTACGGGTTGTCGAAGCCACGGTCGATCGCCTGCCGGAGTTCTATTCGATCTACCAGGAGACGGCGCGTCGGGCCGGCTTCATCATCCGAACCTACGATTCCTATCTGACCGTCTGGCAGGCGTTCGCGAAGCTCGGGATGGCGCGCCTCTTGATGGCCGAAAACCAGGAGGGCCAAGGGCTGGCGACGCTCTTCGTGCTACGCGTCGGCGACCGGGTCATCGAGCCGTACGGCGGCATGACGGCTCAAGGCGCCGAGAGCCGCGCCAACTACCTGCTCAAATGGGAGGCGATCCGGACGTCGCGGGAGCAGGGCGCCGTGAGCTACGACATGTGGGGTCTTTCGCACGAGGGGATCGAGCGTTTCAAGAGCGGTTTCGGCGGCCGTGAGATCCGCTATGTGGGCGCCTGGGATCTTGTGTTGGACCCGGTCGGACGCCTGGCGTTCGACAGCGCCCAAGACTGGCAGGATCGCATCGGGCGACTGCGCCACGGCATCCGCCACGTTCGAGGCGGCCCCAAAGAAGCGGCGGGCCTGGAGGGCGCCGACGGGGGCGGGGAGGGCATGGCTTGACCTCCGAAGCCGCGCAGGAGCGGGCCCTTGCGGAAATGATCGAGGCGGCCGAGCCCGGGACGACTCGGCGGCTGGGCGAGCTGATCGAGCGACTCGAGGCCGAAGGCCGGCTGCGAACCGTTCGTGCAGCCGCAGCGCCGGCGAATGAAGCGTCGGCCGAACCCATCGGCTCAGGCGCGCTGCCGATTCGGGGGATCGCCTTCGACTCCAGGGGTGTCACTGCCGGGTCTGTCTTTGTAGCGGTTTCGGGCGAGCATGTCGACGGCCACGACTACGTGACGGCGGCCGTTGCGCTGGGTGCGGCGGCCGTCGTGGTGGAGCGGCCCATCGCCGGATTGCCGGCGCCGCAGATCGTGGTCGACCGTAGCCGCGCGGCTCTGGCCGTCGCCGCGGCCTGGTGGTACGGGGACCCGAGCCGCCAGATCGGAGTGGTGGGCGTCACCGGCACCGACGGCAAGACCACGACCTCTTTCCTGGCCACGGCGGTCCTGGAGGCCGCCGGGATCTCCACCGGCATGCTTACCACAGCCGAGCTGAAGGTCGGCCTGGTTCGCAGCGCAAACCCCGAGCACGTCACGACGCCGGAGGCGCCGCGCCTCCAGCGGACTCTGCTGGCCATGGTCGAAGCCGGTAATCGGGCCGCGATCGTCGAAACCACCTCTCACGGGCTGGCTCTCGATCGCGTCGGGGGCGTCGCCTATGACATCGCGATCTTCACCAACCTGAGCCACGAGCACCTCGAGCTCCACGGCACCTTCGAAGCGTACCGCGAGGCCAAGCTGAACCTCTTCCGGCGATTGCGGGCCGACCAGCCGCGCAAGCGCCTGCCGCGCCAGTGGCCGCGCGCGGCGATCGTCAACCACGACGACGCCTCCGCGTCCCTCTTCGAGGCGACGGCGCTGTCGACCGGAGCCGCGCTCATCACGTACGGCCTCTCGCCCGAGGCGGACGTGCGCGCCCTCGCAGTCACGGAGGATGCCCGCGGGCTCAGAATCGAGGTCCAGACGCCACGCTGGATGGGCGAGGTAACTGTGCGGCTCGTCGGTCGCTTCAACGTCCCCAACGTCCTGGCCGCGATCGCTCTCGGCGAGGTGCTGGAGCTGGAACCCGCCGCAATTCGGGCCGGGCTGGCCGGCGTTCGGGGAGTGCCCGGACGCATGGAGCGAGTCGACTGCGGCCAGGGGTTCGGCGTCATAGTCGACTACGCCCATTCGCCCGCCTCGCTGGAGACGGTCCTGGACCAGCTTGCGCCGCTGGCGACAGCCGGGGGCGGGTTGATCGCTGTCTTCGGATCGGCCGGAGAGCGCGATGTCCGGAAGCGGCCGATGATGGGCCGCATCGCCGGCGAGCGCTGTCGTCTCGTCGTCGTCACCGACGAGGACCCGCGCGGCGAAGACCGCGAGGCGATTCTCCAGGAGATCGCGGCCGGGGCCGAGGCCGCGGGCAAGCGCAGCGGCGAGGATCTGCTGTGCATCCCGGACCGCCGTGATGCCATCGCCGCGGCCTTCGGGCGGGCCGGGCCCGGTGACGTCGTCCTGCTCGCCGGGAAGGGTCACGAGCAATCGATCATCATGAGCGACGGACCCCGAGACTGGGACGAGCGAACCGAGGCCATCGCGGCCCTGGGGCTTATGGGGTTCCGCTGCCACGATAACCACGTGCGCGACGTGCGCGACGTGCGCGACGAGCGCGACCAGCCGTAGCGGGGGCCGCGAGGCGCCCAGGGAGGCCACGAGCAGATGAGATCCTGCCTGATCCAGCTCCTGATCATGGTGGCGGTCGTCTTCTGCCTGGTGTGGTTCGGCCTCCCGTTCGGCGTGAGCGCGCTCGCTACGGCGGCCCTGAATGCCACCGGGTTCAGCGGTACCGACACGAAGGTCGAGGTCTCGGCCAATCCGCCGTTCATGCTGCTGACAGGTCACGCCGACACGATCCGGATCCGATCCAGCGACGCCGGGATGGGCAATCTCCATGCCGCCGGCGTGGACGTGACGCTCGGTTCCGTGGAGCTGCTGAGCCGGAACATCGGCACGGTCACCGGCACGCTCGACGGCGTGCGCGTCGCCGCTCCAAACGGCGACCCGGTCCCGATCGACCGGGTCACCCTGGCGGGTTCGGCCACGGCGACGACCGCGACCGCCACCTTGACCATTGCGGAGGCAGAGGCGCTCGCCGAGTCCCAGCTGAAGGCCCAGACCGGCATCGTGGCCAAAGTCACGCTCAAGGCCCCGGACCTCGTGACGGTCACTATCGGGGGCAAGGCGCAGGCCGGGCGCCTGGTGACCAGCAACGGTGCGCTGCTGCTCGTGCCCGCCGGCGACACTCTGTCGACCGTCACCCTCATTGCCCCAGGTACCGCGAATCCGCTGCGGGTTACGTCCGTGACTATCGGCGTGGCGGACGTGACCTTGGTCGGCACTATCAACATCCAGAATCTGCTCAGCTAGGACTGTCCGGGCCCGGGGCGGGATCTCGCGATCTGGCTGGTAGACTCAGGCAGATGTCCATAGACCCATCTGGCCCGGAAGCGAATGCCGCCGCGGCGGGACCTGTCGCCGCCGCGCGCCAGACGCCGCCGAAGCCGTCGGTGGCGGAGCGACTGCGGGCCGGCATCCCCAGATCGCATTCGCCGGAGTCGAGCTTCCGGCACCTCCGGGATTCGCTGGCGCGGCACTATCCCCAGGCGGATCTGACTCGTCTGCGCGAGGCCTTCGAGTTCGCGCAGCAAGCTCACCGCGACCAGACCCGTGTCACCGGCGAGCCCTACGTCACCCATCCGCTGGCCGCCGCGCAGATTCTCGCGGACATCGGCATCGACCCCGTGGCCATCATGGCCGCGCTTCTCCACGACGTCCCCGAGGACACGGACTTCACGCTCAACGACATCGAGGAGCGCTTCGGGCCGGAAGTGGCGCAACTCGTGGACGGCGTCACCAAGCTGTCCAAGTTCAGCACCCACAGCCACGAGGAGCAGCAGGCCGAGAACATCCGGAAGATGTTCCTGGCGATGGCAGAGGACATTCGCGTCGTCCTCATCAAGCTGGCCGACCGCCTGCACAACATGCGCACTCTCTACGCTCTGCCCTCGGAGAAGCAGAGTCGCATCGCCCGCCAGACCCTCGAGATATACGCCCCGCTGGCGGAGCGGCTGGGCATCTGGAGCGTCAAGTGGGAGCTCGAGGACCTGGCCTTCAAGACCCTCGAGCCAGAGGCGTATCGCGAGCTGGCGCGGATGCTGGACACCCGCCGCAAGAGCCGCGAGTCGTTCATCCACCGCGCCATCGAAGTCCTCCGGGTGGAGCTGGCGCGGGCCGGCATCGAGGCCGAGCTTTCGGGCCGTCCCAAGCACCTCTACAGCATCCGCAAGAAGATGCAGCGCAAGGGTTCCGAGATCGGCGAGATCTACGACGCCTACGCGATACGTCTCCTGGTTGAAGAGGTCAAGGACTGTTACGCGGCCCTGGGCGTCGTCCACTCGCTCTGGCGGCCGATCCCCGGCCAGTTCGACGACTACATCGCCGTCCCCAAGCCGAACCTGTACCAGAGCCTGCATACCGCGGTCATCTCGCTCGACGGCCAGCCGCTCGAGATTCAGATTCGCACCCACACCATGCACCAGGTCAGCGAGGTCGGCATCGCCGCCCACTGGCGGTACAAGGAAGGCTCCAAGGCCGACCGCGAATACGACGCCAAGCTCGCCTGGCTGCGCCAGGTCATGGACTGGCAGCGCGACGTTTCGGACGCGACCGAGTTCGTCGAGGGGGTCAAGCTAGACGTCTTCCAGGACCAGGTCTTCGTCTTCACCCCCAAGGGAGAGGTGAAGGATCTGCCCGCGGGCGCCACGCCGCTCGACTTCGCCTATCGCATCCACACCGACATCGGCCATCGCTGCATAGGCGCCAAGGTGAACAACCGCCTCGTGCCGCTCGACTACAAGCTCCAGAACGGCGACATCGTAGAGATCGTCACCACCAAGGGCGAGCACGGTCCATCGCGCGACTGGATGAACCTGGTCAGAACCAGCCACGCGCGGGAGAAGATCCGGCAGTGGTTCAAGCGCCAGGAGCGTGACGAGAACATCACCCACGGGCGCGAGTCGCTCGAACGGGAACTGCGGCGGCTGGCCCGGACGAGTCTCGGCGCCGTCGGCCAGGATCGAATCCTGGAGATCGCGCGGGCCTACAAGTTCGACAACCTGGACGACTTCTTTGCGGCCATCGGATACGGGGCCGTCGGCGCGCAGCAGATCGTCACGCGACTCGGAGTCGTGGACGATGCGCAGCTGGCCCTGCCGCCCACGGCGCCGCCACCGAGCCCATCGCGCCAGGGTGGGGTCCGCGTCAAGGGCGTAGGCGACCTGTTGGTCCGCTTCGGCAAGTGCTGTCACCCTATACCGGGCGACCCGATCACCGGCTTCATCACTCGCGGCAAGGGCGTCACGGTGCACCTGAAGAATTGCCAGACCGTGCTCAACGAGCGCGAGACCGCGCGCATGATCGAGGTCGAATGGGAGAGCCAGGTCCAGCAAACCTACCCGATCTCGATCCGGATCGAGGCCTACGACCGCACGGGCCTGCTGTCGGACATTAGCCAGGTCATGGCCGAGAACAAGGTCAACATCATGGCCGCGAATGTCGTCGTCACACCTGATCGAACGGCCACCGTGAAGGCGACTCTGGAGGTAGCGTCGGTCGCGCAGCTGGCCAGGGTCATGAGCCGCCTCGAGCAGCTGAAGGACATCATCACGGTGTCCCGAGACCTGGGGTAGGGCTCGAACCGACAGCGGTCCCGCATTCCAGCGATGACGGCGAGGTCAGGGTCGGGTAAACTCCGCCGTCGGCCCTGCATGCAGGGTATGCTTTCCGTTACTCGACAGCGGACAGGACCGTCGCGCCCCGGCGCCACCTCCGGGCCAGCCACGTGGCACCGCGCCGGAGGATAAGGAGTAGTCAGACAATGGGTGTTCCCAAGCGGCGAGTCTCACACGCTCGCCAGGGCGATCGCCGCGCCCACCTCGCGATTTCCGTGCCTCACCTGGAGCCGTGCCCGCACTGCCATCAGCCCAAGCAGGTCCATCACGCCTGCCCCAACTGCGGTTACTACGCCGGCCGGCCCACGGTCGAGATCAAGCAGGAAAAGCCGCAGCAGTCTGCCTGAGCCGGTGGACCTGACCACGGTTCGAACGGTTGACACGGGCGCCGTACGCATCGTCGTAGACGCCATGGGCGGCGACCACGCGCCCCTAGAGATTGTCAGTGGGACCCTGGCATGGGCTCGCAAACATCCGAGCGACACGGTCCTGTTGGTCGGCATGCCGGAGGCAATCGAGCGGGCTGCCGGTGGCCCGCTGCCGCCCAACGTGGAGGTCGTGGCGGCCAGTCAGGTGGTCGAGATGGACGAGTCGCCCGCGCTCGCCCTCAAGAACAAGAAAGACTCCTCGATCATGGTCGCGATGGACCTGATCAAACAGGGCAAGGGCGACGCCCTGGTCACGGCCGGGCATTCGGGCGCCGGCATGGCTGCCGCGGTTTTGCGACTGGGCCGATTGCCGGGCGTGGACCGGCCGGCGCTGGCAGTCCAGATGGTCACCGAGACCGGACCGTTCGTGCTGCTCGACATCGGGGCCAACGTCGACGCCACCGGCCACAACCTGTACCAGTACGCTCACATGGGCTCGATCTATGCCGAGCGAGTCCTGGGAGTGGGGAACCCGCGCGTCGCCTTCCTTTCGATCGGAGAGGAGAAGGGCAAGGGCGACCAGGCTATCCAGCAGGCGACCCAGCTGCTTGACGACGACGGCAGCCTGAACTTCGTGGGCAATGTCGAGGGCCGGGACCTGGTCAAGCACAAGGCCGACGTTGTGGTCTGCGACGCCGTCGTGGGCAACGTCACCATGAAGTTCTTCGAGGGTCTCGCCCGCTTTATCGCCGACCTGTGGACCAGTGAGTTCAAGCGCCTCCCCCTCGGCCCGATCGGCTACGTGTTCATGCGACCCGGCGCCAATCGCATCCGCCGGACCTTCGACTACGAACGCCTGGGCGCCTCGCCGCTGCTGGGCGTCAAGGGCATGGTCCTGATAACGCACGGCAGCGCCAAGCGGCGCATGATCGAGTTCGCAGTCGAGGCGGGCGCGACCGCCGCGCGGGCCCGCATCCCCGATTTGATCGCGGGCGCGGTCCGCGGCCAGACCCGAAAGCCGAAGGCTTGATCGGAGACGAGATGGAAGGCCACACTCACGACACGGCCGGCAAGAATGCTGCGCCGACTGTGCGCAAGTCGCCCGGCGACCCGCTCACAGTCAGCCACGAAGTCATCGTCGAGATGGTTCGCGTCGCGGCGCTCGAGGTTCCAGGGGTCCTGAAGGTGAGCCGCGGCGGGCGCCTGGCCCGGCTGTCGGGCTCGCCCGTGCGGGCCCGTTTCGGCGACGGGCGTGTGTCGGTGCGGGTCTGGATCGTAGCGCGACCGGGCCATCCGCTGGCACCGCTCGCGGCCCAGGTGCGCCAGGCCGTCGGCGCTACGGTCGTGCGACTGCTCGGCCTCGAGCTCGGCGAGGTGACTGTGGTCGTCGACGGAGTGGGGGGCTGGGGATCGTGACCCGCTCCGCGCGCGACGCGGGGTCGGGAGCCGTTGCAAGAGCGGGCAAGCGGGCACCCGACGAGGTTATGGCCGCGCGGCTCGGGCGCCGGCTGGCACTGGCATCCCTCTTCGAGGCCGAGTTCGGGCAGAGGACCGCCGCTTCGATCCTGGAGCGTCATCTGGCCGAGGGCGGCGCCGACGTGCCGTCGGCGGAGTTCGCCCGGGCGCTCGTGGCGAACGTCATCGACAACCGCGAGCGGATCGACGCGCTAATCGAGCAGGTCGCTCCCGCGTATCCGGTCGTCCAGCTCGCCAGAATGGACCGGACTCTGCTGCGTAGCGGCATCGGCGAGGTGCTACACTCCGGCACGCCGTCCCGGGTGGCGATTGCCGAATGGGTCGAGCTGGCTCGCACCTACAGTGGCGAACCGGCCCGGCGTCTGGTCAACGGTGTACTCGGGAGGATCACTCGCGACTCCGTCGCCGGTGCGCGCCGCGCCCCGGAGCCGGAGTCGCAGTAACCGTCAACCGCAAGCCGAAGGAACCCCGAGGAGGGCGTCAGTGGCCACTACCTACGAGCGACTCAAGAAGATCGTCGTCGAGCAGCTCGGCGTCGACGAGGATGAGGTCAAGCCGGAAGCTTCGTTCGTCGACGATCTGAACGCCGATTCGCTCGACCTCGTCGAGCTGATCATGAGCCTCGAGGAAGAGTTCGGAACCGAGATCTCCGACGAAGACGCCGAGAAGATCCGGACCGTGCAGGACGCCGTCGATTACATCGACGAGCACGCGGCCTAGCCCGCCTCCCGACTGATGCGCCCCGCAGCCGCTCTCGCCGAGCGGCTGGGGCTCGCGGTCCGCGACCTCGAACTCCTGCAGCAGGCCCTGATCCACAGCAGTTACCTGCACGAACATCGGGACCTGGCCGTCGGCCACAACGAGCGCCTCGAATTCCTTGGCGACTCTGTGGTGAACCTGGCAATTTCGAACGCCCTCTATCGTCGCCACCCCGACGACGACGAGGGCGTTCTCTCCGCTCGGCGCGCCTCCATCGTCAGCACGGCCGGTCTGGCCCGTCTGGCAGGGCGCCTCTCGCTCGGCGAGTACCTCCTTCTTGGGGAGGGCGAGTCGCAGCGTGGCGGGCGGCGGCGGCCGGCTCTGCTGGCGGCGGCTTTCGAGGCCGTTGTAGGCGCCCTGTACCTGGATCTGGGGTACGAGGCCGCCGGCGGATTCGTGGTTGCCCTGGCCTCTCCCGAACTCACGGCGCACCGACCTCTTGGGTCTCTGAAGAGCCCGAAGAGCCGGCTACAGGAGTTCACTCAGCGCCTGTCCGGCGAACGGCCGCAGTACCACCTGGTCGACGCCGTCGGGCCCGACCACGACAAGATCTTCCGCGTCGAGGTGGCAGTTTCCGGTCGCGTCATCGGCGTGGGGGAGGGGCATTCCCGCCGCGTGGCCGAGACCGCGGCAGCCGCGCGCGCCATCGAGGCCCTGCGCGAGTCGCCGGGCGACCTGGCCGCCCAGGCGCAAGGGGCACCCGAGCTGGTCGCCTTTGAGCCCGGTCAGGGCGACGACGAGGCCGGAGAGACCGAATGGGAGCCGTTCGCCGAACCCGAGGACCGCACGGCCAAGCCGTGGATCGAGTTCGACTTCGAGCTCCCGAGCGATGCGGGCGGCGACGTGCCGCCCGGTTCCGGTTCGGAGGCGGGTCGAGGCGAGACTCGGTGGTCATGACGATCCGAGGCCGCCGGCCAGCCCAGGGCGCTGACGTCCGTCGTCGAGCGGGCCGGGCCCGATGACCGCTCCCGCGCGCCTGCTGGCTCTACGCCTGCAGGGTTTCAAGTCGTTCGGAGAGCGGACCCTCGTCGAGTTCGGTCCCGGCATCAGCGCCGTGGTGGGCCCCAACGGCTCGGGCAAGAGCAATCTCGCCGACGCTCTGCGCTGGGCTCTGGGCGAGCAGGGCAAAGCCCTGCGCCTGCGCAAGTCAGAGGACGTCATCTTCGCCGGGTCGGAGAAGCGGTCCGCTCTTGGCATGGCCGACGTCACGCTCGTCTTAGGCAACGGCGACCGGCTGCTCCCGATCGACTACGAAACGGTCGAGCTTGGGCGACGGCTCTTCCGTTCCGGCGAAAACGACTATCTGCTCAACAAGCAGCGCGTCCGCCTCAAGGATCTGGTCGATCTTCTGGACGCGGCTCACCTGGCCGACAACGCCTTCCTGTTCATCGGGCAGGGCATGGTCGACCAGGCGCTCGCACTGCGGCCCGAAGAGCGGCGGCCGCTGTTCGAGGAGGTCGCAGGCGTGCGGCGCCACGAGCGACGTAAGGCCAAGGCGGAAGAGCAGCTGACCGAAGCCGACGCGAACCTGGCCCGAGTCGAGGACGTCCTGGCCGAGCTGCGGCCCCAGGCCCGGCGCCTGGCGGCCCAGGCTGAGCAGCAGGCCTCCAGGCAGACGGCGGGGCGGGAGTACGGCCGGGCCATCATTGCCCAGGCCCGCTCGCGCTGGGTCGAGGCCGCCGGTCGTTCCCGGGACGCCGAGCGGCGGCTGCGCATGGGCCGGGGCGAGGCCGATGCCTCGTTGACGGCGCTGCGCGAAGCCGAGACCCGGGCCGCGACGATTGCCCGCGATCTGGCTTCGCGGTCCGAGACGGAGGCCGAACGACGGGCCGCGCACGAATCGGCGCGGGAAGTGCTCACCGAGCTGCAGCTTCGCGACGCGAGAACCGCCGCCGACGCGGCTGGCGTTGTGCGGGACCGCGGCCGCCTTGAGGCCGAGCTGGCTGCCGCCGAGGCTGATCTCGCCCTGCAGCGGCGCGAGGCGGCGGCTCCGGTGCCGGCGCGCGATCTTGAGCTGTCGGGGTCGCTCGCGGAGGCGGAGCGGGCACTCACCGAGGCGCTCGAAGAGTTGGGCGCGATGCGGGCGGCAAAGCAGGCCGCGGGCGAGGGTCTGGCGGCGTTGAGGCGGGTGGAGGCTGCGCGGGCCGCCGAGCTCGAGACGGTGCGCCGGCGGCTGGGCGAGGCTTCGCGGGGGGCGGCGGATGAGCGGGCCGCAGCCGACGAGGCCGCCCGGCGGCTGGCTGAGGCCGAGGCCGCGTGCGCGGGTCCACGGAAGGCGGCCCAGGCCGCGGCCGAGGCGGAGAAAGTGGCCGTGGCCGCGCGTGAGAAAGCCCGCACGGAGTTGGACTCGCTCGAGGGCACGCGACAGGCCACGGCGGAACGGGCCGGCTCGACGGCGAGCAAGGCGGCCAGCCTGCGGGGGCGCCACGAGGCGGTTCAGGTGCGACTGGCCGAGGAGGAGGCGCGTGGCATCGCAAAGGCGGCCAAGCGCCTGGGCGGAAAGCCGTTGGCGGAGGGCCTGGAGGTAGAGGCTGGGTTCCGGGTCGCCGTGGAGGCGGCGCTGGGCGAGGCGATGCGCGGCTACGTCATGGGTCGCGAAGGCGTGCTGGGCCTCGACGGGCAGCGCGGTACGCTGGTCCTGGAGAGTGGCGGCGGGACGGGGAGTGGCTCGGCAAGTGGTGGAGCTTCGGGCGGCCTGCGCGAGACCGGGTGGGCGGCGGAGAGGGCTGCCGAACGAGCCGCCAAGAAGGCGGCCGAACGTCTGACAGAGGCCGGTGAGGCGGCCGTCGCCGCGGCCTCGAGCTACGGCGGCGGCAAGCTCGCCGACGCGATCCGGATGGATCCCAATGGGGCGGCTTCGCGGCTGCTTGCTCGGGCGGTCTGGCTGCCGGACCTGAACGCGGCGCTGGCTGTGCAACCACGGCTGGCCGCGGGCTGGATTGCCGTAACCCGCGATGGCGCGGTTGCCACCGCGGCTGGCGTCGTGACGGTGGGTCGCTCCGAGTCGCTCCTCGATCGACGCGCGGAGATGGTCAGGCTCGGAGAGGAGGTCGCGCGCCTCGAGGTCGATGCCCGGGCCGCGGCGGCCGAGGCTGCCACCGCCACGCGCAGCGCCGCCGCCGCGCGCGCTGTGCTGGACGGCTCTCGCGAGGCCGAACGCCGGGCCGTTGCTGCTCGACGGGAGGCCGAAGACGCGGAGAGGCGTGTGGCGCGCGCGTTGGAGAACGTGGCCAGGGAACTGGCATGGCGATCGGCCCAGGCGGCGCGCGCGGAAGCNNCGGAGCAGGCAAGCGCCGTGCGGGAGTGGGAGGATCGAGCTGCCGCGCTGCGCGGCCGCCGCGATCAACTGGCAGCCGAAGAGGCCGCGCTGGAGGGAGCTCGTCGCGAGGCGGAGAGCCGTCACGCGCGCGCGTCCGCCGCCGCTGAGTTCGCCCAGGCCCGCATGGCCCAACTCGAACGCCAGGCCGCGGAGCAGGTGGAGCGCG
>PMIQ01000009.1 GCA_003157175.1 Chloroflexota bacterium
CTACACTCCCGTTCGCGCCGACGCCCCCATCGTCTAGAGGCCTAGGACACGACCCTTTCAAGGTTGAGATCAGCGGTTCGAATCCGCTTGGGGGTACCACTCTTCCACGCTCAATCCGAGCCTTCGCGGCTTGTTCCCTCGACTTCCGCGGGGGTTTCGTGCTCATCGCGTGCCCGTAGCGTGCCCGATGCCGCACGGGCCTCCTCTGCTAGAAGGCTCAATTGGTCGGCTATGTGTCGATCTCGGTCTGCGGTCGCGTGCTGGTAGATCAGCGCTGCGCGGACGCTGGCGTGACCCATTCGTGCCATCAGCTCGCGAAGACTTGCTCCCGTCGCAGCGGCGAGAGTATTGCCGCTGTGACGAAGGTCGTGAAAGTGCAGACCCTCGACACCGGCCCTGGCCGTGGCTCGCTGCCAAATGCGGTTGAAGTTGGTCCGCCGAGGCGTCACCCCCGACGGGCCGATGAACACCCGGCCATCGCTGCCGGGCTCCGCATAGCGCACGAGGTGATCCCGTAGGTCCGGGATGATCGCTTCCGGAATAGCGACCCGTCGTCTTCCGGCAGCCGTCTTGGGAGGTGACAGTTCAAGCCTGCCATTTAGCCTCTCGCCCACCGAAGCCTCGATGCTGACAATCCGAGCGTCGAGATCGATATGGCGGCGGCGAAGCGCCATCGTCTCGCCCCAGCGAAGGCTGGCGAAAGTGGTCAGCAACACCAGCGCCCGATACCTGGGCTCGATGGCGTCCGATATCGCATACACCTGCTCCACGGTCGCCACCGGCCGCTCAGGCGCAGGCTCCCGACCGGCGCCCTTGATCTGGCAAGGGCTCCGCCTGATCAGCTCGTCGCTCGCCGCTGTAGCCATCATGGCCGAGAGCAACCGATAGGTCCGGGCAACGGTGGGTTCGCCAACGCCTGCATCCAGAAGGCTACGCCGCCACGAACGCACGGTCGCTGGCGTGATCTCCCCAAGCGAAAGGTTCCCGAGGCCAGGCAGAACATGGCGGCGGAACAAGCCTTGATACAGTTCGACAGTCCCGGCGCGGAGGTTCGGCCGTTCGTCTATCCAGCGAGCGCCGAACTCGGCCATCGAAACGAGGCCGGCGTCGGGGTTGATCCAGCTTCCTCCGGATATCTCGGTCTCGGCCCTCGAGAGCCACGTCTCTGCGTCGTGCTTTCTCTCAAACGTTGTGTTCGCTGCCCGCCGTTGGCCGGTGAGAGGATCTTCGTAGCGGGCCTGATATCGACCTGACGGCAGCCGTCGTATGCTCCCGAAACTCCGCCGTTTCATGGGGCCCGTCCTTGCCCGTGTCGGCGAATCGTCGGCAGCGGGTCNNTACGGCCGCCGCCTCAGCGATCGTGAGGAACCTGTCCCGACGGGAAACGCTGCCATGCGCATTCATGGACGGCCTCCCGTTTCGTGCGGGCTGACCACGGCTCGGGCCGCCCCAGCGAATGTGAACCTCCTAACAACCAGGGCCGAAGGTCGGTTGCGCAACGAGTCGTCGGCATCGCCTCGTGCTATCAGGGCCAGCTCGGCCCGGTATCGCATTCGGGCGGATCGAAGCTCTCCGAAGGTGACTGAGTAGCGCCGCGCCTTGGTCAGGAAGTGACCGCGAAAGCCGAGCATGTGGGCCCACTCTCGAAGCCGAAGATGCTCGAACTCCGGGAGGCCCCCGACCCGCCAGCAGGCGACCATGAGCCGGCGGGCATGATCGGAAACGGCCAGATGGGCGATCTCGAACTCTGAACGGATGCGACGGTCGAGCCCACCCGCGCTCTCGGCTGCCTTCGTGGCGTACTTGGCCACATAGCCCGAGACTGCAGCATCGGAGTCCTCGCCCTCGTCGCCGGGACGAATCGCCCGGACGTGCATCTGTGCACCCCAGCGGATCGAGAGTCTTCCGCCGTCTGGCCGCGTGATCGAGAGCGATGTTCGCGCCGCCGCCCCGGCGACGACATCCGCCAGCAGCTCCGTCGTCGCCCCGTCCGGCGGCGCCTCGACTCTCTGATCGGGGCCATCGAGCCGGAAGATGACGTGCAGATGGACGAGCCCGCGGCGCTGGAACTCGGCAACCTTGGCGAAGCGGACGCGGCAAGATCCTTGCGGGATCGCGGCGGAGAGCCCAAATCTGGAGGCGAGGACCCGGGGCAGGTTGGTGATCGTCCTGCGCCAAAGGACGGGCATGAACGCATTCCACAGCACCGCCCCCTCGTAGTCGAAGCAGTCGGGACAGATGGCCTGCCCGAGAGCGGGATCGAGCTCGTCGTGCCGGAGACGGCAGGCAGCCGCCCTGCCATGAGAACAGATCGGATCGTCCCGCCTCTGCCGGCAAGGCAGCACGACTCCTGCTCGGACCACCCTGCGATGGACCGAACCGAACGAGGGAGCGGTGAGGGTGGCGAAGACGCGAGGATGGTCTGCCAGCGCAGCTGGTACGCCCCTGGCTTCGTCGCCGGCGAGTCCAGCCCGTGTCAGCGCGAAAGCGTCTCCGCCGTACACGTGCGAGCAGGCAGGGCAGCGAGACGCTCTCCGGTTCCGGCAGGGCAGAAGAACGACACCGGTCGGTTCCTGGTCGCTGCCGTATCGATCGATGATTTCGCCTGTCTCTCGATCGATCGTGAGCCGCTCGCCGACCAGAGCGATGGGCGAGGAGCAATCGTTCGTTCGCTTGAGCTGTTCGAGAACGGCGAGAGCGTCCGTCCCGTATCGGGCAGACAGAGCACTGAGAGACGAGGGGAGCGAACCTGGGGCTTCCATCAGCGCACCGTCCGCACGGCTCCGAGACCGAAGCGGAACAACCCAGCGACGGCGACCAGGCCTAGTGGGGCGAGAGGGCGGTGTCGAAGGGGGATCGCCAGAAGAGACCGGGAGGTATCGTTCCCGGCGCAGACAGATACACTCATTGAGCCATTCCTTATCTATCCAGATGGGATTGGTTAGCGACGCGGGGCGGGCTTTCGTTTTGTAGGCTTAGGCCCGCCCCGTGTCGGGTTCATGACGCTAGGCACCGCTCCCGGCGGCCACTGGCCGAGGCGCTGCTCTGGGAGCACGGAGTCCCGAGGCGCGATAGGAGTAGGCGATCTTTGGGCGCACGCCGGTCACGATGTAGGGCGTGACCGAGAGGCCGTCGAACTCGACAGGCCGGAACTGCGCACCTGGCTGCGCGTCAGGCAGGACCGGCTGGGTCCGGGCAGCGATCTTGACCTTGAGCAACCTGGTCCGAGCTTCGGGATCGGGGTCGACCACCTCGACCGACCAGACTGGGTCGCCAGTCTCCTTGTCTCGGGCCTGAACCCTGTTCTCCGGCGTCGAAGCGTCGAAGTCGATCACCGCCTCGACCGGCCCGACTGCCAGCGTCCCTTTCGGGAAGACGTCGGGGAAGCTGAC
>PMIQ01000221.1 GCA_003157175.1 Chloroflexota bacterium
GAGCCGGAGCCCTTCGCCGGCGCGGGCTCGTCGACCTCCTCCGCCTCGTCGCCCTCGTCGGTGTCCATGATCTCGGACCACGGGCCGTACAGAGTGGCGAAGTCCACGTCCGCCAGCTCGTCCTCGAGTACCAGCGCGTCGACCGCGTCCGTGGCCGCATCGGCCACGACGGAGTAGAGGTCGAACTCGTCGCCGTCGAGCTGCATCGCGGCGAGCCAGTCCGACACGGCGTGCTCGGCGGCCCACAGCTCGGCCTCCAGCCCACCGCCGCGATGGCGCCGCCGGACGACCAGCTGAGCGACCTTGCGCTCGGCCTCGGGGACCGCCTCATAGGCGTCGGCGATCGCCTCGGCGGTCTCGTCGTCGANNCCCGTCAGCCCGAACTCCTCGGCCTCGCGCTCGAGCTCGGCCTGCAGGTCGGCCGCGCGTTCGGCGTCGGTCCGAGTGTCCGGCACGTCGTCGGCGTCCTCGTCGCCCTGACCATCTTCAAGCTCGTCCTCGACGTCCTCGGGCTCAGCCGAGGCGGCGTCCGTCCCGTCGGCGGAGGTCCACGTGAGCGTGTTGGGCTCGACCTCGTCACGGAGCCTGTTGGGTGCGCCCTCGTCCTTCTTGTACCGCCTGAACATCGAGCCTCCGCCGTTATCCGGTTGCGCCGCCAGCCATTAGTGCTGCGGGTACTTGTGCCGTCAGTCTGCCGCGCCGTCCGAACCGGCCGGCTCGCCGCCTTCTTCGGCTGCCTCCGGTAGCGGTGGCGCGCCAACGAGATTGAACCACGGAGCGTAAAGCGCGTCAGCCTCTTCCGGATCGAGCAGGTCGCCGACAACCAGCGCCGCGACCGCGTCGGCGAGGGCCGGGCCCGCCATCTGGCGAGTCGCACCCTGGCCCGTCTGACCCATGAAGCTGGACGTCTCCTGGAGCCGGCCGCCGTTCAGCCAGGGAGCGATCTTCTCCTGTGCGCGGCGGACCTGTTCGCGCAGCTCCGGTTCCTCTTCGACCAGGTCGTGGAGGGCGTCGTGGGCCTGCTCGAGTATCTCCTGCGGCGCCTCTTTCCAACCGCTCACGAGCCTGGAAACCTGTTCGGGCGAAAGGAGCCACAGCCGGTTGAGTAGATCGGCGACCGAGTCCGAGTTCGGGCCGAACTCGCCTTCGGTCTCGTCGTCGGCCCCGGCGCCGCTCTCGGCCTCCTCCTCTTCGGGGCTGCCTTCGACCTCCTCGAGCTCTTCCTCGAGCCGAATCTTCTCGACGGCGTCGGTCCAGGGCAGGAAGAGCGCCTCGTACTCCGGCTCCTCCAGCTCCTCTTCGAGGATGATGCCGGTGGCGGCATCCAGGGCGGCGTCGCTCACCTGCGAGCAGATGCGAGCCCAGTTCGGGACCGCCTTCACGAATTCCGGGTATTCGGCCGCGACGGCCAGCCAGGCGCCGATCTCCTCGCGTGCCATCTGGACGTGGCGGGCCATTTCCTCGTCGCTCTCCGTCAGCTTCCTGACGACCTTGCGAGCGGCCTCTCGATCGGACTTGGAGGCGCTTCGCCACGCTTCGGCGATCGCCTCGGCGTCGTCCGGGTCGACCTCCTCGAGCCGAGCGAGGACATCGAGAACCTCTTTCGCGTGAGGGCCGTACAGCCAGACGTCGTTGTCGGCCAGGTAGTCGGCCGCCTGGCTCTCGAGATCGGCGTCCATGTCCTCGGGCTGGTCCGCGGCGCCGTCCGCGTCGTCGTCGGCCTCGGGCGCGTCGTCGGCCTCGGGCNNGAGCCTCGTGGCTCTGGCCTGGTACGCCGGAGGTCAAGCCGCTCCGTGCGCGTCGATGAATCGTCTCACACGCGCCCAAGCGTCGTCAGACTGAGCTTGAAACTCCGCCTGCTTTCGGTCGAAGAAGCTGTGGGGCGCATCCGGCTCCACGACGATCTCGCTCTCAACGCGCGCTGTTTGCAGCGCGTCGCGGAAGTCCTGGACGACCGCGACGGGGATGCCCTGGTCCGCCCCGCCGAAGATTCCCAGGACCGGACAGTCGAAGTCGGCGACGATCTCGGTGGGGGACGGCGTGTCGTTCCGGGCCGGCCCGCCCGGCCAGCCGTAGAAGCCGATGACCCCCGCCAGCCCCAGGCCCAGAGTTGCGGATAGGAACGCGTTGCGGCCGCCCATGCAAAAGCCGGTCACGAATATGGCGGGTTGCCCCGACTCGGCTCCGGCACGGCCGGCGGCCCCGACACTGCCGACGGCCGACTCGGCCACAGCCCCGCCCCGATGGCGCAAGAAGGCCGCGGCGGCCGCGATGTCCGCCGAGAGNNACGTCGGGCAGGATGACTATGGCCTTGCCGGTCGGCGCCTCCGGCTTCGCGTGGAAGGCCTTGAATCGATTGCCGTCGGCGGCGGAGAGGATCAGCGGCTCGCGTTCGACCGTCATCCCGGCTGCGGCCGGTATCGGGGGCGAGCTGTCCAGATCGAAGCACATTGTGGGGCTCCTTTGGAGTGTGAAGCCCATTCTTCGCGCCCGAAGGGCGAAGGACATTGGGGGCGACGGCCGGTTGCGCCTCGCGGTGTCGAGAAGGTCCGCGCTCGCTGGTAGAATGCCCGCCATGCCCAAACCGCTTGTCGTCCAGAAGTACGGCGGCTCATCCGTCGCCAACGCCGACCGAATCCGGCGCGTAGCCGCACGCGTCGCCCGAGAGCGGGCGAGCGGCTGCGAGCTCGTGGTCGTCGTTTCGGCGATGGGCGATACCACCGACGAGCTGCTCGCCCTGGCGGGCGCCATCACCGACGAACCGGATCCACGCGAGCTCGACATGCTCCTCGCTACCGGAGAGCACCAGAGCGCCACTCTTCTGTCGATGGCCCTGCACGCGCTGGGCGTGCCGGCGATCGCCCTATC
>PMIQ01000064.1 GCA_003157175.1 Chloroflexota bacterium
ACGATCATGGGCTCGGGCGAGACGACCCCCACGATGGCCCGCGCGCACCGCGCCGTCCTGGATCGGTTGGGGGAGCGGCCGGTTGCGGCGGTCCTGCTCGATACGCCGTACGGATTCCAGGAGAACGCCGACGACATATCCGATCGCGCCCTCGACTACTTCCGCGACAGCGTTGGCAATCCCTTCACCGTCGCCACATTCCGTTCAGCCGACGTCGACACGCTTGTGCGCGAGACCGCTCAGGTTCGAATCCGTGAGGCGCGCCTGGTCTTCGCCGGACCCGGAAGCCCCACGTATGCGCTCCGGCAATGGGCCGGCACGGAGATACCGCGGCTGCTCGCCGCGAAGCTCGCGCAGGGCGGCGCCGTCACCATGGCCAGCGCGGCGGCGCTGACCCTCGGCCGCTTCACGATCCCCGTCTACGAGATCTACAAGGCAGGCGAGGCGCCGCGCTGGCTTCCCGGTCTGGATCTGCTGACGCCGCTGGGCCTGCCCGTGGCGGTCGTCCCTCACTACGACAACGCCGAGGGCGGCAACCACGACACGCGCTTCTGCTACATGGGAGAGCGGCGGCTGCGCGTCCTCGAGGCCGAACTGCCGGACGAGGTCTTCATCCTGGGCATCGACGGGCACACTGCCCTGGTCATCGACCTGGACGCCGGATCGGCGTCGGTCCTGGGCCTGGGCACGGTCACCGTCCGAAAGGACGGCCGCAGCAAGGTCTACCCGGCCGGGTCCGAGGCGTCGATCGCGGAGCTCGTCGCCGCCGCCACGGCGGGCGGGGACGCGGCGCCGGTTCAGCCGCCGGCCGCCGCCGGGGGCGTCCTGGCCGAGGCTTCGTCCTCGCGCCCACTGCGCGAAGAGGTGGCCAACCTGGAGCGCATCTTCCAGGCCTCGCTCGAAGAGTGCGACGCGCCTGCGGCGGTGCGGGCCATCCTCGCGCTGGAGGAGACGATCCAGGCCTGGTCTCGCGACACCGATCAATCGGACGCGCTGGCCCAGGCCCGATCGGCGCTGCGGGCGGCCGTCGTCTGTCTGGGCGAGATGGCGGTCGCGGGGTCGCGGGATCCGACGGAGGTAGTGCGCCCGTTCGTCGATGCCCTCCTGGCAGAGCGTCTGCGCGCTCGCGAGGCCCGCGACTGGGCCGCCGCCGACGCCGTCCGCGACCGGTTGCTGGCCGCGGGAGTCGAGCTTCACGACACGCCCGACGGCACGTCATGGGAGTTGCACCCGGCCGCGCCCGTCGGCTGAGCGGCGGTCGCCCGACCGCTCGCCACTCCCCGCCGACGCGGTACCCTTCTTCTCGTGACCGTCGCGCCGAATGACTTCGTCCACCTGCACCTCCACTCCGAGTTCAGCCTGCTCGACGGGCTCGGCCGCATCAACGAGCTTGCGGACCGGGGCTCCGCGCTCGGCTTCGATGCCATGGCCATCACCGACCACGGCGCGCTCTACGGGGCCGTCGCGTTCGTCCAGGCGACGACCGCGCGGGGCATCAAGCCGATCGTCGGGGTCGAGACCTACGTGGCCCGGCGGAGCATGCGTGACAAGGAGGGCAAGGCCGACAGCCAGCCCTTCCACCTGGTCCTGCTGGCCGAGAACTGGCAGGGTTACCAGAACCTCTGCCGCCTGATCACCGACGCCCACCTCGATGGCTACTACTACAAGCCACGCATCGACCACGAGCACCTGGCGAAGTATTCGAAGGGCCTGATCGGCCTCTCGGCCTGTCTCAGCGGCGAGGTGGCCAAGGCTCTCGAAGTCGACGACTGGGACCTGGCCCGCAAGACGGCCGGCACGTACCGCGAAATCTTCGGCAAGGACCGCTTCTTCCTGGAGATGCAGGACCACGGCCTGCCCGACCAGCGGGCCCTGAACCCCAAGCTGCTTCGCCTCGCCCCAGAAGTCGGGCTCGATCTCGTCGTCACCAACGATCTGCACTACGTCCGCCGTGAGCAGCACGACGCGCACGACGTGCTGCTATGCGTTGGCACCGGCAACAACCTCGACACGCCCGGGCGGATGCGGTTCGGATCGAGCGAGTTCTACCTGAAGTCCGCGGCCGAGATGGCGGCCCTCTTTCCGGACAACCTGGACGCGATTCGCCGAACCCGCGCCATCGCCGAGATGGTCGAGATGAAGCTGCCGTTCGGCCAGCTCCGAATCCCCAGCTTCCCCGTGCCCGACGGCGAAACCATCGAGAGCTGGCTGCGCAAGGAATGCCAGGCCGGTCTGGCCCGCCGCTACGGCACCGTCACGCCCGAGCTCCAGACCCGCCTGGACTACGAGCTGGACGTCATCTGCCGCATGGGCTACGCCGGCTACTTCCTGATCGTGGCCGACTTCACCGCGTTCGCCCGCCAGCAGCGCATCGCCATCACCGTCCGCGGCTCAGCGCCCGGCAGCATCGTGACCTACACCCTGGGCATCACGCCGGTGGACCCGATCCACTACCAGCTGCCGTTCGAGCGGTTCCTCAACCCGGACCGCGTGACCATGCCCGATATCNNAGCCGCAAGTACGGCGCGGACCACGTGGCCCAGATCATCACCTTCGGCACGATGCTCGCCCGGGCCGCCATCCGGGACGTGGCGCGGGTCGTGGGCATGTCCTACGGCGAGGGCGACCGCATGGCCAAGGCGGTCCCGAACCAGCTCGGCATAAAGCTCGACGAGGCGATCGAGACCAGCCCGGCGCTCAAGGAGATGTACCAGAACGAGCCCGGCGTCCATCGCGTCATCGAGTTCGCCAAGCAGCTCGAGGGCGTGGCGCGCAACGCCTCCACGCACGCCGCCGGAGTGGTGATCAGCCGCGAGCCGCTGACCGAGCTGATGCCGCTTCAGCGCGCGACCAACTCCGACGCAGTCATGACCCAGTACGAGATGCACGCCGTCGACGCGCTGGGCCTGCTCAAGTTCGACTTCCTGGGCCTGTCGAACCTGACGATCCTGCGCCAGGCTGTCGACCTGATCCGCGAGCACCGCGGCCAGGAGATCGACCTCGAGAAGATCCCACTCGACGACGCCAAGACGTTCGAGCTGCTGGCGTCGGGCGAGACGACCGGCGTCTTCCAGCTCGAGTCCGCCGGCATGCGGCGCTACATCCGAGAACTTCGGCCGAGCACCGTCTTCGACCTGGCGGCCATGGTCGCGCTCTACCGCCCGGGCCCGATGGACAACATCCCGGCCTACATCCGGCGCAAGCACGGCGAAGAGAAGGTCACGTACCTCCATCCGCTGCTCGAGCCGTACCTGAATCGAACCTACGGCGTCTTCGTCTACCAGGAAGACATCATGTCCGCGTCGACGGCGCTGGCCGGCTTCACCGGTCCCGAGGCCGACATGCTCGGCTACGCGATCCGCAAGAAGAAGGCCGCTCTCATGACCGAGATGCGCCACAAGTTCGTCACCCAGGCGGCCGAGCGGGGCGTCAAGCCGCAGGTGATCGACGCCGTCTTCGCCGCCTTCNNTTCGAGCGCTACGGCTTCAACAAGGCCCACGCCACCTGCTACGGGCTCATCGCCTACCAGACCGCGTACCTGAAGGCGAACTACACGGTCGATTACATGACAAGCGTCCTGACGGCCTTCCGGGACAACGAAGAGAAGGTCGCCGCGGCGGTGGCCGAATGCAGGCGCCTGGGGATCGACGTCCGGCCGCCCGACGTCCACCGCTCCTTCGTCGAATTCACGGTCGAGGACGACGCCATCCGTTTCGGTCTGCTGGCGGTCAAGAACGTCGGCGAGGGGGCGATCGAATCGATCATCGCCGCGCGTCAGGCCGATGGCGACTTCCGCTCGCTGGCCGACTTCTGCGCCCGAGTCGATCTCCGGCTGGCCAACCGGCGCGTTCTGGAGTCGCTCGTCAAGGTTGGCGCGATGAGCCGTTTCGGCCACGCGGCGCAGCTGCTGGAGGCCCTCGACGACGCCCTCGCCGCGGGCCAGGCCGCCCAACGCGACCGGACCACCGGCCAGACCGCCCTCTTCGACATGGGCTCGTCGCCGGAGGCGCTGGAGCGGCCGCTGCCGCAGGTCCCGGAGGCACTCTCGCGGGAACGGCTGCGCTGGGAGAAGGAGCTGCTTGGGCTGTACCTGTCCGAGCATCCGCTCGGCGCGCTGTCGGAGCAGATCGCGCAGTACGTCACGGCTTACTCCGGGGATCTCAAGGATGAGTCGCTGGATGGACAGCGCGTCGTTATGGGCGGCATCGTCACGGGGATGCGGACGGTAGTCACTCGGGCCAAGGAAACGATGGCCGTGGCCACGCTCGAGGACCTGCAGGGGACGCTGGAGGTGGTCGTCTTCCCGCGGATGTACGGGACGTCCGGCGGAACGTTCGCTGAGGGGGCGATCCTGCTCGTGGCCGGTCGAATCGATCATCGCGGTGAGGAGGCGTCGCTGCTCGCCGACGCGGTCTGGGTCTGGGAGGATGCCGCCGCCCGTGGCCCTGCGGCGATTGCCCAGGAAGTGGCCGCCGGGGATCGCGGCCGGGGCGGGGGGCGGCGCTGGTCGTCGGGGAGCGGCGGCGAGAGTGGCTCGGGCAATGGCAACGGAAATGGCAATGGCAACGGAAATGGCTATCAGAAGCCTGCGGCCGCTCCGTCTTCGGGTGCCTCGGCCTCGGGCGGGGCGCCGGCCGACGCCTCTGCCAAGCCCGCTGTTCCGCCCGCCGTTCCGCCCGCGCCCCGAGTTCGCGTTTCGCCGTTGCGGGGTGGGGGAGTGACTGTGCTGGACGCGACCGCATCGCCCGCGCCCGCNNACCCAGCCGCGCCGATCTCGTCCTCGCCCAGCCCCGATGACTTCGCCGCCCTGGCGCCCGAACGCGAGGAAGCGCCGCTGCCCGATGAGGCCCAGGCTGTCGCGGCCCGTGCATCCGCGGCGCCAACGGCCCCCCTCGAGGCGCCCGAAACGGGGGTTCTCCAGGTACTCTTCACCCGAGGTGCGGAGACCGACCGCATCGTGTGGGCGATGGAGGAGCTGCGGGCGATGCTCAAGGAACGTCCCGGATCGACGCGGGTGGTTTTCCATATCCCGGGGCCCGCCGGTGGAACCCTGCCGCTGGAGCTCCGGACCGGCGTCGCCTACGACGCCGAGCTTCTCTCGGAGGTCAACCGTCGCCTGGGGGAGGGCCTGGTCCGCCTCGAGCTTTCGATCGGGGGCAGGCCATGAGCGACTCCCCTGGCAATCCTGGGGCACGGACCACGGTTCTCGCGCGCCGCCTGCTGCAGGGCCGCCGCCGCTACTTCGTCGGAGCCGCGATCGTCGCCATCTGGGTGCTGGTGGCTGTCGTCGTGGCGTTGTCCACCGCCAGCGGGGTGGTCTGGTTCTAACGGCGCCGCCAGCCGCCGACAATCGCGGCTCCGCCCAACGCCGCCTTCAGGATCGACTCCCGGCTACAATGCGCCCGACCGTCCTTCCGCCTCGCCGATCCTCCAGGCGCGCCGGAAGCCGGCCGGCAGCGATGAAGAGACGGTCGTACGTCAGCAGTTTTCGAGACAGGTGGGAACCAGTGCGCGTCTCAGCGGCCACCTCCACCAAGCTCGGATCGGGGATTGCTATCCAATGACCGGACGACAACCAGCGTCGAGTCGAAGGCCTCAGCCGGGGCCGCGGAAATCAGGCGCAATGGGCAATCGCTCTCTGTCCGGATCGCCGATTGTCGCGGCGCTTCTCTCGCTTCTGTTCCCCGGCCTGGGCCAGGCAGCCGCCGGGGACCGCCGCCGCGGACTGATCGTGGCGATCCCGATTCTGGCGATCCTGGCGGCGTTGGCGCTGTTGCTCGTCTTCGCCCGCGATTCGCTGTTCGGTCTGACCCTCAACCAGGGATGGCTGACGAGCCTGCTCATCCTGGACCTTGTGGCGTTCATCTATCACGGGTGGGCCATCGTCGACTCCTACCTGCTTGCCCGCAAGGGCCAACCGGAGAAGCGCCGGATCAAGGGGGCAGGTACGAAATGGGCGCCGGTCCTCGGTGTTGCGCTCGTCATGGCAGGCGCGGTCGGGGCCCACGGCGCCTTCGCCCAGGTGGACATGGGCTGGCAGCACGACCTGTATTGCCTGACGGCCCCCACGCCCTGCTGGGTGACCGACAATCCGGGCGCGTCCGACACCTCCCAGCCCACCGACCCTGGAGTGATATCAGAGGTGGACACTGGTTCGCCTGTCCCACTTCCCACGGGCTCGGAGGGACCGCTGGCCACCTTCAACCCGATCGACTTTCCCCCGTACCAGCCTCGAACCGATGCTGAGAACTGGGCCCAGGATGGGCAGTTGAATGTCGTGCTCATCGGCGTCGGGGTCGAAAACAACCCTTCGCAGGTGGGACCCGACACCGTGATGGCGGTCCACATTGAGCTGGCGACCGGTCGCACGATCATGGTCAGCGTCGGTCGAACCTACACCTGCGTTCCGCTGCCGGCCTCGTGGTCGCACTTCGCTAACCCGGCCTCGAACGGGTGCCCGGCGCACAGCTATCCGAGCCAGCTCTGGAATCTCGAGAACGACGCCCTTGCGAACTGCCGGAACTTCCCGATCCTTACGAGCACGTGCGGACAGTCGCCCGACCCGAACAAGTATCTGCGCGCCACCGAAGTCGAAGAGACCGCGATCGGCATGCTCGTGGGCTGGCAGATCGACGGCTCCGTGACTATGAACCCGGTCGGCCTGATCAAGCTAATTGACGACATGGGCGGAGTGAACATCAACGTCAAGTCGACGGTCACCGACTATCCGTGCGGACCGGCCGGCACGCCCCAGGCCAAGTGGCGTGTCTGCGACCTGTGCCCCAACTGCGCGGTCGGGAGTCCCAACAAGGTTCACTACGGTTACGAGATCCCCGAGAAGGCATTGGGGGCGGCTCAGGCCAAGGCGGCGATAAGCAAGATGATCGCGGACTCGGCCAGCTCCGGCGGCAAGCAAAAGGTGAGCGGCGTCGGCGGGGCCGACGTCCAGTTCACCATCAAGCCCGGTCAGCAGCACATGGACGGCGACTGGGCCCTGGCATACGCTCGGTCGCGCATCTACTACACCGAGTTCGACCGGCAGGGCCGCCAGCAGGAAGTCCTCAAGGCATTGCGCCAGAGCGTCAATCCCTGCGATATCGTGGGAAACGCGGGTGGCTGGCTCTCGGCGCTGGCAGACGTTCCGTACGCGTTCAACACGGACCTGCCCATCAACAACATCCAGGACGTCAAGCAGTGGGCCAGCCTGGCGTCACGCGTCGGCGGTGACGGTGTCCAGAAGCTGGTGCTCACCCCGAAACTGGGCAACAACGGCGGGAACCTGAACATCACTAACTGGGCGTCGGGCGGCAAGTACCCGATGATCGATCAGAACGTGATCAATCAGGTCCGGCAGCTGGAAGCGCAGGGGCTCAGCGCCTCTCCCACGGCCGGCGCGAGCGCCAGCGCCAGTGGCGGTGGCGCCGGCTGCTAGGGACGGTGCCCGAGCAAAGGATCTGGTGCCGACGGCGGGAGTTGAACCCGCATGACCTCACGGCCACTCGATTTTGAGTCGAGCGCGTATGCCAGTTCCGCCACGTCGGCGCGGCCAGGCGGCATGGTACAGCCTGGCGGCTCCCGGGTGCGGGTGGCGCCGTCCGTCGGACTGAGTCGGGCCTGCCAGATGCTAAGCTCGGAGCCGCCGGCCATCGGTCGATCCGAGCCGGGCTCCAGTCGCCGCGGCAGGATCGGGTGCCGCGGGGTCAGGCCGCAGTGGAATCGACATGGCTGATGGGCGAGTCGTGACCGACGAGGTGGAGACAAACGCGGGCAGGGTCGAGGACCCGGGCCAGAAGATCGACATCGCCCTGGTCGGGCAGGCCGTCCGCGGTGAGCTTGCCGCCTTCAACCAGCTGGTCGTGCGCCACCAGGACCACTTGTTCGCGCTCGTGTACCGGTTGGTTCCGGATCGGGATCAGGCTGCCGACGCCGTCCAGGAGGCCTTCCTGAGCGCCTATCGCAACCTCAGCTCGTTCCGGGGCGGGAGCGTGAAGAGCTGGCTTGGGCGGATCGCCGTGAACGCGGCCATGGACATCCAGCGGGCCCGGCGCCGCCGGCCGTCCCAGCCATATCCGGAGCTCGAGGACGAAAGCTGGCAGCCCGCGGCGGCGCGGGACGTCGAGCCCGAACACACGGCCATCGCCGGCGAGCAATCGCGCGTTTTGGCCGC
>PMIQ01000019.1 GCA_003157175.1 Chloroflexota bacterium
TGATCCGCCACATCAGCCCCAGGGCTGGGAGCACAGCCATTTACGGTGCCGTTACTGCGCTCTCGCACAGCATGACCCGCACCAAGGGGCTCGGAGACAGCTACACGGAGTACTGCCGGGGCCGCTCGCGCCTAGTCCCCTGGATCTGGTAAAGCGTCTGGGTGACAGCAAAGGCCTCCCGCTTGGTGCGCCCGGACGTAGAGGCGGCGGAGCCATCCACGATCGTTGCGTCGTGACGGCGAAGCTCCCATGACGGCCCCTTCCCCGTTACAGAACGCACCCATAGCAGCTGCCTGAACTAGCGACGATTACAAACGGCGATCCGCCGTGGCTGTTGACGGCCTGCAGGACGATGGCCTGGACATTCGGGCCGCCTCGGGGCAGCGTCCCGAACGCCGACCCTTCGCCGCCTGGAGCAAGCACAAACGATAGGGAACGAGCCGAAGCCGGAGCGGTCCCGAGGATCAGCAAGGACGCTCGTGGGATCACGTCCCCATTCACGAGGCAATTCGCGTTTGGCTTCGCCGCTGTCGGCGTATGCAAGCACGCCGTGAAGGCGTAGACCCGGATGGTGACGCCGCTCGGATTGGCCTCCTGCCATGCCACGCGAAGCCACTCGCAGCCCCCATTCTGATCCACCGAGTTGCAAGGGTCGGTCGGGTAGTCGAGCCCTGTACCTGTGGGGAGTGCAGGCCCACCTGGAGCGGCCAGAGCCAGCGACGGCTGCGGGCCTGGCACCCAGGTCCCCACTGGGAACATTGATGGCGTCGGGCTCGCCGTTGCCAGCGGGGACGGGCTCGGCAGCGTTGGGCTCGGTGCAGCCGAAGTGGCGACAGCCGGAACAGGAGTGGGCGATGGCCCCGCGCTAACCGGAGACGCTGGGGCCCGAGTCAACGGCGCGGTCATCTGGCCGTTCGACCCGCATGCCGTGAACATGGTCGCCGCACACACCACCAAGACCAGTGCGCTCAGTCTTCGGTTCATGGTCTGCCCTCTTACTGGCTACCCGGTGAGAACCCCCAGGCCAGCTGTCGAGAGGACGACGATATCGGCCTTGGTGTGATGACCGGATCGTCGCGTAGAGGCAGGTTGGCAAGCCTCACCATCACCCGATAGCGCAGATAGAGTGGGCGATCCTCGCCGCATCCGCCTTCGAGCACCTTGGCGCTTTCGCTGCAAGCAGCCGCTCGTTGACCAGCCAGAACGCGAGGGAGCGGCCGGGCCAAACCTAGGCGCTGAGATCTGTGTGAATCCGGTCGATAGGCCCGTTTGATTGGAGTAGCTAACGCTGGCGCCCCATAGGTGACTCCGTGAGGTCGCTCGGGTATTGTTGAGATAATGGGAATGCAGAGACCTCGCCGAGCAGCATTGTGGGCCGCCGCGCTGGCGGGCTCGCTCGCGGCCGGGGTCGCAATTGCCACCTCCGAGCTCATCGCGGGGCTGATCCCGGGCGCGCCATCGCTGGTCATCGCGATGGGTTCTGTGGCGATTGCCCTCCAGCCGCCGGGTGCCAAGGACGTGATGACCAGCCTGTTCGGGACCAACGACAAGGCTGCTCTCAACGTCCTGGTCATCGCCGCCGTGATCGTCATCGCGGCCGGGGCCGGGGTCGCCGCCGGTCGCCGGTTCCGCGCCGGCGCCGTTCTCTTCGTCCTCTTTGGGGTCGTGGCCGCTCTGGCCGCCGTGGCACAGCCGCTCGTCGCTCCCGTTCCTGCGGTCGCGACTGCTGCGGTCGCGGTCGGAGCAGGTCTGGTGAGCCTGCACTTACTGCTGGGTCTGGCTCCCCGAGCACCCTTGCCAGCGGCTCCGGCCGCGGCGGTCGCGGCTCTCCCGACCGAGCCCGAGTGGAACCCGGCGTGGGAGAGCCCGGAGTGGACGCGACGCCGCTTCCTGATCGCGAGCGCCACCACGCTCGGCGGGGTGGTCGTCGCTGGCAGTCTGGGTCGGCTGCTGCTGGACACTCAGCACCCCGAGGGCGTCGTGAGCACCACGAAGCTTCCAGCGGCACTGATGCCCGTTGCGGCCCTCACCGCCGACGAGGTGCTGCAGGCGCCGGGGCTCACCCCGCTGGTGATCGCCAACGATCAGTTCTATCGCATCGACACAGCCCTGGAAGTGCCCCAGGTGGATATCTCTTCCTGGAGCCTCCAGGTCAAGGGCATGGTGGACCACCCGCTGACCTTCTCGTACGACGACCTGCTGGCCATGCCCCTGTACGAGCAGTACGTGACGATCGCCTGCGTGAGCAATCCGGTCGGCGGCGATCTGGTCGGCAACACGCTCTGGACCGGTGTACGGCTCAAGGACATCCTAGCCAAAGCCGGCGTCGGGCAAGGCGCTACCCAGATCGTGGGCCGCTCGGTCGATGGCTTTACCGTGGGCTTCCCGACCTCGTGGGCCACCGCCCCGGAGCGAGAGCCGCTTATCGCGGTCGGGATGAACCGCCTGCCCCTGCCGGCCAACCATGGCTTTCCGGCGCGGCTGATCGTGCCAGGGCTGTACGGTTATGTGTCGGCCACAAAGTGGCTCTCTTCAATCGAGCTGACCACGCGCGAGGCGGTCGATGGCTACTGGGTGCCGCTGGGCTGGGCCAAGGACGGGCCCATCCTGACGCAGTCGCGGATCGATTTCCCGACCAGCGGACAGCAACTTACGTCCGGCTCGATCCAGATCGACGGCGTGGCCTGGGCGCCAGACCGGGGCGTCTCCGGGGTCGAAGTGAGCCTCGACGACGGAGCCTGGCAGAGCGCTACCATTGGGCGGCCGATCTCCAATGCGACGTGGGTCCAGTGGCTGCTCACGTGGACCGCTACGACTGGCCGGCACAGCATCGAGGTCCGCGCCACCGATGACACTGGCGTTGTCCAGACCAGCCAGGTGACAGACCCCGCACCCGATGGGGCCCACGGCCACCATCGCATCTTCGTCAACGTGAGCTGAACGGCCGGAGCGACCCTCGGGCGGCCCGTCGATCCGTTGCGCCGCACGTTCCTTCACTCGCGAGCGGACTGGCTTTCCTTGCCCTCGTGCCACCCTGCCGACACGACGG
>PMIQ01000206.1:0-184 GCA_003157175.1 Chloroflexota bacterium
GACCTCGACCAGCCCGGCGGACAATGAGGAGCCCATGCACTTCGACGCCCTCGTGCACGAGCTGGGCGCCCTGGGCGAGTACACATTCCTGGGGGGCGCGCCGCTGTACCCGCAGGCCGCCTCGTCGGGCGGGTCGCCATCGGCCGCGTCTTCGGCGAGCGCCTCCCCGAGCCCGGCTCCGAGC
>PMIQ01000206.1:288-7457 GCA_003157175.1 Chloroflexota bacterium
TGAAGCAGGCAGAGGAAGCGGCGTTCATCGACCTGATCGCCTGCGAGCGTGACTGCCGTAACTGTAGTTACGCGGCTGCGCTTGACTGCGATGGGAATTGCGGCGTCTGCCCTCACAACATCTACTGCCCCTGCGTGAACCCCGTCGTCGCCCGGAGCAAGAGCGCGCTGCGTCTCATCGAGCTCCGTCCGATCCTTCTCCAGGACGTTCGAGGCCGGGATTAGTGGAACCCGCCGAGATCCGCGACCTGGTCCAGAGGATCCAGGCGACCTCGGGGCGTCTTTGACCTTTCAACCAAGGAAGGCCGTCTAGCCGAGCTGGATGCTGCCGTTGGCGAGCCCGCGTTCTGGGAAGATCAGCGCGCGGCCAAGAAGGTGCTGCGCGAAGCGGAGGGTCTTCGCGAGGAACTCGAGCTCTGGCGAAACCTGGAATCCCGCGCCCGCTCAACGGCCGAGCTGCTCGAGCTGGCCCAGGAAGAGAACGACCAGAGCGTCCTCACGGACGTCGACACGGAGGCCCAGCAACTGGCCGCGGAATATGGGCGGGCCCGTCGCGAGCTTCTCTTCGGCGGCGAATACGATCAGCGCAACGCCCTGTTGACGATCAGCGCGGGCGCCGGCGGCACGGAGGCCACCGACTGGGCCGAGATGCTGCTGCGTATGTATCTGCGCTGGGCCGAGCGCCATCGCTTCGCCACCGAGATCCTCGACCAGACCGAGGGCGAGGAGACCGGGATCAAGAGCGTCACCGTCGCCGTTGACGGGCGGGCCGCCTACGGCTATCTCAAGGCAGAGCGCGGCGTCCACCGCCTGGTTCGAATCAGCCCATTCGACTCACAGAAGCGGCGGCACACGACTTTCGCCCTGGTCGAGGTGCTGCCCGAAGTCGAGAGCGAGCTCGAGGTGGAGCTCAATTGGGACGAGATCCGCATGGACACCTTCCGCGCCACCGGCGCCGGCGGTCAGCACGTCAACAAGACGGACTCGGCCGTGCGTCTGACGCACATACCCACGGGCATCGTGTCCCAGAGCCAGAACGAGCGCTCGCAGACGCAGAACAAGGAGACCGCGGCGAAGATCCTCCAGGCTCGCCTCCTGGAGCGCGCGGTCGAGGAGCACGAGGCCGAGATCCGCAAGCTTCGCGGCGAACACGTCGAGGCTGGCTGGGGCAACCAGATCCGCAGCTACGTCCTCCACCCATATCAGATGGTGAAGGACCACCGCACGGAGGTCGAGACCGGCAACACGGCGGCGGTCCTCGACGGCGATCTGGACACGTTCATGCAGGCTGAGCTCGAACGCGAAGCCACCGGAGCCGTCGTCGCCGGCAGCCGCCCCGGGCCCGACGACCGATGACGCAAGGAATCACCTACCGTCCGCCACGACCTGAAGAGCTGGCCGATTGCGCACTGGTCTGGCACGCGTCCGTGAACGACTACATGGCGCGCCTCGGCCATCCACTGCCGCCACCGGTTCTCGAGCCTGCCATGCGCCTGGGCGAGCACCTCCTGGCGACGGACCCAGGCCACTTTCGGGTCGCGCTGAAATCCGCTCCGGGCGGACGGCGCGAACGGATCGTGGGTTTCGGCATCGGCCTGCAGCGCGAGCACGTCTGGTTCCTTTCGCAGCTGTACGTGCTGCCGGAAGAGCAGCATCGGGGCATCGGGCGGGCGCTCCTGTCGCTCGTTCTGCCGTCCGCGCCTGAGGCGGGCGCGGACGGGGCGGCCGACGACATGGCTGACGGAACGAAGATCGCCCGACGGCCGGGCGTGCTGGCGACCTGTACCGACAGCGCCCAGCCGATCTCCAATGCTCTTTACGGAAAGCTGGGGATCGTCGCCCGGCTGCCGGTCTTCAACCTCGTCGGCCGGCCCAGCTCGCCGTCGGTGCTGCCGACTCTGCCTGAGGGGATCGAAGCCATCGCGCTCGAGCCGCCCGAGCTGGTTTCGCACCGGAACCCTGCCGCGCCCGGCAAGGCCGAGCTCCGCCAGACGATCGATGCCATCGACCGCGACGTGCTCGGCTACGCGCACCAGTCCGACCACGACTTCCTGCGGGTCCAGGGCCGAACCGGTTTCCTCTACCGGACCAGCACCGGCGAGCCTCTGGGCTACGGGTACTCGTCCCAGGTGGGGCGGTTCGGGCCGGTGGCGCTGTTGGACGAAACCTTGATGGCGCCCGTCATCGGGCACCTCATGAGGTCCATCGAGCCGCGAGGCGCGACCAGCGTGTGGGTCCCCGGCGCCAACGACCGGGCCATGGTCGCGATGCTCAGAGCCGGCCTCCGAATCGAGGGCTTCCCGGCAATGTTCTGCTGGACCCGCCCCTTCGCCGCCTTCGAACGCTACATGCCGGCTAGCCTGGCGCTGCTGTAGCCTCCGCTAGGCCGCGATCGCTCCGCTGGGCCGCGATCGCCGCGCGTCGGCGATCTGCCGGACGACGCCATCGGTGCTAGCCTCGCAATGTGAGCTCGGTACCATCCGGATCCGCAAACGGCATGCCTCGCCGGCCAGTTGTGGCCAGGCCGCGGCCGACAGACCCCGTCGCGGACGGCACCCCCGTCATCGCCCTTCGCGGCGTCACCAAGACCTACGCCAACGGCAAGTCCGCGCTTCGTGACGTCAACCTCTCCGTTCCGGAGGGCGACTTCGTCTTCCTCGTCGGCCCTTCGGGCGCCGGCAAGTCCACCCTGATCCGCCTCCTCATCCGAGAGGAGCTGCCGACCAGGGGCAAGGTCCTGGTCGACGGTCGCGACCTGGCCCGACTCGGTCGCCGAGAGGTGCCCAGGATGCGCCGCCGGATTGGGATCGTCTTCCAGGATTTCAAGCTTCTGCCCAACAAGTCCGTGCGCGACAACGTTGCCTTCGCCCTGGAGGTCACGGGCACGCCTCGGGCACGCATCAAGCCCGCGGTGGAGCGCGTCCTGCGCGTCGTGGGCCTCTCAGCGCAGGCGGATCAGCGGCCCGCGGAGCTCTCCGGCGGCGAGCAACAGCGGACCGCGATAGCGCGCGCCCTCGTCCACGACCCGCACCTCTTCATNNATCATTCAGCTGCTGCTGCGCATCAACGAGATGGGCGTCACGGTCATGATGGCGACCCACAACGCCGAGGTGGTCACCGCCCTCCGCAAGAGAGTGGTCGGCCTCGAGGACGGCCGCGTCGTTCGCGACGAGACCGGCGCCGCCTACCACCGGGAGGACTGAGTGATCGCCTTCGTTGCGTTCAGCCTCAAACGGGCCTGGCAGGGGTTCTGGCGCAACTCCCTGATGAGCCTCGCCGCAACCGCCTCGATGGTACTGATGCTCACGCTGCTGAGTGGCGTGGTCATCCTGTACCTCGGCCTCAACGCCACGCTCACCTACGTCCAGGGCGAAGTCCAGGTCGTGGCCTACCTCAGCGATTCGGCGACCACTCAGGACGTCACGCGGCTCACATCGGACCTGCAGGCCATGCCCCAGGTCAAGACCGTCTCGTACATCTCCAAGGACCAGGCCCTCAAGGACTTCCAGAAGCGCGAACCCGGTGTGGCGACTCTGGTCGAGTCTTTGCCCGAAAACCCACTGCCGGCCTCGTTCGAAATCAGCTTGCGGGACCCCAGTGACTACATCGACGTGGCCACCTACCTGCGCGGCCAGACAGCCGTGGATAGCGTCCAGGACATCGCCAAGACGGTCAGCCAGATGACCTCGGTCATCAGCGTCGTGAGTACCGGCGGGATCGTCGTCGTGGTGATCGTCGGCCTGACGGTGCTGTTCATCATCGTCAACACGATCCGTCTGGCCGTCGTGGCGCGCGCCGAGGAGATCGAGATCANNGGCGCATCCGACGCATTCATACGCTGGCCGTTCGTCCTCGAGGGGGCGTTCGTAGGACTCTTGGGGGCGATCATCACGATCGGCCTATTGCTTGTGGTTCAGGCTCCCCTGGCGAGCATGCTGTCAGACTTCTTCAACGTCCTGCCGGTTCAGGCCACCGCCATGGTCGGCCAGAATGTGGCCCTCATGGTGCTTGGAACGGGCGTCGGGATCGGCTTCGTCGGTTCCTACGTGTCCGTACGCAGCTACCTGAAGCGCTGACCCGGCATCGCGTCCGGCCCGCATCCAGCTCTCGAGGTTCGATTCCATGCCCGCGCCGAAGAACCCCCTCCATCGGCACCAACCCGATCCAGCCGATCGGCCGTCGACAGGCCCGGCGTCCGGCCCGGCACTGGAGCAGCCGGCCGCTCCGGAATCCGATCGCGCATTTATCCCGGAGGCCGACGGTCCGGCCGGCCACGAAGCTCGCAGACCGCGGACGTTCGAACCGTCGCACCTGAGCCTGCTCATCGTGGCCATCCTCGTCGGAAGCGCCCTGTTCATCGGTGGCTACACACTCGGCGCGCGGGTGGCGACGACACCGGGAACGCCCGCGTCGCAGGAAGCCCAATTCGACCCGTTCTGGGACGTCTACTCGCTGATCCAGAAGGACTATGCCGGGTCCCCCAGGCCCTCTGGGGATCAGCTCGTCCAGGCCGCGATAAAGGGCATGATGGAGAGCCTCAACGANNAACGACCCGTGGTCGTACTACCAGGCCCCGTCCGACTTCGAGAACTCGCTGCTGAGCGTTGGAGGCCAGGCCCAGGGAATCGGAGTCGAGGTCCAGCTCCAGCCGATCGACCCCAACTCCGGCACCAGCTGCTCGGCGATCGGCAACGGCTGCGAGCTGGCCGTGGTTGCGCCGGTCTGCGGATCGCCCGCTGCGGCGGCCGGCATTCAGGCCGGCGACGTGATCGCGTCGGTCGGCGGCACTTCCCTGGACGGTCTCACGATCGACCAGGCAACGGCGCTCATCAAAGGGACGAGCGGCACGACGGTGACGCTCACCCTGCTCCGCGGCAGCACTTCGATCCAGCGGTCGATCGTGCGCACGATCTACAACCAGTGTGAGGTGGCCTCCAAGACACTCGCCAACGGCGCCGTGTCCTACATCTCGGTAAGCGGCATCAACGATCCCGCCGCCTCGCAGTTCGATCTGGCGCTCAAGAATGCTCTCGCGACCGGACGGCGCAACTTCATCCTCGACCTCCGCGGCAACGGCGGCGGCTATGTGCCGGACGCGGTGGAGATCGCCAGCGAGTTCATTTCGTCCGGCGCGATCGTCTACCAGCAGGATGCGAGCGGGACGGAGACCGAGATCGCGGCCAATCCGGGCGGCCGCGCCACCGACCCTTCGATCAAGCTGGTCGTGCTGGTGGATGGCAACACCGCCTCGGCCGCGGAGATCCTCGCCGGAGCGCTGCAGGCCCGCGGGCGCGCGCCCCTGGTCGGCACGAAGACCTACGGCAAGGGCGTGGCGCAGGAGTGGTTGCCTCTCTCCAACAACGACGGCGGCGTCCACCTGACCGTCGCCCGCTGGCTGACGCCCGACAAGGTCTGGATCCAGGGCAAGGGACTCGTGCCGGACGTGGCCGCCACGACCGACGGGGCCCGGGCGGGCACCGATCCCGTGCTCGATGCGGGTCTGGTCGCCCTGGGCTACCCGCCCGAAACGGCGGCTTCGCCCAGCCCCGCGCCGAGCGGCAGNNCCGAGCGGCAGTCCCGCGCCGAGCCCGAGCTGATCGCCGACGCCCATCGAGGTTTCGACGCGGCCGCTTCGACTCGCCTTGGCTCGCCTCGCGTGCGCCTGGCGACCCCCTGTTGCGCCTTTCGGCCGGCCCCGATACCATGCCCGAGAACGAAAGGAGGTGATGTGCAGTGTCAAAGGACTTGCCGACGCGCTGCACCACCTCGCTAGGAGCCGGACTCTAGGGACGGCCCCTCGCGGGTGGTGAAGTAAGCAAACCGAATGCCGGTCCTTCGGGGCCGGCATTCGTGCGTCCTGCTCCAGATGACCATTTCATCCACCCCCGAGATCGCCCCTTCCGCTACCCTCCGAATGTCCGGCCGACCGGTCGTCAACCCCGAGGAGCCCCACGTGGGCGAAGAGAAAACCGTCGCCCAGAACCGAAGAGCCCGCCACGAGTACTCGATCGAAGATTCGTTCGAGGCCGGCATCGCCCTGACCGGGACGGAGATCAAGTCGGTTCGGGCGGGGAAGGTGAGCCTGGCCGAGTCGTACGCGCGCATCGAGAACGGCGAGGCCTGGCTCATTAGCGCGACCATTCAGCCCTGGGACACCGGCAACCGCTACAACCACGAGCCCAAGCGCCCACGCAAACTGCTGGTTCACCGCGACCAGATCGCGGCCCTGCTCTTCAAGACGAAGTCGAAAGGACTGACCCTCGTCCCGCTCAAGATGTACATCACCGGTCGGGGTCGGGCCAAGCTGGAGATCGGCCTGGCCCGCGGCAAGCAGCTCCACGACCGCCGTCGCGACATCGCCGAGCGCGACTCCCGCCGGGAAGTGGAGCGGGCCATGGCCGACGCGGACCGCGGCCGCGACCGGCGCTAAGAGCGCGAGCGGCTCGCCACGCCACAGGAGAATCGATGCAGACAGAGACGCCGCACATCGCGGGCAAATACCAGACGTCGACGCGCGAGTACCTGGGCAACGTCCCGGCGCTCAACCGCGGGACCCGGTTCTCCGTCGTGTTCGGCGGGCTGGCCGTGCTGCTCGCCATTCTGAGTCTGCCCTACCTGGTTCCCGTCGCCCTCGAGCTCGCGCTGGCCGTCGCTCTCTTGTCGGGTTATGCGTCCGTGCCTTTCGCCTGGCTGACCCTGCGGTCCAGGAGGCAAATGGTGGAGCAGCCGGTCGAGGTCTTCGCCGACGATGCCGGCCTCCATTTCACCCACGGCGTCGTCGACCTGGACATCCCGTGGGCGGAGATCGATCGGCTGCGCGAGAACCGGTCCAGCTTCTTCGTCATGGCCAGCCAGGCCAGGGTCTACATCATCCCCAAGAGAGCATTCGACCCAAACGAGCTCGAGGCGTTCCGACAGCTGGTCGCGTCCAGCACAAAGCGTGGACGGGGCTGACCCCGAGGGGAGTTTCGCCCACCGTCCGCCTGAGGGGAACGGCGCGCCTCCGGCTGCGTCATCATCCCCGAGATGGCCACCCGTCACGACCTCGTCATTGCAGCCAGCGTCCCGGCGCGACGCCTCCCGGCTCCAAGTTGACCGCCGCCGCCGCCGCGGTACAATCCGCGGGCGCTGGTAGCAGCGGCACCCGTGGGGATGCGTGGTTTCGACAGG
>PMIQ01000126.1 GCA_003157175.1 Chloroflexota bacterium
ATCGAGGGCCTGGAGCCGTGCCTCAAGCTGTTCGGCGTGGGCGACCTCGACCCGACGGAGTGGCAGCCGCTCTAGACCGACGGCTCAGGTGCGAACCGCCCGGCGCCCGCGCGACTACCGGTCGTCGGCGCGTCGTCCTACCAGCCACCATGAGAACGGAAACAATCCGGCGGCGATCACGAGCTTGATGGCGTCGCCGAGGACGAACGGCATCAATCCCTTCTGGATCGCCATGTCGGGCGAGAAGTTGGCGGCCACGGCCAGCCACGGCACGCCGACCAGGTAGATCACGATCTCGCCGATCACCATCGCTCCGACGGCACCGGGGATGTGGCGATCCCAGCCCAGCTCAGCCAGCTTGCCGACGAGGGCGGCAGCGATGAGGAAGCCGACCAGGTACCCGCCCGGCGCGCCCAGGACGAGCCCGCCCTGGCCAAACGCCGCGATCGTCGCGACTCCATGAGCGTGGCCCGCGTACACGGGCAGCCAGAGTCCCAGCACCAGATAGAGCGCTACCGAGAGCACGCCTCTCCGAAGACCGAGCGCGCCACCGACCAGCAGGACGGCCAGCGTCTGGCCCGTGATCGGGATGGGGTTGTTGGGCAGCCAGATCGCGAGGTTGGCCGTCAGGGCGATGAAGGCGGCGCCCACGCAGACGAGCGCGAGGTGTCGAAGCCGGGCGCTCATGCGCTCGCCGATGCGGATCGGGACCAGGAAATCGCCGATCGTGATGCCGCGTTCGGCGGCGGGGAGTCGATTCAGCGAAGGGGTCGCGAGCATTCTTGGGTCTTCCCTGCGGTGCCAACGCGGCCGATGCTCGGACTCATCGTCCCGGTCCGAGGGCGCGAGTGTACCAGGCCGGGCGGCCTCGCGGCGCACGGGCTCTCCGTGCCCGGGCAGCCGGACGCTACTCGTGCTGGAGGGCCCGAACGATCGACTGACGGCTGGCCACTCCCGCTGGATAAATGGAGGCGGTGACGCTGATCAGGACACCGAAGAGGACGGCCAGCGCGATAGAGGCCCACGGCGGATCGAACGCCAGGCCGAATCCTCCGCTCGACCAGGCGACCAGAAGTCCACCCACCAGCAGGCCGACGGCCGCGCCGATCAGCGACCCGGCAACGCCCAGAATCCCCGCCTCGATCACGACCATGCCCCAGACCTGGCGGCTGGACATGCCCGTCGCCCGGAGCACGCCGATCTCGCGGACGCGTTCCAGGACGCTCATCGAAAGCGTGTTCACCATGCCTAATCCCGCGACGAGGACCGCGATCAGAGCCAGCGCATCGAGCAGCCGAAATAACCCATCGAGAGCCTCGCCGACGGTGCCCTGCACGCTCCCCAGATCCGCCGACTGCAGCGCGTACTGCGACGCCGCCGCATCGACCGCGGCTCGCGCGCTCGGTTCCTGGCCGGGCTTGTAGCGAACCGCGAAAACGTCCGCGCCCGTCGCCCCGAACGGCCCCAGGGCATCGGACCAGCCCATGAGCATCGCCTCCTGCGAGTCGCCCGGGATCGAATGGGCCACGATCCCAACGACGATCAGCCGGGTGGGAGTTTCGCCAGTGGCGAAGCTGAGCGTGTCGCCGAGCCTGATGTCCGATGCGCTCGCCAGCGACTGCGGCACGATGACCGCGCCGCCGGTGTCGAGCGCCGCGAAAGCGGCGGCCGGATCGCCGCCGCCCGGGACGAAGACCAGGCGTCCGTCCACGCTGAAATCCTCGCCGGAGATGGCGGCCGCCTGCTGGCGCACGCCTCCAAAAGGCACCCCGAAGAGCCCGATCGGCGAGATCGATTGCACGCCCGGCAGCGTGGCGATGTCGTCGATCGAGGAATCCGTCGGCGAGATCGGGTGGATCGAGGTCAGAAGCTCGCTGCCGGGGATCGTCTCGGCCAGCCAGCGTTCGCCGATCTGCCGGATGTTCTGGGCGGCCGTGCCCAGCGCCACCACCATGGCCAGGCCCATCACCAGCGCCCCGGCCGTGAGCGTGGTGCGGCTGATGTCGCGGGCCAGCGAGCTACGAGCCAGCCGTTCCTCGTTCCGGAAGATCCTGAAGGGAATGCCCGCCAGTCGCAGCAGCGGACCAAGCACCAGCGGCACGATCAGGACGGCCACGAGCATCAGGCCGTACACGACCAGCGGTCCCAGGCTTCCGAGGTCGAACGTCAGGCGGCCCGATCCCTGGGTCGATTGGGTCGCGCCCGACGAACTGCTCGGCCAGACCGCCAGGGCGGCGACGGCCAGCACGCCGAAGACGAGCACCAGCCAGCGCAGCCGAGCGCCTCCGTCGACTGCGCCCCGGGGGCTGCGCCTCAGCGCCTCGACCGGCGGGATCCGCCCGGCCCGCCAGGCCGGCTCCAGCGAGGCGGCGAGCGTGATCAGCACGCCGATGACCAGGGCCAGCACGATTGACCCGAGCGAGATGTTGGGTGCGTCCAGGGCGATGGGGCCCGTGGCATTGACCCACGAGAGCGTAAGCGAGGCCAGGCCGATGCCGCCGACTACTCCTACGACGGACCCGATCGCCCCCAGTGCGAACGCCTGCAGCATGACGAGGCCCATGACCTGCGAGCGCGTGGCCCCGGCGGCGCGCAGCAACCCCACGTCGCGCAATCGTTCCGTCACCGTCATCGAGAGCGTGTTGAAGATCAGGAACGCACCCGCGAAGAGGACCACCGCCGCGACGAGCAGCAGCGTCCCACGGAAGTCGACCGTCTCGGCGCGGAGCGAGTCAGCCGTGTCAGACGTCCGGGCCAGCAGGTACGGCTCGGTCGTGATCGTCTCTTCGAGATGGCCGATCAGGTCGCTGGCGGTCACTCCGGGCTGGGTGCTCAGATCGACCCGCGTCACGCCCGTCATATCGAAGAGGGCCTGGGCCGAGGCGAGCGGCACGATCACCAGCCGTCCGGCCGCGTCGGGCACCGAGCCATCGCCCGACACGATGCCGACGATCGAGAAAGCGGCGGGCCCTGTGCTTCCGCCGTTGAGCGTGATCGAGTCGCCGATTCGCAGACGCTCCTGGCTCGCCAGCGTCTCGGTGATGACGGCGTTCCCGGAGTCGGCCGAGGTCAGGAGCCGCCCGCCAGAGAGTGGCAGGTCGTGCAGCTTCGGCTCCGCCACCGCGTCGATCCCGAGCACGGTCACCGGCGCCGGCGGCTCCGCCGCCGGGGACAGCGACGGGCTCGCCGCCAGGTAGGTCTTGCGTTCCAGGGCGGGTGCGACGACATCGACTCCGGCCGTCCCGGCGATCGCCGCCAGCGAGTCCCGGCTGAGGCCGTGCTCCTCCAGGGCCTCGACGCGCACCGCCGCGCGGCCCATCTCGTCGGCGGCGGCGCGGGCAACGGCGGCATCCATCGTGGCTCCGGCTGAGAGCGACGCGAACAGCACCGCCACGCCGAGAGCGACGCCCGCCATCGTGAGCACGCTCCGAAGCAGCCGCGCCCGGAGGGTCCGCCAGGCCAACGACGAGAGGCGCCGCACGGGCTAGAGGCCCAGCTGGGCGAGACGCGCGATCAGGGGGCCGGCGTCGTTGCCTTTGCGGCGGCCGAGCTGTATCTCGTCGCGAATCTTGCCGTCGCCCAGAACGAGGACTCGGTCGGCGTGCGCCGCCGCCCGAGCGTCGTGGGTGACAAGGACGATCGTCTGGCCACGCTCGTCGCAGGATCGCCACAGCTCGTCGAGGATCTCGCCGCCGGTGGAGTAGTCGAGGTTGCCGGTGGGCTC
>PMIQ01000091.1 GCA_003157175.1 Chloroflexota bacterium
GCGATCATACCCGGCGTTCGGCGGCAGAGGCGGTGGCGGGCAGGCCGCGGGCGCGGCCGCGGCCTGCTACCCGGCGGGCGTGAAGGCGCCGGCTGCGACCAGACGCTGGTAGATAATCGGCGCCAGGTGCTCCGCCGCGGGACCCGAGAAGTGATCTCCGTCGTATCGGAGCATCAGCCCGCCGACCACCGGCGCGCACGCCCCGGCCGGGCAGATCGCGTCCGATATCGATATAGAAGATACGCCGGGAACGGCGGCGGCCACCGCACGGAAGATCGAGTTCGCCTGATTCGTGACCGCGTCCGAGTTGACCGGAACAGCGCACTGAGCGGAATCGAGCTTCGACGGCACGAGGCAACTGGCCGGCACAACTGGCGGCAACTCGAGGAAGACGAGCCGGCTTCCGCCGGCGGTCATCATGCGCGCGAAATCGGTCAGAGCCCGGGTCGAAAGAAGCTGGAACTCGGGTGTGCCGGCCGCCACCGGTTGTCCGCCGACGAGTGCCTCGGTTCGTTCGACCCGGTCGATGACCACGATGAGGTCGGGGTGCCAGGTCGCGAGGAGTTCGCGCTCGAGGCCCGGAACCTGATCATAGCAATGCTGATACCCCGGCTTGATCACACCCGCCACCGACGTCAGCAGAGTGCTAACCCGGCAGGCATTCGAGGCTTCGAGGACGTACGTCCAGCCGTGGGCGTGGGCCAGGTCCGCGAAGCCCGGGTCCAGAGATCGAGCGATCGAGTCGCCGACGACGGCCACGATCGGCGCATCTGCCGACCCCTCGCGGCGCAAACAGATCTGGAGGTTCGGGCAGTTGGGAACGGCGTTATAGGTAGTCTCCGGCGAGGCCGCGCTGGTCTGCCAGTACGCCGTGCCCCCGACGGCGACGATCGCCACCAGGGCCGCGATCGCGAAGCGACGGACGGACGGCCCCAGGACCGGCATCCTGCCCCGCCGGATCGGCTGCTCCAGCAGGTAGAACGAGGCCATCGCGATGGCGAATGTCAGGGCGACCCGCTCGCCGTTGAGTCCGAACGAGCCCGGCAGGAGCCGGAACGGACCCCATCTGGTCGTCACCGCCAGGATCACCGGCCAGTGCCACAGGTACAGGCCGTAGCTGATCCGCCCGACCCACGCCACCGGCCCCAGTGACAGCAGACGGGCCGCGACGGAGCGGGGCGCCACCTCGACGCTCCAGATGAGGGCCGCGGCCCCCACTGCGACCAGGAGAGAGACGCCGCGGTAGTAGAGGGCATCCGTGTCGGAGAGCCGGGCGAACACCACCAGCAGGGCCAGCCCGGCGGCCACTGCCACCGCCGGTGCGGCGCGCGAGGTCAGGACCATGGCGCGTCTTCTGGCATACGAATGGAACAGCACTGCCAGCGACGCCCCCACGAGCAGCTCGTGCATTCGAGTGTCGGTGCCGTAGTAGGCCCGCGAGGGATCGCCCGGGTCGTAGAGCAATGCCATCGCCGCCACCGAAACGGCGATACCGGCGACGCAGATCGCGCCGACGACGGCGGGGCGGCGACGGCCAAGCCACAGGGCCGTTCCGACGATCAGGGGCCACGCGAGGTAGAACTGCTCCTCGATGGCGAGCGACCAGGTATGGCGCAGCGGCGAGGCGGAGGCGAACTGGGCGAAGTAGTCCTGGCCGGTGGCGATGTAATGCCAGTTGGCGCCGTAGAAGAGAGTCCAGAGGATGTCTTCGCGGCGCATCTCGAGCTCGAAGGCCGGGCTCGAGGCACCGATCCAGACCGCCACGACGATCAGCATCAGGAAGAGCGCCGGCAGCAGGCGCCTGGCTCGCCTGTACCAGAAGGCCACCAAGTCGATCGCACCGGTTCGGGCGTGCTCGCTCAGCAACAGGCTGGTGATGAGGTAGCCCGACAGGACGAAGAAGACGTCGACGCCGAGGAACCCGCCGCGGATCCGGCCGTAGCCAAGGTGATAGGCGATGACGGCCAGGACCGCGACCGCTCGGATGCCGTCGAGAGCGGGGCGATAGCCGATTGACGAGTCGCGCGAGGGCGCCACGTGGGCGGCCGTGTCGCGTGGCCGGCTCATCTCTGGGCGCGCCTCGCCTCTACCGGCCCGGAGCTATGCCGCGGGCGATTTCCTTGATCGTATCTTCGAGCGGCGTCGTGGGCACGAAGCCGATCAGTCTCCGCAGCCGGCTCACGTCCGGAACGCGGCGGCGCATGTCCTCGAAGCCCTTGCCGTAGGCCGACTCGTAGTCGACCAGCTCGACGGGCGAGTTCGAGCCGACGATCTCGCACACCAGCGCCGCAAGGTCGCGGATCGAGATCTCGCGCGGGTTGCCGACGTTGACGACCGCGCCGATCGCGGCCGGCGCGGCGGTCAGGGCCATGAGCGCCGCGACGACGTCATGGACGTTGGTGAAGCAGCGCAGCTGGCCGCCGTCGCCGTAGACGGTCAGGGGCTTGCCTTCGATCGCCTGGCGGACGAAACGCGGCACGACCATGCCGTAGGCGCCGGTCTGGCGCGGACCGGTCGTGTTGAAGAGCCGCACAACCGTGACCGGCAGGCCGAGCTCCTGATGGTGGGCCAGGGCCAGGAACTCGTCCGTGGCCTTTGATACCGCGTACAGCCAGCGATGGACCCTGGTGGAGCCGTAGATCGTGTCGTCGTCCTCGTTGAGGGCGTCCGAGACGTTCTTGCCGTACACCTCGCTGGTGGAGGTGAAGAGCGTCCGGATGCCGCGCGCCGAAGCTCGCTCGAAGACCGCGGACGAGGCGTCCAGATTCGTCCGGATCGAAGCCAGTGGATGCGCCAGGATCTGGAAGACGCCGACCGCCGCGGCCAGATGGTAGACGAGCTCGACTCCATCGAAGGCGGGCTCGATGACGGCCGGGTCCTCCGCCTTGCCCTCGAGGAAGCGGACCCGACCCTCGGAAACGTGGGCCTCGATGTTCTGAAGGCGGCCGGTCGAAAGGTCGTCCACGACGACCACCTCGTCGCCCCTGGCAACGTGGGCATCGACGAGATGCGAGCCGACGAAACCTGCTCCGCCGGTGACGAGGACCCTCATCGCGGACCACCGATCGTTTCGGATGCGGTCGCCGCCTGAGCGGTTGAGCCGGCGGTCGCCGCAGGAGTCTCGAATGGCACTCGCAGGGCGATGACCGTCTCGAAGCCGAGCACCAGGACGCCGGCCGCGGCCACCACGACAACTTCGATGAGAGGGTCGGGGGCGAGCCAGGCCAGCAGCATCGCCAGGCCGCCGCAAACGCCGCTGGCCAGCCCAACGACGCCGAGCATCTCCCAGGGCCGAAGGCCGGCGCGGACGAGTCGGTGCGAAGTGTGATCCGTGCCGCCCTTGAACGGCGAGACGCCTCGCCGCATGCGCGTCACCGAAACCATCGCCACGTCGCCGAACTGAACGAACGCGGCGAGCGGGACGGCCAAAGCCGCGGCGGTCGCCTGCGGACTCGGATGGATCTGCGCGTCGTGGATCAGCAGCACTCCGGCCCCTGCCAGCGCGAATCCGAGCATCAGGCTGCCCGCGTCGCCCATGAAGACCCGGGCCGGCGGACGGTTGTGAACCAGGAAACCGAGGCATGCGCCGGTGATGGCCAGCCCGAGCCCCACCTCGTTGCCCTTCATGCCGGCCACTATCGCCGTCAGCGCGATCGTCAGCGAAGTCTCCGCGGATAGCGAGCTGGCCAGCCCGTCCGAATTGTCCACCAGGTTCGTGGCGTTGGTCATCACCGGGATCGCGATGGCGCCGGCCAGCGCCACGGCCAGCCTGGGGAGGAGGTCGAGATCGTCGAAGACGACGACCGCGAAACCGGCGCCGAGCAACGCCTCGGCGATCAGGCGATAGCGCGGGTGAACGTCCCACAGGTCGTCCATGAGCCCGATGACCGTGAGACCGACGAGGCCCGTCAGCCAGGCGGCGAGCGTCGTTCCTTCGTCGACCGCCATCCAGGCGACGGCCCCGACCGCGATCGCGACGGCCAGGCCACCCAGAATCGGCACGACCTGGCGGGACCAGCGATCGGCGCGCGGGTGGACGACCGCACCGTAGCGAAAGGCCAGCCTGTTGGTTACGGGCACCATCAGGACCGACACCACGAAGGCTGCCACGCCCACAGCCAGTGGACCCGAGATCACAGCTTCACACCTCGCTCTGCTAGCAGGTGACGATACAGGCTGTCGAGGTCGTCCACGAGCCGCTCGGCCGCGTATCTGACCGCTCGCTCCGGGGCGGCGGCCCCAAGACGCGCCCGGAGGGAGGCGTCGTTGCCAAGACGGGCCAGCGCTTCGGCCAGGGCCGCTTCGTCTTCACAAGGCACGACGATCCCGGTTACTCCGTCGACGACGACGTCGGCAACGCCACCCACGTCGGTCGCGACCGCGGCTCGCCCGGCAGTCGCCGCCTCGATCAGCGAGAGCGGCGTTCCTTCGCTGTCGGAGCTGAGGGCGACTATGTCGGCAGCGGCGTACCAGGCCGGCGCGTCGGTCGACCAGCCGGCGAAGGTCACGCGATCCGCGATCCCCAGATCTGCCGCCTGACGCTCCAGCGCGGCGCGTTCGGCGCCGTCACCGACGACATACAGGCGCAGCGCGGGAGCCGTCGCCAGTGCCACGGCCATCGCCCGGAGCATTCGATCGATCCGTTTCACAGGCACGAGCCGGCACAAGGCCATGACCGCCACGGTTCGCGGTGCGATGCCGAGGGCCGCGCGCGCCGCGCGCCGGTCTCCGCCGCGGAAGCGGTCCAGCTCCAGGCCCAGCGGCACGATCTCGATGAGCGCCGCCGGGGCGATCCGGTAGGCCAGCAGCTCGTCGCGCTGCCGCTCGCTCAGGGCCAGCACGCGATCCGTGCGGGCGCCCAGAATCCGCTCGGCACGCTGGACCATGCCCGACTTTGAGGCGCCGAAGTAGCCTCGAAAGACGGTTCCGTGAAAGGTGTGGATGCGGGCCGCCCGCGACGAGAAGATGGCTGCGCTTCGACCCAGGAGACCCGCCTTGGAAAGGTGGGTGTGGATGATGTGCGGCCGGTAGTCGCGAATGATTCGGACGAGCGAGGCGGTCGCTCGAAGGTCGGCGATGGGGCTGATCGGCCGGACCAGCGTCGGCAGATAGCGCAGGGGCAGGTCGACGCCGTCGAGCGAGATCCCGACCTCGTCGGGCTCCAGCGCGCCGTGGACCAGAAGCGTCTCCCAGCCGCGCTCTCGAAGTCCGGCATCGGCGATCAGGACGTGGGTGGACGGGCCGCCGACGTTGAGCCGGGTGATGATTCGCAGGACGCGCGGTCGGACGGAGCCATTCCGGCGCGCCGAGCCGCTCATTTCCGAGCCGCTCATTTCCGAGCCGCTCACCGGCGCACCCCCTTGCGCTCGGCCAGTTCCTCGTACAGAGCCGCGAACTCGGCCACCATGCGGTCCATGCCGAAAACAGTAGCCGCTCTCTGGCGGGCGGCGGCGCTCAGGAGCGCACAAAGGGTCGGATCCGTGGCGAGCCGCAAGAGAGCGGCCGAGAAGGCCGCCTCGTCGTCGACCGGCACGAGCAGACCGCTCACACCGTCCTCGACCACTTCGTCCGTGCCACCGGCCCGAGTCGCGACGATCGGCAGCGCGGCCGCCGCAGCTTCCATCACCGCGTTGGGGCCACCCTCGGTCTCCGAGGCATGGGCGAAGATGTCGAAGGCGCCATACAGCCGCCGGGCGTCGAGCTCGCGGCCGTGAAGTCGGACGATGTCGCTCGCGCCAAGCTCGGCCACCAGCGCCTCGAGCACCGGCCGATGAACACCCTCGCCGACCAAGACGAGACGCAGCTCGGGGAGCTGCGTTCGAAGTCCGGCGACGACGCGGATCAACAGCTCCAGACCCTTGCGCGAGGTGTAGTTGGCGACGCTGCCGACGATCAGATCATCGGGTCCGAAACCCCAGCCGGCGCGGCTCGCCGCTCGCTCCGGCGGCGCCATCGGCGGCGGGATGACCACGCCGTTGCGGATGACCCTGATCCGGGCCGGGTCCAGATGCTCGTGCTCGATCGCGTCTTCCCGGACCGCCTGCGACACGGCCACGACCGCATCCGTGCCATGGCGGGCGACGGCGTACAGGACGCGCTCGATCGGCTTGAGCCTGGGCAGAAAGTCAGTGAGGACACGACGGCCCGTGATCAGAACGGGGAACCGCGCCACGGGCCGGACGAGAGCCGCCATGCCGTAGCCGTAGAGCATCCAGGCGTCCACGATGTCGTACCGGCCGCGGCGCAGCTCGGGCCCGAGCCACAGGACGTTCCAGACTCGGCGGAGCCGGTGCAGCGGGACATCGCGGCCAGCCCAGCCGAGCACGCGAACTCTGGCTCCGGCCGCTTCCGCGGCGGGCGCCATAGGCCCGGCCTGCCGCAGCAGCACGAACTCGACCTCGAACCGATCCTTCGGCAGCCGCTCCGCCAGGGCGACCATCTGGCGCTCGGGGCCGCCAGTGTTGAGACCGCCGAAAAGATAGGCGATGCGGAGCGGCCTGCGGCCGCTCACCGGCGCACTCCCTTACGCTCGGCCAGTTCTTCGTACAGAGCCGCGAACTCGGCCACCATGCGGTCCATGCCGAAAACAGTAGCCGCTCTCTGGCGGGCGGCGGCGCCCAGATGCGCCCGAAGCTCCGGATCCGTGGCCAGCCGCGCGAGAGCGGCCGCGAAAGCCGCCTCGTCGTCGACCGGCACGAGCAGACCGCTCTCGCCGTCCTCGACCACTTCGTCCGTGCCCCCGGCCCGAGTCGCGACAATCGGCAATGCGGCGGCCGCGGCCTCGATCACGGCGTTAGGGGCGCCTTCGGTCTCCGAGGCATGGGCGAAGACGTCGAAGGCGCCGTACAGCCGCCGGGCGTCGAGCTCGCGGCCGTGCAGTCGGACGATGTCGGCCAGCCCCAGCTCGGCCACGAGCGCCTCGAGCACCGGCCTGTGCGTCCCCTCCCCGACGAAGACGAAGCGCAGCTCCGGCAGGCGGTGGCGCAGACTCGCCGCGATCCGCAGCACAAGCTCGATGCCCTTTCGGGGCTTGTAGTTGGCGACGCTGCCGACGATCAGATCATCGGGTCCGAAACCCCAGCCGGCTCGGATCGCCGCCCGCTCCGACGGCGCCATCGGAGGCGGCATGACCACGCCGTTGTGGATGACCCTGATCCGGGCCGGGTCCAGGTGCTCGTGCCGGATCGCGTCGTCCCGAACGGCTTCGCCGACGGCGACGATCGCATCGGACCGCCGGCGCGCCAGGGCGTCGAGGAAACGCTCGATGGCGCCCATGTGGGGCTGGCCTTCGGTCATGAAGTGGCGGCCCGAGAGCATCACCGGTGCGCCGGAGAGGGGCCGAACCAGGGCGGTGACCACATAGGCGTGGAACAGCCAGCCATCGACGATGTCGTAGTGGCCGCGGCGCAGCTCGGGCCCCAACCGAGCCACGTCCAACATCCACCGCATGAAATGCAGGCGGCTCTTTCTCCGTCCCCACCCGAGCACACGGACTCTGGCCCCGGCCGCCTCGAACGCGGGGGCGGCCGGTCCGGCCTCGGTCAGAAGCACCATCTCGATCTCGAACCGGTCCCGGGGCAACCCCTTGACCAGGGCAAGCATTCGACGCTCCGCGCCGCCCGTGTACAACGCCCCGGTGACGTACGCCACCCTGAGCGGCCGGCGCGGGCTCACCGTCGGATCCCCTTGGACTCAGCCATCTCTTCATAGAGGGCGGCCGTGTCCGCGACGAACTGCTCGGCGCTGAACAGCCGCTCGGCGCGATCGCGCGCCGCCGCCCCGAACGTCTTGCGCATCTCTCCGTCGGAGAGCATGCGCATCAACGCGGCGGAGAACGCCGCTTCGTCGTTGATCGCCACCAGCAACCCGCCCTCGCCATCGATCACCACTTCGCGGGTCCCACCGGCCCCAGTGGCAACGATCGGACGGCCGGCCGCCGCAGCCTCGATCGCCGCGTTTGGCCCGCCCTCGCTTTCCGAGGCGTGGGCGTAGATGTCGAAGGCGCCGTACAGTCGCCGGGCATCGAGCTCCCGGCCGTGCAGTCGGACGATGTCGCCGACGTGGAGGTCCGCGATCATTCGCTCGAGAGTCGGGCGCAGCTCACCTTCGCCGACGAGAACGAGCCGCAGATGCGGCGCTTTCGATCGCAGGTCCGCTGCGACGCGGAGCAGCAGCTCGAGCCCCTTGGCCGGTTTGTAGTTGGCGACGCAGCCGACCACGAGATCGTCGGGCCCGAAGCCCCAGGCCGCCCGGATCGCCGAGCGCTCGGAAGGCGGCATCGGCGGCGGAAGAACGACACCGTTGCGGATGACGCGCGTCTTCGCCGGCTCGATGTGCTCGTGCCGGATGACGTCGTCTCGAACCGCCTCCGAGGCCGCGACGACGACGTCGGACGAACGGCGAGCCTGCCCGTCCAGGAACCGATCCAGGGGTCCGAAGCGCTCCTTGTAGTCGTCCATTCGCTCTCGACCGGCGATCAGGATCGGGGTTCCGGACAGGCGCTGGGTCAACGCCGCGAGCGCCGCGGCGTTGAAGAGCAAGGCGTGGATTATGTCGTAGTGGCCGGCCCGAAGCTGCGGTCCAAGCCGCGCGACGTCCCAGCCCCAGCGCAGCCGGTGGAGTCGGCCGTGGCGCGACGGCCAGCCGAGGACTCGGATGCGAGAGCCGGTCGCCTCGGCCGCGGGGCCCAGAGCTCCAGCGTGCATGAGCAACACGAACTCGGTCTGGTACCGATCGCGGTCCAGCCTCTCGGCGAGCAATATCATCTTGCGCTCCGCCCCGCCGACATCCAGCGACGGCGTGAGAAACGCGATCCGCAGCGGCCGGCGGCCCAGCGGCTCGCTCATCGAGCGCCCGCCTCGAACGTGCGCCCGAACCGGCGAGCCACCGCCTCCAGGACGGGGCGCAGCTCATCGAGGCGCAGGAGTCGCGCCATGGCCAGGTATGCGCCGACCCCGAACGCCGCCAGCACCACGAGGGCTCCGACCGCCCCGAACAAGCTGAGCTTTGGCATCAGCGCCCAAACAACGACCGCAACGACGGCCCCGGGCACCAGGCTTGCGACCAGCGACCGCGCGGTGGTCGAGACGATCGGGCGAATGGCGAAGTCGGGCTCCCAACGATGCAGCTGCACCGCCAGCACGGACGCGACGATCGCGATTGTCACCGAGGTCGACAGGGCCACGCCGGCGACTCCGATCGTCAGCCCGAACACGAGGTCGAGGATAACGTTGAGGGCCGCGTTCAGGCCGGCGGCGAGCGCTATCAAGCCGCCCCGGCGCCGGGCGTTGTGCGCACCCGTCAGGACGGGTTGGACCATCGTGAGCAGGATCATCGGCGCCAGGGCGGCGACCACGACCGACGTGGTCCGCGTCGCGGTCGCATCGAATGCGCCCCGTTCGAAGGCCACCTGAACGACCAGCGGCGCGAGCGCCGCGGCGGCAACGACGACCGGCATGAAGAGCACGATCGTGTACCGGAGCGCCCGCTCGGCGCCCTGTCCCAGACCGGCCCGCGAGGGTTGCGCAAGATGCACCAGCGTGGGATAGAGAACCAGCATCCAGGCGGTGTTGAGCGACCCGATCGATTCCAGCACCACCAGCTGCCCGTAGTTGAGCGAGCTGACGGCGCCCGGGCCCAGGATCGACGCCGTGGCCCTGTCGGCGAGCAGGTTGAACTGGACCACAGTGGCCCCGGCCAGCAGCGGCAGGGCGTGGCGGACGAACCGCTCCAGCTGATCTCGATCGTAGGTGAGCGCCAGCCTGGGGCGGAGACCCCTGACGACCAGATAGCCGGCCACGAGCGCAATCGTGGCCACGTAGCCCAGGTCCAGGCCCAGGGCGACACCCTGCAGGCCCATCGAGCCCCAGAAGGCCACGGTGACCGCAAACGAGACAATCGGGTTCAGGGCCAGGCCGAACGCGATCGGGGCGAAGAGGCGATCGGCCTGACACAGCGTTGCCAGCGTGACCCACAGCACGGACAAACCGAGGATCGGAGCCACGATCCGGAGGAACTCGACCGCGTCCTGGCTGGTCTCCGTGGCCAGCCCCGGGCCCGAGACGGCGACGGCCTGAACGGGGAACAGGTACAAGAGCCCCATCCCGAGCACGGCGACGATCGCCGACCAGGTCAGGACGAAGCCCGCGAACCGGGACGCCTCCACTCGGCCGCGCCCGGCCGCGATCTCGAGGTAGGCCGGCACAGTGGCCTGTCGGAGGCCGCTGGAAATGATCGCCCCGACGATGACAGGCAGCACCTGGGCCACCAGCAAAGCGTCGAGGTCGGGCGACGTACCGACGCGGGCAGCCACGAAGAGGGTCCTGATGAGGGCGAACACCTGACCGACCAGGCCGCCGACGGTCACCAGCGCGGTCGGCCGTCCCAGCGATCCCAGCGAAAGGGACGGTCCCGTCTCCTGGACGTCCAACGCCGCCATCTAGGCCGGCATCGAATTGGGGCCCGCCTTTGCCGCGGCCGCCTCGCGATAGGCGGCGACGCAGCGGGCGACGCCCTCCTCGAATGGGACCACCACGGCGTACCCGAGTCGATTCCGAGCGACGCTTATGTCCGCTTGCGAGAACGGCACGTCGCCCGCCCGCCCCGGCTCGAAGATCGGTCGCAGGTCGCAACCGACCTCGCGCTCGATGGCCGCCAGAAGGTCCAGCAGCGAGTGCTGTTCGCCACAGCCGATGTTGCAGGTCAGCCCCGACACACCGGTCGCGGACGCGGCGAGGAGATTGGCGGAAACCACGTTGTCCACGTAAGTGAAGTCGCGCGACTGAGTACCGTCTCCGTACACCGCGGGCCGGCCCCCGGACAGCGCCGCGGTGATGAACCGCGGAACCGCCGCGGCGTACTCGCTGTTGGGGTCCTGGCCCGGCCCGAAGACGTTGAAGTAGCGCAGCGCCACCGTCTCGACCCCGTACAACTCGCCCAGATTGTGCAGGTAGAACTCGGCGGCCAGCTTGCCGATGGCGTACGGCGAACGGGGCCGCGGGGTCTGCGTCTCGCGCCGCGGCAACTCGGGGCTGTCTCCGTACACGGACGAGGACGCCGCGAAGACCACCCGGCGCACTCGGTTTCGAGCGGCGGCCAGCACCACCTCGATCGTCCCGGACGTGTTCACTTCGTTGGATCGGCGGGGCTCTCGAACCGATCGAGTCACGGACGGCAGACCGGCCTGGTGAAATACGATCTCGCAACCGCGTGTCGCCCTGTCGAGGGCCGCCCCATCGCGAACGTCCGCCTCTACGAGCTCGATCCGCCCGTCGAATGGCGCCAGACGCTCGCGGAACCCCGTTTCGAAGTCGTCGATCACGGCGACCTCATCGCCCCGATCCAGCAGCGCTCGGACGAGGTGGTGGCCGATGAAACCCGCACCGCCCGTCACCAGCGCTCTCACAGACTCTCCTTCGCGACTGCGGTGGCGGCGATTCCTGCCCGGACTGTTCCTACCCCGATGAGAAGCGAACCCAGCCTCAGAGCGACACGATGCGGTCGGATTCCACGGCGCTCAGCGCGTTCCGCGTGTCGAGCACGACGCCCACCTGCCCGGCCAGGGCAACGTAGTCGATGCTCGAATGGGGCGTTATCACGACGGCGGCATCGGCCCCGACTGCACCCGCAGGCCAGACCCTATCGAGTGGGACGGATGGCCGCAGGACCCCGTCGACGATGATCCCGGTGGCCAGCGGATCGTGGACCAGAACCTGTGCTCCACGTGACTCGAGCTCGTGGATCACGCCGATCGCAGGAGAGTGGCGCGCGTCGGCGATGTCCGGCTTGTACGCCAGACCCACGACAATCACCCGCGCTCCGGTCATGACGCGGCCGCGCTCGGCGAGCAGAGCCGCCAGCCGATCCGCCACGTGCCCGGGCATTCGTCCGGTGGCTCGGAACGAGGCCGCGATCACGTCGGAGACCAGGCCCTTACGCTCTGCCGCCGCCTGAAGGTAGCGCGGCGAGACGGGGATGCAGTCGCCGCCGATGCCGGGTCCGGGGAAATGAGCCATGAACGCGAATGGCTTGCTGGCGGCGGCCTGGATCACGTTCCAGGGGTTGACCCCGAATCGGTCGCACAGAACGGCCATTTCGTTGACGAAGCTGATNNTTGATGAAGCGGAAGGTGTTCTCAACGAGCTTGGCCAGCTCGCCGGTCTCGAGGGAGGCCACCGGCATGGCGGTGGAGACGAACGAGGCGACGAACTCGCGACCGCGATCGAGGCAGGCATCCGTGGCTCCGGCCACGAGCTTGGTGGTGTTGCTGACGTTGAACACGGGATCGCCGGGGTTGATCCGCTCGGGGCTGAAGGCGACGAATATGTCCTCTCCCACCTTCCGCCCGGCGGCGTTGAGCGGGTCGACCAGCAGGCGACGCGTGGTCCCGGGTACGACGGTGCACTGCATCACGATGAGAGTCCCGTCCGAGACGTGTTCGAGAACGGTTTCGCAGGCCCGTTCGACCGGCACCTCGTAGGGCCGCCCCTCGCTGTCGATCGGCGTCGGCACGCTGATCACCACGACTTCGGCCCGCGCGATTGCCGCGGCGTCCGTTGTGGCAGTGAGGGACCCATCTTCGATGAGCGGGGCGATTGCGGCGGCGGAGATGCCGCTCGTGGCATGGCCGCCGTTGATGCTTGCGACCTTGGCCGCATCGATGTCGAGCCCTGTGGTTTTGTGCCCGGCAGAGGCGATCGCGGCGGCAGTGGGAAGCCCGGCGAAGCCAAGCCCGATAACGCAGACACGCTTGGATAAAGCGGGGCTAGCGTCCTTTCGCTCCATCTTAGAGTCGACCAACATATTCTTCGACAAGCCGCCCTGGTGGAGCGGGCCACTCAGTCCGTGTGCCTGAGCGGAGGACCGCGTCGTAGATCCCCGCGGTGACTCGCGGAGTTTGGTCGAGTATCCCACACCAGACGGGCTCCCGTTGCGATTCCAGCGGTCCTACAACGGTCGGCCAGCCCACTCGAAGGCTCACGCCGGGAGCAAGGGACGCGGGTCGTTCAGGAAGCGCAGGGCGCGGGATTGACCCCTTCCATGCCGTAGTAGCGGCTGTCCAGCCCGAACAGATAGACCGAGAGGCTTGAGACGAGAGAGAGTTTCAGCCGACTCGTCCAGTCTCCCTTGGTCAGCGAGGCGGCCGGGTGATAGTCGTATGGCGGGCCGAGGACGCACTGCGTCAGGTCGCCGGTCCCGAGATTCTGGACGACAGTGACGTAGTTCTTGGCCGTGTTGAGCGGGAAGTTGGTCTGGATCAGCTTGGATCCCAGCGACAGGATATGGGGCAGCGCGACGATGCCCGCGGGCGTGGCGAGCTTGCGCGCCGCGGCGAGAAGCACGTCCTGCTGGCGGCCGGCGCGAACGTAGTCGTTACCGCCGTTGTGACGCGAGCGGACGTACTTGAGCGCCGTGGCGCCGTTCAGGCACACGCTGCCGCTGCCGATGTAGGTCTGCGTTGAGGGGTCGCTGATCGCCTTGGGGTTGTAGACGCAGACATCGTGGCCCGGCAGCGCGTTCACCAGGCTCGGGAAGACGCTCATGTCGATGGCCGCGTAGTAGTCGACCTTCACTCCCACCAGGAAGCCGACTTCGTTGGCGAGTGCGGTCAGCGACGGGTCCGGCGCGTGGATCAGGCGTTTGCTGACCAGATTGGCAAAGTTGTTGATCTTGGTGTTTACGCCGGCCGTCCCGCCCCAGTAGTAGTCAAAGTCGGCGGTGTCTCGGGGGATGCTTATCATCGCGACCTTGCCCGTGTCCGTGTCGAGGCTGACGAGCATGATGGCGTCATTCATGGCGCTGGTGCGTCCGGGCAGCCAATCTATGCCTGTCAGCAAGATCGTGACCCGGTGCGCCGGCTCCGCCGACGGGGTGGGCTCCGGAGTGGGGTTCGGATTGAGGGAGCCGCCCGGCTGCCACACCGGGGTCGGCGACGGCGTGGGCGACGCCAGACTCGGCTGGGAGGTCGGCACCGCGGTCGGCTGGTCGGTTACGAGAACGTTGCTTGCCACGTCCACGTCGAAGCTGTAGGCGGACCAGGCGTAGTAGACGACCTCGGAATGCACGGCCACCACGACAATCAGAAGAATGGCGAGCACAGCTGAGTCGAGCACACGCGGCCGACGGCGGGGCCCGGTCGTGGCGTACGCGTGGATCATCGCGGCGATCCGCCAGACGCCGAGGACCACGCCGCCGATGACGAAGGTCAGGGCAAACGCGTCGTCGAGGAAGCTCGCCCCAAAGTACAGGACGCCGTTGAGGACCTGCACGACCAGCCAGATTGCGGCGACCGCGACCGGGACGGCGAAGATCAACGCCGCGATCCACCGCCGACCGTAGAGCTGCCCGAGCCCCGGCCAGATGAACGAGAGCGACGCCGCCAGGAGCCGCGAACGACCCTTCGGCGAGTCCTTCCCGGGCGCTGCGAGGTCACCGGCCGGCGGCGTGGACGCCTCCGGGATGGCCGAGTCGTCCGGCCCGGACGAGCTCCCGATCTCAGGCGTGGCGGGCTGGGTCTCTCCGGGCTCGCTCATCCGACTCCAATCGCCCCTTCCAGGATCACAGTGACGCTCCGACCGCTTGTTGCGCTGATCCTACCCCCTGGCGTCCTGAATGCCCTCTGTCGGGCTTCGGGCGCGTTGACGTGGGGTGGATCGTACTCGACGCCCTCGGGCCGGGCGGTGTGACTTTCACCGCGACCGACAGGAAGCAGCGTCCGCCGGATAGCCCGGCCCCGTGCGTCGCCGCGGATCGGGCCGGCGGCCCCCGTTCGCCGAGCCGCTACATCATCACCAGCCCACCGTCCACCGCGAGAACCTGGCCGGTGATGTAGCCGGCTTCGTCGGACGCGAGGAACGTGACCGCGTTCGCGATGTCATCGACCGTTCCGAAATGCCCGAGCGGAGTCTGGGCCTTGATCTGGTCGGTCAGGCTCGCCGGAAGGTCCTTGGTGAGCTCGGTGACGACGAAGCCGGGCGCGACGGCATTGCAGGTGATGCCACGCGACGCAACCTCGCGTGCGGTGGCCTTCGTGAGCCCGATCAGACCGGCCTTGGACGACGAGTAGTTGGCCTGGCCCATCTGGCCGGCCTGGCCCGAAACGCTCGACATGTTGATGATGCGGCCGGCGTGGGCCTTGAGCATCGGGCGGATGGCTGCCTTGATCATATAGAAGGCGCCGAAGAGATTGACCTCGAGGACCTTTTTCCAGTCGTCGATGGGCATCCGCATGATCAGGTCGTCGCGGGTGATGCCGGCGTTGTTGACCAGGATGTCGACCTTGCCAAAGGCGCCCACGACAGCTGCCACGGCCTTGACGCAGGCCTCCGGGTCGGTGACGTCAGCCGGGATGTAGAGCGCCCTGCGCCCGAGCGCCTGGATCTCGGCCACGGTGGCCTCGGCGACCTCGGGCCGGCCCACGTCCACGAAAGCGACGTCGGCGCCCTGGCGGCCCAGGCTCAGGCAGATGGCCTTGC
>PMIQ01000155.1:0-4153 GCA_003157175.1 Chloroflexota bacterium
ATGGCTTTCGTCTTCATCCCGCTTGGCCTGTGGGGCTTCGGCCGGGCCGAACGCTACGCCAAGCGGACCGGGAAACTGAAGAGGGTTGGCTGAGATGACGACCGTTTCCAGCGCCGCCGGCAGGATTCCGGCGGCGCTTTCCCCCGCCCTGGAAGCCTGGGGCTGGGACAGTGCCCGTGCCTCTGAGTTCGCGTCGCTGACCGAAGGCAGCCTCTGGCCCGCCAGGGTCATCGCCCAACACCGCGGCATGTGGCTCGTTGTGGGCCAGAAGGGCGAGACGGCAGCGACGCCAACCGGCCGTTTCCGGCACGACGCCGAAGAGGGCGAGATGCCCGCCGTCGGCGACTGGGTCGCGTGCGTCCATTCGCCCCACGACGGCGAGGCTCGCATCGACGCCCTGCTGCCGCGGCGCTCCGCGGTCCGGCGGCGAGCGGCCGGGCGCCGGCCCGGCGCCCAGATCGTCGGCGCGAACGTGGACACGCTCTTCGTGGCCACGTCGCTAAACGGAGACCTCAACCCTCGGCGCTTGGAACGCTACGTGGCCATGGGCCGAGAATCCGGCGCCGAGCCGGTCGTGCTGCTGACGAAGGCCGACCTCTCGGTAGACGCCGCCGCGACCGCTGCGCGCCTCGAGGCCGATCTTCGTGTGCCGGTCGTGGCCATCAGCTCACTCAGCGGCGTCGGCCTCGAGGCGATGGCGCGCTGGTTCATCCCTCGAAAGACGCTTGCGCTGGTCGGCTCGTCCGGCGTCGGGAAGTCGACGCTGCTCAACTGCCTGGCCGGGGAGGAGCTCTGGCCGGGGAGGAGCTGATGGTCACGCGCGAGATCCGCGAGGACGATGCCCGCGGCCGCCACACGACCACTCACCGGGAGCTGTTCCTGCACTCCGGCGGCGCCTTGGTGCTCGACACTCCGGGCATGCGCGAGCTCGGCGTCTGGGACGCCGACGAAGGAGTCGACGAAACCTTCGCCGAGATCATCGAGCTCGCCCGCGGCTGTCGATTCGCCGACTGCTCGCACAAGTTCGAGCCTGACTGCGCGGTCCGAGCGGCAGTCGGCGACGGCCGGCTCGACGTCGGTCGCCTCAAGAGCTACAAACGGCTGGCCCACGAACTGGCCGATCAGCCCGCCACTCCGGAGAGGCCAGAACGGTCGCGCCGGTTCCAGAAAGCCGTCCGCACGCCTCGGCCGAGAGCATGGCTCGCAAGACCTATCGAGGCTGGGGCTGAGGCTCCGCGACCGGCCCCACGGGACGATCTCGAAACGCGCGGCCGATGACGAGCATGCCTGTGATCAGCACGCCTGCTCCAACGTACTCTTCCGCGTTGAGCGGCCCGTTGGACCAGGAGTAGAACTGGCTCACGGCTTGAGAGATCGGCTGCGGCAGCACCGGCAGTGCGTCGTTGATCGTCGCCGCGAACCGCCACACGATCACCGGCAGGAACGCGAGGAAGGCTCCCGTGACGATGTAGACCGCGCCGACCAACGCCGCCTGCGAGCGCGAGGCCAGGACACCGAGCGCCAGAATCGAGCCCATCACTGCGATCGACCCGAGCGACATCGCCAGTATGAGTCCGTTGGGATCGAAGTCGATCCCGGACTGACGCTGGATCTGCGTCATCACACTGCCGTCGAACCATCCAGCCAGATACACGGCCGCCCCTGCAGCCACGATCGCGATCACTGCTCGACCTGACCTGGACATTTCCACCCTCCCACAAGCTGGTTGTCGTGCTGAATGTCTGCCGGGTGCGCCCGCCCGTCAAGGGTTTGGCGGCTCGCCGGCTTCGGATCTCCACTCCGACCGCTCATGAACCCGAAAAGCGTAGTCTGCGCACATGACCTCCAATCAGGCCGGCGACGCAAGCGGCGAGCCCGAAAGGCCCGCGGCGCTCCCCTACTCCCTGGCGTCCTGGGGCTGGACGGAAGAATGGGCCGCGCAATTCGCGCCGCTGGCGGCCGAGGGGCGGTTCCCGGCCCGCGTCATCGCCCAGCATCGAGGCCGATGGATGCTCGCCGGGGATCACGATGAGTGGTCGGCGGCGTTGACGGGCCGGCTTCGCCACGAGGCGCGGAAGGGCGAACTGCCGGCCGTAGGCGATTGGGTCGGGTGCGTCATCCCGCAAGGCGGCGGCCCGGCCCGTATCGACGCCGTGCTGCCGCGCCGCTCGGCCTTCGTCAGGCGAGCCGCCGGGTCGTACGTCGGGGCCCAGACGGTCGCCGCAAACGTCGACACGCTCTTCATCACCTCGTCGCTCAACTCGGACCTGAACCCGCGCCGGCTGGAGCGTTACGTGGCCATGGCTCGCGAGTCGGGCGCCCAACCTGTGCTGCTGCTCACGAAAGACGACCTCGTCGAGGACGGCGCGGCAACGGTCGAGCGGCTGGCGAATGAGTTGCGCATCCCCGTCGTTGCGCTGAGCTCCCACACCGGTGCCGGCGTAGGGGATATTCGTCGGTGGCTGGTGCCCGGCGAGACCGTCGCCCTGGTCGGGTCGTCCGGCGTGGGCAAGTCCTCGCTCCTCAACCTCCTTGCNNCTGATGCTGGACACGCCAGGAGTGCGCGAACTGGGCTTATGGGACGCCGATCAGGGCCTGGCAGACACCTTCACCGAGATTCTCGATCTCGCCGACCGCTGCCTCTACCGCGACTGCCGGCACCAGAAGGAGCCCGGCTGCGCGGTCCAGGCCGCGATCCGGGCCGGCGAGCTGGACGAGAGCCGACTGGCCAGCTACCGCCGCCTCGGGGAAGAGCTGGCCGGTCAGCCGACCGAGGCCGACAGGCGCGAGGCGGCCCGGCAGGTCTCGAAAGCTGCCGAGGTCGCCGCGCACGCCCGCGCCAGGCGAGCAGACAACGGCTGGCGGGAACGCTGACACGTCGCCGGGGCGGCGAGCCGGCGTCGGCGAAACGTGGCGCGCTCCAAGATGCCGGCGAGCACATAGACGTTGGATCAGGAACGGCCGCAAACCGCAGGAGACAGCATGGCCGGATTCGTTCTCAAGAGCCCGAGCTTCGTCGAGGGCGGCTCGATCCCGATCAAGCACAGCTGCGACGGCCAGGACGTGTCGCCGGCGCTAGAGTGGGAGGACGCTCCCGCCTCGACCGCGGCGCTGGCGCTGATCGTCGACGACCCCGACGCCCGCGGGTTCATCCATTGGGTCGTGTACAACATCGCCGGCGGCCCGACCGGAGGGTTGCCCGAAGGAGCCGGCTCGGCGAGCGCGCCGCCGCAGGGCCGCAATGACTTCGGTCGGGCCGGCTGGGGCGGCCCTTGCCCGCCCGGCGGCACGCATCACTACCGGTTCACGCTATATGCGCTATCCGCGCCGCTGACGCTGAGCGACACTCCGTCGGCAAGCGATGTGCGCGGGGCTGTGGCCCGCGGATTGTTGGGTCACACGACACTGACGGCGACCTACACCCGAAAGAGGTAGCGGGCTATGCCCCGGCGGCGGCTTCCTCGGCCTCGAGCCGGGTCTTGAGCGAAACGAAGCCCTGATCCGCGCCCTGCTGCAGCGGCCCCTGGAGCATCGGCTCGAAGCCGCCCAGCAGTCCGCCGAGTGTGGCGTCGGCGACCCACGTCGCCCGAGTCAGCTTCGGCCCGAGCTCGGTCAGATCGATCGAGCCGGTCCCGTTGATCGGGCCGCCCATAACGGCGCCTTCGATGGTCGCGGCGATACGCGATGGTGCGTCGAGCTCGGTCACCTGCATGTCGAGGGTTACGCCCATCGGCATGCCCGGCGCCGCGACCGTGACCTTGTAGTGCCGGTCGTCGATCTTCTCGATCTGAGCCTGGCCCGACGAGCTCGAGGCGGCCGCGCGGTTCGGGTTGCTGATGGTGTCCCAGACGCGCTGGCGGCTGGCCGCAATCTCCGTCTCTCCTGACAGATTCATCGTTCCTCCCGAACGCGTCTTGACTGGTCGATGGATCGAGCCCCGTCATGGTAGCGGCTCGCCCGAGGCCTATGGCCCAGGCCGAATTGCGCGGCGGAACCGGACCTGCGTGCATTCGAGGGAACCCGACTGGTGACCTCTCTTCCAAAAGTGCGGCATGGGCGTATGGTTGGCGGCGATGCCCGTCGCCTTCGGAAGCGGTGAAGGACCCGGCGGCACGCGAGCTGCGGCAGCTCCGCCGGAGGAAGAATGGGCACC
>PMIQ01000155.1:4226-12534 GCA_003157175.1 Chloroflexota bacterium
TCGGCTTCCTGTTCTACGCGACGGCCTACGCCAGCGTTGCCGCGCTCGTCTCCCGCCAGGAGGAGGTCTCCGGCGCGATCGCCCCGATCTCGCTCCTCTTGGTTGGAGGCTATTTGCTGGTGTTCGTGACCTTGCCCGATCCGGGCAGCATGCGGAGCACGATCCTTTCGTTGCTGCCGCCGTTTGCGCCGGTCCTCATGTCGATTCGGATGGCGACTGGCGACGTGCCGGTGTGGCAGGTGGGTCTGGCGATGGCGTTGACCCTGGCCAGCATCCTCGGCCTTACCTGGCTGGCCGGGCGCATNNGGACATGAAAGCCCTGGCTCTGATCATCATCGTGGTCGGCGCCGTCCTCGTCGTGGTGACCCGCTTCCGCAGGAATACACTCGGCGCGATGGTTGCCTACGCGGTGCTCGCCGTTGGGCTCATCCTGGGACTCCTGTCGCGCTGACTCGGCCGGCGTGACGCCGCGGCGTCTTACCCTGCGTTTACATCCGAGCCACGGGGCGGGCCGCGCTGGACGTATCCTGCCGGCATGAAGACCATCCTTGTCGTCGACGACGAGCGGAACATCGTCGAGTTGCTCCGTCTGTACCTCGAGAAGGAAGGCTTCGCCGTCGTGGCGGCCGGCGACGGGGAGCAGGCGCTCGTCCAGTACGAGCGCACCGACCCCGCGCTGGTCGTGCTCGACCTGATGCTGCCCAAGCTGGACGGCTTCGAGGTCTGCCGGGAGCTGCGGCGTCGCGGCGACGTGCCGATCCTGATGCTGACCGCTCGCTCGGAAGACGTCGACGCGATCGTCGGCCTGGAGCTNNGGCGGACGGCCGATAGAGGTTGGCAACCTGCGCATCGATCCGCGCCGGCGCGAGGCCCTGGTCGGCGAGCGGCGTCTGGAGCTTCGGGCGCGCGAGTTCGACCTGCTGGCCGCGCTGGCGCGCGATCCGGGCGTCGTCCTAACCCGCGATGCGCTGCTCGAGGACGTGTGGGGCACGGACTTCCCCGGCGAGACCAGGACCGTGGACGTCCACGTGGCAGAGGTGCGCAAGAAGCTCGGCGATGACGGGCCGCAGGTGGAGACGATCCGCGGCCTGGGATACCGGTTGGTGCCTCCCCCTCGGACCGCGGCCGATCCCGGCCCGTCCCCCACCCCCGACTAGGGCCGACCGATGCTGCCGCGCGGTCTGAGGAGCCGAATCTTCCTGGCCTTCGCCGGAATGGCGGCGGTGATGCTGCTGGCCGTCGGGGCGACCATGTTCCTGGCACTGCACCAGCTCCACGAGAACGAGATCAAGGACTCCCTTTCGCGTGATCTCGTCCAGGTGGTCGTCAACCTTGCCCGCGAGACGCCGTCCCAGTGGGACGCCACGCTCACGGACATGGGCACTTCACTCGCATCGGATGGCGGCTATGTCCTCGTCCAGAACCCCAACGGCGCCATCCGCGTCCTGGCCGGCGATCCGTCCTCGTTGCAGATGCCGACCGGGACGATCGGGCGCACGAGAACCTCCGACGGCAACTGGTTCATCTACGTCGAGGCGAGCAAGAACGCCACGGGCGGCCGCACCATCCTCTTCGCCCTGCCCGACAAGTCGGTGCAGCTGGCCCTCGGCGACCTGGCCGGCGCGTTGCTCATCGTCGCCCTGGTGCTGCTGATCGTCGGCGTCCCGGTCGCCTGGCTTCTCTCGCGCTCCCTGACCGGGCCGATGCGCCGCCTCGCCAACGCCGCCGTCGAGTTGCCGGCCGCGTCGAGCGAGACCAGGCCGCTCCCGCTGGAGGGCCCGACCGAGGTGAGGGTTCTGACCGAGCGGTTCAACGCCATGGCTCACGAACTGGCTTCGACGCGGCAGGAAGAGACGCAGCTCCTCGCGAACCTGCGCCACGACCTGCGGACGCCGCTGACGAGCATCGGCGGATTCGCCGAGGCGATCGCCGACGGGACGGCGTCGGGCGATCGAGCCGCCTCCGCGGCCCGGACCATCGCCGAGGAAGCGCAGCGGCTCGAGCGGCTGGTCGGCGAGCTGGGCGTCGTGGAGCGGCTGCGCCAGGGGCCCGCCTCGCTGCGCCCGGAGGCACTCGACGCGGCCGCGTTGCTGACGGACGCCGCGGCCCGGTTCGGGGCTCGCGCCACCGACCTGGGCATTGCCATCGAGGTCGCCGGGGCGATCCCCGGAGAGCCGGCCCTGGCGTTTACCGGCGACCGGCTGGCCGCCGAGAGGATCCTCCAGAACCTAATCGAAAACGCCCTCTCGGTAGTCCCCGCCGGCGGCCACGTCTGGCTGCGGGCGGCCTCACTGCGTATGCCTGGACGCCCGCCGGGGATCTCGCTGAGCGTCACCGACGACGGCCCCGGCTTTCCGCCCGGGACATTGGAACGTGTCTTCGAGCGCTTCTTCCGCGCCGATCCTTCGCGCGCCGGTAGCGGCTCGGGGCTGGGCCTGGCCATAGTCCGCGAGCTAGCCCGCGCCCACGGCGGCGAGGCCTGGGCCGAGAACGTCGCCCCGCACGGCGCCCGCGTCACCGTTCTGCTGCCGTTGAGCCCGATGGTTCCCGGTGTCACGAACACGACCGAACCGAGCGCCGGAACCGAAGCCTGACGATCCCCTGGGCGGGGTGTTCTGGTCGATGCGGCGGCCGAGCCGCGCCTGCCGCTATCCTTCGCGGGTGAGCGAACCCATCAACCCCGCCGGCCCGCCGGCAGAGATAACCCACCTCATCCGCCAGCGGACCGAAGCCCGCGCCCGCCGAGACTGGGCCACGGCCGACACCCTCAAGGTCGAGATCGAGGCTGCCGGCTGGAAGGTCGTCGACCGCGGCGCTCGGACCTCCGTCAGTCGGGCCGCTCCGCCCAGCGTCGAGATGGACGGCGAGGTTCGATACGGAGCCGCCGCGGCGGTGCCGTCTCGACTGGAAGGGCCGCCCGACGCGCCTTGGACGGTGATCGTTCTCGCGTCCGAGGCGCCCGATCGAGTCTCGCGGCTGCTTGCGGGTTTGCGCGCCCACGCCACCGCCGCGACGCAGATCGTGGTCGTCGCCAACGACCCGAGCGAGCCGCAGCAGGTGGCACTCGCGGCCGGAGCTCTGGATCGGGCCGCCATCGGTGGGCGCGAGGTCGAGGTGCTGCGAACCGCCACTCGCCTGGGTCACGCTGCGGCGCTGAACATCGCCCTGCGGCGCGCGGCCGGCGAGCTGGTGCTCATCGCCGATGGCACGGCCTGGCCGGCCGGCGACGCGCTCACTCCGCTGGCCGAAGCTCTGACCGACCAGGACGTGGCCGTGGCCGGAGCCTTCGGCGTCGCGTCGGACGAACCCGGACGCCTTCGGCCGGCGGGTCTGGCGCCCTCGGGTGCGGGCCATGTCGGAGCCGTACTCGCGGGCTGGATGGCATTCCGCCGCGCCGACTATGTCGCGCTGGGGCCGCTCGACGAGCGCTTCGTCACGCCGGCCTGGCTCGACGTGTGGTGGAGCATGCGGCTCCGAGCCGGCCTGGACCCCGACTGGACGGACGCCGAGGCAGCCGAACCGGGGGCAGCCGAGACCGAGGCGGTCGAACGGCCGGCGGCGGAACGGCCGGCGGCCCCGGCCGGGATAGTCGAGTTTGGAGTCCCGGCCCCGCGTCGAGCCGTTCGACTCGACCTGCCGGTCGAGCACGACGAGATCGCCTGGCCGCCAGATAGATCGCGCCTGGGGCGGCGCAACATGTACCGCGTGCTGGACCGCTGGGGCTGGCGCGAAGACCTGGTCTGACCCGGCCGTCCTACTTCGAGTAGCCGGTCACGCCCCTGGCGGCCAGAACACGACCGGTCCGCTGGGGGGCGCGACAGCGAGTTCCACCGCCGGCGGGACCTGACTGGTGTAGTAGCGGTATAGCGGATCCGCCTGCCATCTGCTCGTCCCGACGAAGTAGCCCGCGACCATCACGGCGACCAGCGCGGCCACTCCAAGGATCGGCAATCCCAGCTGCTCGAGCCGCGGCCGGGTCGCGCCTCCCGGCGTCTGCCACAGCGAAGCGAGCGTCGGCACGCGGCCCGGCGGCATGGCCAGCGCGAGCCACACGCCGGCAAGTAGCCCGCCTACGTGGGCGAAGTTGTCGACGTTGCCGAAGACGCCGGAAAAGCCCAGCACCAGGTTCAGGACGATCAAGAAGCCAATCTGCGAGGCGATGGACCGCGATTGCGAGTCCAGGATGGCGTGGTGGTATCGCGTCGCTACCAGCACGATGCCGAAGAGCCCGAAGATCGCGCCCGATGCACCGACCGAGGCTCCGCTGTCTCCGAAGACGTAGCTCGCGAGCGAAGCGGCGATCCCGGTCAGGACGTAGAAGAACAGCAGCAGCCTGGCGCCGTACATCTTCTCCGCCAGCTGCCCCGCAAACCACAGGGCGTACATGTTGAAGAGGAGATGGAAGATGTCGTTCGGGTCGTGGACGAGAACGACTGACAGCAGCCGGTAGATCTCCCCGCTGGCGACCAGGTACTTGTTGAGCTCGAGTTGCAGCTCGAGCGGGCCGCCGGGGTTGTACTGGCCCGGCAGGACCGTCCCGCCCTGCATCGCGATCAGGGACGTGACCACCGTTGCACCGATGATCAGGTAGGTCATGAAGGATGGCAGCGCGTCGCCGCGGCTGCGCGCGAAGTAGCGGCCCGCGGCACGGGTGTTGCCCGTCTCTTTGGAGAGCCAGCCCAGACGCGAAGCGATCAGCACCTTGTCGGAGGCAGGGGCGCGCCGCTCGCACTGGCGGTAAGCGTCAAGCGCGCCCGGGAGGTCCTTCGCGCGTACCCGCGCGGCCGCGACCTGACGCCAGGCTCGGTACGTGGCCGGCGTCTCGCCCATGGCCGTGACTCGCTGCCAGGCGTCCAGGGCTTCGCCTTCGCGATCGAGGCGGTACAGGGCATTGCCAACTCCGAACATGCCGGCGGCGGCGACATCCTTATCCGGCACGTCGACCGTCTGGCTGTACAGGGCGAGCGCCTGGTCGGGCTCACTGGCCTCCATCAGCTCGTCGGCCTGACGGATCATGGCGATAGCGGTGGATCTATCCAGCGGGCCTGTCCCCGAAGGGTCCGAACCGGCCGGAGCGGTGGGTGATCCTTCGAATCGAAGTCCCTCGGAAGCACGATCCATGGCGGGCACTCTACATGAAAGGAGGGGCCCGGCGTATCGCCGGACGCGGGTGTGGCACGGCGCCCCAAGCCGGCCCTGGGCAGGCGTGAATCCTCAGTCGGCGACAGACTCCCAGCCCGAGGACCGGACCGCCTCCGCGAACGCCGCGGCCGGTTCCGCCCCGGCATCGAGCCCGGCCGCGAAGGCCCCCACCAGGCGACCGAACGAACCGTCGTCCACATCAGGCGCTTCGAGGAGCGTCGCCTCGGGCGGGAGAGGCGGGGGCGTGGCGCCGGGAGGTACGAGTACGACGAGCCGGGCGCCGGCGAAGGCCGCGCCCTCGACGACGGCCGCGACCGCCAATTCGGGGAGTGGCTCCGCGAGGACCACCACCCGCGTCTCAGCCAGGTAGCGCAAAGCCAGCGAGATGTCACCGGCCTCGAGCCCAGGCCGCGCGGCGGGATCCGCTGGGAGCAGCTGGACGTCGATCCGCGGCTCGTCCTCGCCGCGGTCGGCCGCCAGTGCCGCGGCCGGGTCGGCGACCGAATCGCCCGCCACCACGTCGGCGGCCCGGTCCGCGGCTTGAGGGCCCGCGGCGACCGCCAAGACTGAGAGCAGCGGCGTGGGTCGGGCCGGATCACGAAGCAGCGCCGCGTGGCCGACGCCCAGACGGCCGAGCGCCACAACCACCGCGTCGCCCGCGCCGTCATCGCCGACCTTGCCGACCAGCTCCACGACGCCGCCACGAGCGCGCGCGCCGGCGGCCACGTCGACGGCAAGCCCGCCGGCACTCCCCTCCCCGGCCGCCGAGCCGGCGTATGCGGGCAGGCCGATGACGACGATCATTCGCCCTCCTCGTCTCCTTCGGACGGGTCGACTTGCTCGATCTCGCCCGGGACCTCGTCACGGATCACCTCGAGCTCGCCAAAGCCTGCCGCCTCGAGGTCCTTGGCCACCACGTCCGCGTCGCCGACAAGAACGATGGCCAGCCGGTCGGTACGGATGTGTTCGTGGGCTGCTTTCTGCACGTCCTGAGCCGTAACCGCCTCGACAAGACCCCGATAACGGGCCAGCTCGTCGTCCGGCAGGCCGTTAACGAAAAGGCCGCCGATCGCTCCGACCACAGCCCCCGGTGTCTCGAAGCGCAGCGGGAACACTCCGACCATGTAGTCGCGCGCCACGGCCAGCTCCGCCTCCGTGACGAGCGTGTCACGAATCCGATGCAGCTCCTTGAGCGCCTCGGAGATGGCCGGCACCGTCACCGCCGTCTGGACCGCCGTCCGGACGCCGAAGGGGCCGGCGCCGCGCCGCATGTCGAACCCGGCGCCTACACCGTACGTATAGCCCTTTTCCTCGCGCAGATTCAGCTGCAGCCGCGAGTTGAACAGGCCGCCGAGGATGGCGGCCATGACCTGCACGGCGTGGAAGTCCGGGATACGGCGCGGCAGGCCGACGTGTCCGATTCGAACCTCGGACTGCACCGAGCCCGGCCTGTGATAGAGCCGAACGATCGGCCGATCCACGGCCGAGTCGGCGACCGGGGCTGGCCAGGGAAGCGTCGCGGCCGGCCGGCCCGAAACGCGGCGCGCCAGCGAGCCCAGCACTTCTTCGGCCATGCGCGGGACATCGAGGCCGGTCAAGTCGCCGCCGACCACGAGGGCGGCCCGCTCGGGCGACAGCAGCGCCCGGTGGATCCCGACCAGCTCGTCGCGGGTCAGCCGTCCGACCGTCGATTCGTCTCCGCCGGCAAGGCGCGAATAGGGCGACTCGGCGGTGAAGATCGTTTGAGAGAAGGCCTGCTCAACGCGGCGGCGCGGCTCGGCCCGCATCTGCAGAAGATCGTTGAGCCGCTCGTCGCGCAGGCGCGCTACCTCCTCCGCCGGGAACGTGGGGCGTTCGACGAGCTCATCGAGCAGCTCCAGAGCGGCCCGCAGGCGTGAAGCCGCGACCTCGACACTGGCCGCGAAGGCATCCCAGCTGGCGTCGGCATGGAGCGTGGAGCCGAGTCTCTCGGCGGCCTCGATCAACGCCAGCCCCGGGTAGCGCTCCGTGCCCTCCGTCATCGCCCGAGCCATCAAGACGGTGGCGCCCGCGAGATCCGCCGTCTCGTCGACGGCCCCGATCCGGAAGATCAGGTTGGCCGACACGAGCGGCCGGCCCGGCACGTGGACCGTCAGAACCTGCAGTCCCGACGGGAGCACCGTCCGCTCGAACTTCGGGAAGCTGTAAGCGCGCGGTTGTCCGGGCGTTGGGCGGGCGGCGAGAATCTCTTCGAGAGTCATGCCGCCGTCTCCTCGTCCGCGCTCCTGGCCGCCGGGCCGGAGGCGGGCATGTAAGTGAGCACGACCCGGTTGTCCGGCCGGAACACCTCGGCGGCGACGGCCTGGATCTCGGCCGGCGTCACCGACAGGTATCGATCCAGCTGGCGGTTGATGAGGTCCGGATCGTCGAGGAGAGTGGCGAACATCGCCAGGCGATCGGCGCGCTCGTCCACCCGCTGCAGCGCCTCGAGCTCGTACGTCTCGATCAGGGCTCGCGCGCGAGCGAGCTCGTCGGCCGTCACCGGCTCCCGACCCAGGCGTTCGAGCTCCTCCTCGAAGGCGCGCTCGACGACGTCCGGGTCGACTCCCGGCCGAACCGTCGCCTCGCCAGCCGCAATCGACGCCCCGCCCACGAACCCGAGGGCGAAGAATGCGACGTCCTGCGCGATCCGCTCCTCGCGCACGAGCCGCCGGTACAGGCGGCTGCCCTTGCCGCCCGCCAGTATCTGGCACGCCACCTCCAGGGCCTCCAGCCGCGGATCGCCGAAGCGCGGCGCTCGAAATCCGAAGTAGTGACGCGGCAAGGGAACCTGATCCTCGACGATCTCCCGACTCTCGGCCCCCAGGATGGCCGGCACCGTCATGTCGCCGAGCGGCGGGATCTTCGGGTTCGCCGCGATCCCGCCGAAGTACCGCTCCACCCAGGCTCGAGCCTGAGCCGGATCGACATCGCCGGCGATCGCCAGGACCGCGTTGTTTGGCGCGTAGTAGGTGCGAAAGAAAGCGGCCACGTCCTCGAGCGAGGCCGCGTCGAGGTCCTCCATCGACCCGATCGTGGGGTGGTGATACGGATGCTCAGGTGGAAAGAGATGCGCCTGGAGCTTATTGGACCACTCGCCGTACGGTCGGTTGTCGTAGCTCGAGCGCTTCTCGTTCTTGACGACGTC
>PMIQ01000219.1 GCA_003157175.1 Chloroflexota bacterium
CCTCCGGCGGTCCTGACTGCGCAGCCTAGCGACCGAAGATTCGCTGGAGCTCGAACGGCGCCGTCGACTCGAGCTGGTCGTAGCGGCAGTCCGAGGGGCGCTTGTCGGGGCGCCAGCGCAGGAAGGTCGTGGCGTGGCGGAAGCGGTCGCCCTGCAGGTGGTCGTAGGCGACTTCGCAAACGCGCTCGGCTCGAAGCGGCTCCCAGGTCAGATCGCGGTCGCGGTTCCAGCGGCTCGCCGCACCGGGCATGCGCTGGCCGCCGGCTCGGGCCGCCGCCTCCCATTCGGCCCATTCGGCCCACGGATGCCCGTCGAGGGCGCCCTCGCGTAACGGGGCGAGTTCGGCCACCAGGGCGACGCGCTTCTCGGTGGTGAAGCTGGCCGTGATGCCGACATGGTTGAGCTTNNCCGTTCTTGTGCCAGCGGAAGCCGGCGACGACGCAGTCCGCGGTTCGGGCGTGCTTGATCTTGGCCCAGCCCCGCTTGCCAGGCATATACGGGTCCGCGAGCCGTTTGGCCACAACGCCGTCCAGGCCCGCGCCCTCGAAGCGGTGGAACCAGTCGGCGGCGATCTCCGGGTCGCGCGTCGCCGGCGTCAAGTGGATCGGCGGCGCGGCGTCGCGCAGCGCAACCTCGAGCAACTGGCGGCGTTCCCCCTGCGGAGCGGCGCGCAGGTCCCGGTCGTCGAAGGCGAGCAGATCCCAGGCGACGTAGCTGGCGGGGGTCTGGGCCGCGAGCAGCTTCACCCTCGAGGCCGCGGGGTGGATCCGCAGCAGCAGCGAGTCGAAGTCGAGCCCATCGGGGCCCGCGATGACGACCTCGCCGTCGAGGATGCAGCGAGCCGGCAGATTCGCTCGCAAGGCCGGCGGCAACTCGGGGAAGTAGCGGTCCAGCGGCTTGAGGTCGCGGCTCTGGATGAACACCTCGTCGCCGTCTCGGAAGACGAGCGCCCGGAAGCCGTCCCATTTGGGCTCGTACTGCCAGCCGGCGCCAGCCGGGATCTTGTCCGTGAGCTTAGCCAGCATCGGCTCGATCGGCGGCTCGAACGGCAGGTTCACGCGCCGACTATAGCCGAGGCGGCCGCCAGCGCCGATTCGTTGCGGAGTCGGGGTTGCCGTGGCGCTCGACCTGCCGTTGCGGGCTCGAGCCAGCTGACGGCGGCTGACGGCTCACCTTTTCGTCACCTACGCCTGGTAGGCGTGCTGGACGCGGATCGAGCCCTCCCGGTACGACGCGGACCACGCACGGGATGGGCGACCCACGCCGGCGAGCGCGGATCCAGTCGCGTCTGCGCGCCGCGCCCCCGGAGATCGCCCACCCCATCGCCGTTCGAGTCGCCGAAGCTGCGCGGGTAGATCTGGTAGGAAGATAGCCTTCTTCCACCACCCGCGGTCGGGCATCGAATCTGGCTCCTCGGACGCTTCACAGGCCGCCATCTCAGCCTCCCGGACCGGCGCGCCGGGCCTTGACGCGCCCGCCGCCCGGGCGGGCCCCCAGTCCGAGGAACGCGTGGGCCCGCGCCGTGACGACAAACGGCCCTGTGCCGCCCGGTGGACAATGGAGCAACCTCGAAGGGCCCAGTCTAGTTGGGGAAGAAGAGGCCAGGTGGAACGGAATGGCGAAAGCTGAAGCCGCGGCTGGCGAACACGATTTCGAAGTCGTAGGGATCGCGCGGGTCGAAGGCGAGGGGGCGCTCAAGCTGCGCATCACCGACGGCGAAGTCCGCGAGGCGCGCCTTTCTATCTTCGAGGCGCCGCGGTACTTCGAGAAGCTCGTTGTGGGTCGAATGCCCGACGAGGTCGTCGACATCGTCGCCCGGGTCTGTGGCATCTGCCCGATCGCTTACCAGATGGGCGCGTCGATGGCCTTCGAGCACCTGTTCGAGGTCGAGGTCGACCCCCAGGTGAAGGCGCTGCGCCGGCTCACCTACTGGGGCGAATGGATCGAGAGCCACGCCCTCCACGTCTACATGCTGCACGCCCCGGACTTCATGGGTTACGAGAGCGCGATCGCCATGGCCCGCGATCACAAGGAACTCGTCGAACAGGCGCTGCGGCTCAAGCGCACCGGCAACGAGATCATGAAGCTGATCGGCGGCCGGGCGATCCACCCCGTCGCGATGCGGGTCGGTGGCCTGTCCAGGACCCCGACCAAAGCGGAGGTCGAGGGGCTGCGCGAACCCCTCAAGGACGCGCTCGATCTTTCGAAGGCGACCCTCAAGTTCGTGGCCGAGTTCAATGCGCCGGCATTCGAGCGCGATCCCCTCTACGTTGCGATCAAGCACCCGATCGAGTACGGCCTCAACGACGGCCGGATCGTGTCCTCCGATGGGATCGACGTGCCGATCTGGGGCTGGCGCGAAGCCTTTTGCGAAGAGCAGCACGAAGGCAGCAACGCCCTCCACGCCCGAACCACCGACGGCCGAACGTACATGCTCGGACCGGCCGCACGCGTGAGCCTCAACGCCGACCAGCTTCACCCGGTCGCCCGGGAGGCGCTGGACGCCAGCGGTCTGGCCACGCAGATCGCGCGCAATCCGTACTGGAGCATCGCCGCTCGCGCGGTGGAGTTGATCCACGCGTCGGCCTCAGCACTCGACATCGTCGAGTCGTATAAGCAGCCGACCCGTCCCTTCGTTTCGTGGACGCCCCGGGGCGGCGAGGCGGGTTGGGGCTCGGAGGCGCCGCGCGGCCTCTGCTGGCACCACTACGACGTGGACGACGACGGGCGGATCCTGGCTGCCCAGATTGTCGCCCCCACGGGGCAGAACCAGGGCATGATCGAGAGGGACCTGGCGGGGTTCGCACCGCAGGTCCTCTCCCTGCCCCACGCCGAGGCCACCGTGCGCCTCGAGCAGCTCATCCGGGCATACGACCCCTGCATCAGCTGCGCGACGCACTTCCTCACGCTCGAGATCGAGCGCGACTGACAGCTGCGCTCAACTCTTTGCGCGCGTCAACCCGCGGCCGAAGTGGCGGCGGAGCTGGCCCTCCCCGAGGCCGCGGAGTGGGGCTCAGACCCGGTTGGCGCTGAACCTTACGCCAATGCCGCCGGCGGAGCGAGTGCGCGCTTGCATCGCCTCCCAGCCCGAGATCGCGGCCGTAAGGTGAGCCTCGGCGGGGACGACGTGGAACGACTCGTCAGTGCCACCGCGCAGCGGCGAAACGTCCGGGGCGTAGTGCTGGCCGGCCGGCAGCGGGCCGCACTGCTTGGCTGCCCTGGCGAGCCGCTCGGAGTCGCAGAGAGCTCCGGGAGCTACGAGCAGCTCGCCCAAGAGCTCGTCGAGGTCCTGGCCCAGCAGGAACACTTCCATCGTGTCCGGCATGAAGAGCTCGGGCAGAGCGATGCTGCCCTGCCATCGGAATCCAAGCTGGTCGCCGAAGGCAGTCTGCCCGAAGAAGAACGGACCGCCCTCCTTGGGCGTCGGGTAGACCGAGCGCCACCATGGCGCGGCGTTCCATTCGAGCACTTCGGGGCCGGGCAATGCGGAGCCGGCGTCGCCGAAGACGTAGATCTCGCCGCCGCCGAAGGCGCCCGCGCCGACGCGGAGCCAGAACAGCTGCAACGCTCCTGGCACGGCGATTCCGAACCGCTCCTCGATCGCCTCAGCCAGCGAAACGCCGTCCACGGGATGCGATTGACCGGGTGTCGGCGGGTAGGCGTCGAGGAACGATCGGAAGGAAGCGTCGCGCTTCATTCGTACCCCACTCGGTGAGTCGGCCTCCAGCCCGCTTCTGTCCGATAGATAGTCGAGACTCTACTCCCTCGGTCACGCCCGGGGGGGACGATTGTACGGTACCGGTGACGCTACGAACCGCTCCAAGTCGGCCGCTAGACTGGCGCCATGAGCGATGTCTCGGGGCCTCGGACGCGGGTGCTGGTCTGCGGCGAGCGAATGCGGGGCGACGATGCGGCCGCTCTTGTGGCCGTCGAGATGCTGCCCGAAGATGCGCGTGCGCTGGCCGAGGTGGTCGAGGTCGGGCAGCTGTCCGTGGAGGCCCTGCTCGATGTTCCGGACGGCATGGCGGTGATCGTCGCGGATGCTGCCGTCGGGTTGGCGGCGGGCGTGGTTGTCACGCTGCCGCTCGAGCGCATGGCGGCGCGCGGCGGGGTCGGAGCCAGCGGCGGGGCGGCCCCGGCGTCCTCTCATTCGCTCCCCCCAGATCAAGTCCTGGCGCTAGCCGCCGAGCTGCGCGGGTCGATGCCACGGGGCGTTTTCGTTGGCATCGGCGGCGCCGAGTTCAGTTTCGGGGAGGAACTCTCGGCCGCGGTGGCCGCGGGGCTTGCCACTTTCGCAGCTGCCCTCGCCGACGAGATTCGGCGCCTAAGCGCCGACGAGCCCTGATCCGTGGCGCCTCTTGGCGCCGCGTGGTCCATCTTGACATAACATGCATACTGGTACGCATGTCTGACCAGTCAACCCGCGAAACGATCCTGAGCGCGGCTCGTCGCCAGATCCAGGAGAGTCCGCCGGCGCTCTCCGTCCAGGCGGTCGCTGCCGAAGCGCGAGTTTCGCGCCAGACCGTCCACCACTACTTCGGCGGCCTGCGGGGCCTGCGTGCCGCGCTTGCCGCAGATGGCCTGGACACCTCCTCCGCGCAGGACGAGCCCACGCGAGACCGGCTGATCGACGCCGCCCAGAGGCTCTTCTCCCGCCCGGGTGGCGGCCTGATCTCCATCGAAGCGATCGCCGCCGAGGCCGGCCTGACCAAGGGCGCGGTCTACCATCACTTTGCCGACAGAGCGGAACTTCTCCGCGAAGTCGCCCGCCGGGTCAGCCCGGTCGAGGAGATGCGGGCGCAGATCGAGCCCTCGATCGGGCTCGGCGCGCGCGAAGGGCTGATCGCCATCGCGACCGCCTACTATGCGGCGATGCGGGCCCGGGCCGACCTGGTTCGCAATCTCGCCGCCAACTCGTCGCAGGACCCGGAGCTCGCCCGGGTCGTCATGTCTGAGATGCTCGGCCAGGGCGCGCCGCTGATGCTGGCGTGGTACGGGCTGCAGGTGCAGAAGGGAAACCTGCGCCCGATCGACCCGGCGCTGCTGATCCAGGGCCTCTTCGGGCCCGTCTTTCTGCTAATCGTTCTCGGCCCGGCCGTCTTTGACGGGCTGGCCCAGATCGGGATTCGTCCGGCAATCGACAACGTCGAGGCCTATGTGGACCTGCTCCTGCACGGCGCCGCGCAGCCCGACAGCAGCTTGGGAGATCTCTAGATGACGGTCACACCAACTCCCCCCGCGCCGGCGGTCGAGGCCATCGCCTTGCGCAAGGACTTCGGGCCGATCCACGCGGTCGACGGCATCGACATGGCGCTTACGCCCGGCCGGATCTACGGGCTTCTGGGCCCGAACGGATCCGGCAAGACGACGCTCATCCGGCTTCTGGCCGGCCTCGCGTCGGCGACGAGCGGCAAGGCCCGCGTCCTGGGAGTGGACATGCCGTCGCGGCCAAACCTGGCGCGGATCGGGTACATGACCCAGGCCGACGGCATCTACCCGGAGTTGTCCGTGTGGGAGAACCTGTCGTTCTTCGCGGCGCTCTACGGCCAGACCGACAAGGCCGAGATGCGCCGAACCCTCCAGCTGGTAGAGCTCGACGGGCGGCAGGGCACACCTGCCCAGGACCTCTCCGGCGGGATGCGGCGCCGCCTGTCGATGGCCTGCGCGCTGGCCCACCACCCGGCGGTGATCTTCCTCGACGAGCCGACGGTCGGAGTGGACCCGGCCCTGCGAGTCCAGTTCTGGAACCACTTCCATCGATTGGCCGCGGACGGAGCCACGCTCGTGGTCTCGAGCCACGTCATGGACGAGGCCGATCGCTGCGACGAGCTGCTCTTCATCCGGGACGGGCACGTCCTGGCGCAGGGGACGCCGGCCGAGCTGCGAAAACGGGCCGGCACCGAGAACCTGGAGTCCGCGTTCCTGCAGTTCGCCGGCGAAAGCGGAGGCCCCGCCGCCTCCGGGCCCACGGCGAAGGAAACCGCCCGATGAACCCGCTTCGCGTCGCCGCCGTCTTCCGCCGCATCGTCGCCCAGTTCCGGCGCGACCCGCGCTCGCTGGCGCTCCTGTTCGTGGCTCCGCTGGCGATCATCGCGTTGCTCGGCTGGGTGCTGAGCAGCGCCCAGGCGACGACGGCCCGCGTCGCCGTGGTCGACGAATCGGGCGGTCCCGCCGGTACGATCGTGGCGAGCCGGCTCCAATCCGCTCTCGATGGACAGCCCGGCATAGCGCTCGACCGCTCGGTCGCCGACGATGCCACCGCTCGGCAGATGCTCAAGGACAAGAAGCTCGACCTGGTCGTCATTCTCCCGGCCGACTTCACCGTCCAGAACCGCAAGATCGAGCTTCTCACTCTCGGGCTCAACCCCACCGGCGAGGCTTCGGTCATACCGGCGGTCCAGGCGGCGCTCATCGGCGCCCTGGCCGATAGCGCGGGCGCGATGCTGCCAACGATCGAACGGCAAACCGTCTACGGCTCGCCGGATGCGACCCAGCTCGACAGCCTGGCGCCGGTGGTCGTCGGCTTCTTCGCCTACTTCTTCGTCTTCATCCTGACGGGCATCAGCTTCCTGCGCGAAAGGATCGGGGGGACGCTCGAGCGGCTGCTGGCGACGCCTGTCACCCGTGCGGAGATCGTGCTCGGGTACAGCCTGGGGTTCGGCTTCTTCGCGACCCTGCAGGTGGCGATCGTCATGGCTTTCGTCCTTGGCCGCCTCGCCATCCCCGCGCTTGGGCCGGTGCCGGCCTTCGCGATCGGTCTGGGCGTTCGAACGGCCGGCAATCCGCTGATCGCATATCTGCTCGTGCTGGTGCTTGGTCTCGGCGCCGTGTCGCTTGGAATCTTCCTCTCGACCTTCGCCCGGACCGAGCTGCAGATCCTGCAGTTCATTCCAATCGTGATCGTGCCTCAGGGCCTACTCGGCGGATTCTTCTGGCCGATCGACCAGCTGCCTTCACTCCTCCAGCCCGTCGCCCGAATCCTGCCTGTCACCTACGCCATCGACGGACTGCGCCAGGTGATGATCGCCGGCGCGGACCTCAGCTCCCCGCAGGTGCTACTCGACCTGGGCGTTCTCGTCGGGATCGCGGCCTTCTTCGTGGTCCTGGCCGCCGGCACGATCCGGCGGGAGGTGGCGTAGGCCGCGGCGCGGCACCACCCGCATTCGCTACACCGGCAGGCGGGCCCGGGCACTTCGCAGCCGCGCACGAAGGCCGTGGCGGCGCGGGCCGGCGATTACCAGCGCCGCGGACCAGGCCAGGAGCGAGGCCATGACCACACCGTAAACCGGCCAGTAGTTGCCGATGCGGTCGTAGGAGATGCTACCGACGTTCATGACGATGATGCCGCCGGTCGGGTAGGCAACGGCGATGACGCCGAAGATCGCCCCGAAGTTGTGGCCGCCGAAGACGTCGGAGAAGGCGGCCGACCGGATCGCGATCGTCGCGCCGATGCCGAAGCCGTAGGCCACGTAGCCGGCCGCGGCCAGCGCCGGGGTCGATCCGGTGGACATGAAGATGGCGGTCGCTCCGCCGGCGATCATCGCCGCGCAGATGAGCCCGATGTAGCGCCGCCCGAAGCGATCGGAGAGCCCACCGCCCACGACCTGCCCGACCACGTACGCATAGCACGACACCGCCAGCAGGACCGCGGCGTAGTCGGCCGCGACTCCCTGGGCCACGAGATGGCGCGGCGACAGCTGGTAGATCCCCTCGTCGATGCAGCCGATGCCGACCGCGCCGACGAGCAGAATCAGGAACCGGCGCGTCCGCAACGTGCGCCGCAGCGCGTCGGGTCTCGTGCGGCTGCCGGGCGGGACGGGCTCCTGGGACGCGGCTATCGCGCCCGGGGCCGAAGTCTCATGCAAGCCCGTGCCCGTTTCGCCGCCCCTTGGTGCTGGCGCGCTCGCCGCGCTCATGACGCCGGCCGCCACTCCGCCGCCGCCCGCCGCTCCGCCCGCCACTCCGTCTTCCGCGCGCCGCGGGATCCGGGCCGGCACGATCACGCCAGACCCGCTCGTCATGAGCCACACGAACGGAACGGCCAGCAGCGACGTCGCGGCGAACACGAGCGTCACGGAGCGCCAGCCGAGCTCCGGAATCACACCCGCCGCGATAGGCAGGATGACGGCCACGCCGATGCCCGGACCCGCGTACGCGACGCCGAGTGCCAGGCCGGCCACTCCGGCGTAGCGGCGCGCGACGGCAGTGGTGGTGCCGACGAAGGTCAGTTGCAGCCCGATCGCCAGGAAGATCCCGTACGCGGCAACGAGGAACGTCACGTCCGACGCCTGGGAAGCCACGAGCCAGCCGAGGGCCATCAACAGGACTCCGACGGTCAGCAGGAGTCGGTCCCCGATGACGTCGAATGCCCGGCCGAGAAGCGGCGAGGCCAGCGCCGAGACCACCAGGAACATGGTCCAGGGCATCTGGCCGAGCTCGCGCGAGGCGTGAAAGGTGGTCTCGAACTCCGGTGCCAGCAGCGGGAAGCAGTACAGGGGCGCGTATCCGATCGCGCCCACGACGAAGGCTCCGAGGACGGGCAGGCTGCGGACTACGTCCTTCCGCGAGGCGCGCAAGCTGGGCACGGCGTCATCGTAAGTGCCGCCCGCGCGGGCCGCAGGGTCTGCCGAAGGCTACCTGTGCCGGTGGGCGCCCGCGCCGCCGACTGGCCGCCCGATGCCTCAGGCGGCCAGTCGGTCGTTCGGTTCTAGCTCTCGGTCGAAGGTTTCACTTCGGCGCCAGGCACTGCCTCCTCGACAGCTTCCGGAGCAACCTCGGCGACCGCGACTTCCTCGACAGCGCGCTGCGGGATGACCTTGGCCACGACTTCGTCCGGATCGGTCAGCAGGGTCACGCCCGGAGGCATGACGACGTCGCGCATATGGATGGCCGCCTCGAAGTCGACCAGCGACTCGACCGAGATCTCGAACGCCTCCGGCAGGGCCTCCGGCAGGGCGCGGACGCGAACGCGGTCCACGGTGTGGAGGAGCGTGCCGCCGAGCTTGGTCGCGGCGTATGCCTCGCCGCACGTGCGGAGCGGAACCTCGACCGTGACTTCCTCGCCCGACTTGAGGGCGAACAGGTCCACGTGCATGAGATGGCGCGTGCGCGGGTCGATGTGGATGCCGTGGACCATGACCCGCTGCCTATCCTTGCCGCCGTCGATCTCGAGCGAGATGATCGAGTTCGAGTGGATGGTGCGGCGCAGGTGGTCGAACTCGTGAGCGTCGAGGGTGACGTTGATCGAAGCCAGGCCGTGGCCGAAGACGACGGCGGGGATCTTGCCGTCGTTGCGCAGGTGCGCGACCGACTTGCCGGTTACGGTCCGGCTGGTGGCGGTCAGGACTGTCGTGGTGGGGCTCACTGGCTGGATCCTCCTGCGCGGTTCGATCGACACGCGGCCGAAAGAACCGGTCGCGAGGGTTTGGTCTGATTGAGTCGCGGCGGAGCGCGACCTCGACTGCGGAGCCTACCACGCGCGGCCGCCCGGATCGATTCCTTCGCGGGTCCTCCGCGCGTCGTCCGCGCGCGTGAGCGACCGATGCGCGCCCTCCGACGGCCCCCGCGGTCCGCAGGCCGCCCAGTTACTCCGGTACCGGAGCCACGATTGGCCGCAGCGTGGGAAACTACGTGCGCTCGGGCGTCCGCCGCTCGTCACCGTCGGCGGCGGCCGCCGTGTCCGGTCCAGTCAAGGTACGACGCTCTCGAACCATGATCAACGTCTTCGTGAGCCTGGCCGCCATCCTCGCCGTCCTCGTCGGGCAGACCTCGACTCCGGCGCGGGCGACGTACGTCTCCAACCTCTACGTCCCCCACGCCGTGCGCTTCCAGAACCCCGACGAGACGGCCTGCACGGCCGACGCGACGCTGATCATGCTCAACCTCATCTCGCTCAACTCCAGCTACCAGTGGGCGACCGTCGCGCCGAACGCCGCGCCCGCGCCGACCTTCGTCTGGAAGCCGACCCTCACGTTCAAGGCACAGGAATCGATCCTCAAGTGGGAGCGAGCCCACATGGACGAGCCCCCGTCTAAATCGGGCGCCGATGTGGCCGGCTGGCGAAACGCCCTCAACTACTACGGCTGGGGCAGCATGACGGCCGGCGTGTACCGCGACCTCGCGTACAAGACGTTCGCGGAGGCGGCTCTCGCCACGGTCAGATCGATCGCGATGACCGACATGCCGGTGGGGATCCTGGCCTGGTATGGCAGCCACGCTCAGATCGTCACCGGCTACTCCGTCACCGGCGATGACCCCCGGACCGGATCGACCAACTTCAAGATCAACGGCGTCTACCTCACCGACCCTCTCATAGAGCGGCACCACCTGGACTACTACGTCAGTTACCAGGTGTGGAAGTCGGGCCCGATCGAGCTGCGCTTCGCGCCCTACCGCCAGCCCGATTCCATCTACAAGGACCCGATCGACGGCAAGGTCGGCAAGCGCGTTTGGTTGGGTAAGTTCGTGATCCTCGGTCCGACCTCACTGGGGTAGCTCCGGCAGGGGACGTGGCTCCATCGCAGCCGGGGCATTCGATCTTCCCGGGGCGCGGGGTGTAGATTCCGGCTCGTGGCTGCCACCATCCTGATCGTCGAGGACGAATACGCCGTCGCTCGCGGCATCCAGTACGCGCTCCAACAAGAGGGCTACCAGGTAGCCGTTGCGCGCTCGGGCGAGGAGGGGCTGGAATTCGCCATGCGCGACGCCCCCGATCTGGTCGTGCTGGACGTGCGACTGCCCGGCATCGACGGCTTCGAGGTCCTGCGGCGGATGCGGATGAACGGCTCGAAGGCGCCGGTCCTGATCCTCACGGCCCGCGACGAGGAGATGGACAAGGTCATCGGGCTCGAGCTCGGGGCAGACGACTATGTAACCAAGCCGTTCGGCCTGCGCGAGCTGATGAGCCGCATCAAGGCCCTCCTGCGCCGGGCCTACGGCGATCTGTCCGATGCCGGCGGCGGACGGATGCTGCGCCACGGCGATCTCCTGATCGACCTGGAGCGGCGTCGCGTGCAGCGGGGCGAGCGGCGCATCGGGCTGACGGCCACGGAGTTCGAGATCCTGCGCCATCTGGCCAGCCGCCCGGGGCGGGTCTACTCACGGCGGGAGCTGCTCGAGCTGATCCGTGACTACGAGGCGCTGGACCAGGACGAGAAGACGATCAACGTCCACATCAGCCACCTGCGCGAAAAGCTCGAGGACGACCCGTCCAGTCCAAAGTTCGTGCTGACAGTGCGAGGCGCGGGGTACGCCTTCGCTGAGCGCTGAGGCCACGACGATGAGCCTGGAGCGACCGATCGGGCCGAGCGCGGAGACGTCGACGGACGGAGCGTCGGTGAACGGCCCGGCGGTCGAGGTCGCCGGCAGCGCCGGTGCCGGCGACGCCGGCCCTCGACGCGGGAGGCGATCCATCCGGATCCTCCTGCCGCTGCCTCGGACCTTCCAGGGTCGTCTGTCGCTCGCGTTCGTGATCGTTTTCGCGGTCGCCGTCGGGGTCGTTTCGGGCGTGACGATCTTCGTTCTGGACCGCGACCTGCGCCAGCGAGACCAGGTCAGTCTCGAGGCCAGGGCCAAGGCCGTCGCGGCGGTCTTGGGCGTACAGGCGGAAGACATCGCGTCCCGGGACATCCAGAACCAAACCGTCGTGTCGGCCGGAGGCGACCTGAACGACAGCGTCCGAGTTGCGTTCGGAAACACGCTTTCCGAGTACGCCAACGAGGTGGCGCTGGCCGACCTGCGGGTACGCTTCGGGCTCGAGTCGGAGACATCCAACGGCGCTGTCTTCATCCCCGCCAGCGAGCCGTCCACTTTCAGCGCTCAGCTGACGGTTCAGCCGGGGCGCGGGCAGACGCGCGACACGATCAGCTACGCCAAGATCTTCGAGTTCGACGACCCCGCCGGCGTGAAGCCGCCCTGGTATCTGGAGGTCAGCCTCTCGGCCCCGTATACGAGTCGAGAGAGCACGATCGCCGTAGTGGTGGGATTCCTGACCCTGTCCGCGATTGCGGCGCTGGTCCTTGCCATCGTCGTCGCCTCGGTTCTGGCCCGGCGGTTCACAGCGCCCCTGCGACGGCTCACCGAGGCGGCCCGGGCGCTGGCCGAAGGCGATCTCGACCGCCGCGTGCCGGCGGACCGGGCCCGAACCGGCGCCGCCGAGATAACAGAGCTCTCGCGCCAGTTCAACGCCATGGCGGCCCAGGTCCAGGAGACGATGGATGTCATCGTCCGCGACCGCGACCGCAGCCGCGAGTTCCTGGCCGATGTCTCGCACGAGCTCCGCACTCCGCTGGCGGCGCTGCGAACGTTCAACGAGCTCCTCCGCGAGAAGGCCGGCGAGGACCCGGCCGCTCGGACCGAATTCCTCGAATCGAGCGCCCAGCAGCTCGAACGGCTCGACTGGCTGGCCCAGAACCTGCTCGAGCTCTCGAAGCTCGACTCCGGCCTGGTGCGCCTCGACCTGCGGCCCGACGATCTCCGCGCCACGGTCCTCTCGGCCGCCGAGCAGGCCGAAGCAGCGGCCCGTCGGCGCGGAGTCAGTCTGACCACGGAGCTGCCTGATGGCGCCCTCATCGTCCGTCACGATCCGCCGCGCATCGGCCAGGTCGTGAGCAACCTCGTCGGCAACGGTCTCAAGTTCACCCCGCGCGGTGGTTCGGTCACGGTCAAGCTGGCTCCGCATCGCCCGGGCGGCGCCCGGATCCAGGTCATCGACACCGGCATCGGCATCGACGCGGCCGAGCTACCGCACATCTTCGACCGCTTCTACCGCGGATCGCGGGCGAGCGAGGCGCGGAGCAGCGGCAGCGGTCTCGGTCTGGCGATCGTGCGCTCGATCGTGGAGATGCATGCCGGCCGGATCGCGGTCGAGAGCCGGATCGGGTCGGGGTCCACCTTTACGGTCACTCTGCCGGCCGACCCCCGCACGCCCGCGGAACGGGCCGCCGCGGCCATCGCCGAGAGGGGCGCCGACGGCAAGGCCAAGGCCAAGGGCACGGCAAAGGGCGCCGGCAAGAGCGGCACGAATGACTCACCCGGGCGAACTCCATCGGCCGCGCCGGCTTCGGCACGTCCGNNACCCTCACGCAGCCGATAGCCGCTTGGTGGCGGATTCTTCACCGTCCCCACGCTGGTACGTGAACACGCGGCAGGGCATGCTGACAGGCGTCGCCTCGGCAACCAGCGACGGATGCCTTGTACGCGCTTCGTCGCCGAACCGTCGCAGCCCTTCCCGGTCCCGCGTGTCGCCCAGGATTTCGGAAGCCCACATGACCGAAGCAAACCACTACGAGCCGGTGCCTGAACAGCGCCCCCCCTGGCAGGCCGGGTTCCAGCCCGACGGATCGACTCCCGAGCGATGGTTCGAGCCGGCGCAGGCGACCGCGCCGGCGGCAGAAGATCTCCCCGCCCCAAGCCGGAGCTTGATCGTGGCACTCCTGGCGACCTCCCTGGTCGGCGCGGTGCTGGGCGGCGGCGGGACCTTCCTGGCGCTCAGGGAGACGGGAGCCTTCGACGGCCCGGCGGCGACGGCAACCGTGGGGATCAACGTCGCGGTGCAGTCCGAGTCGGGCGCGATCATCGAGGCCGTCGCCAAGGTCGGTCCGTCGGTGGTCACCATCGTGGCCCAGCAGGCCACCGGCCAGACCACCGGTTCCGGCATGGTTTACGACAGCGCCGGTTGGATCCTCACCAACAAGCATGTGGTGGAGAGCGCGACCGGCATCGATGTTCTGCTGAAGGACGGCCGCGATTTCAAGGGCAGCCTCTACGGCGTGGACACGCTGACAGATCTGGCGATCGTCAAAGTCGACGGCGCCAGTGGCCTCTCGCCGGCCCCGATAGGGACCTCATCCGCACTGCAAGTAGGCCAGCTGGCGATAGCGATCGGCAGCCCGCTCGGGGTCGACTACTCCAACAGCGTCACGTGCGGCATTGTCTCGGCTCTCGGTCGCGACATCACCGTAACCAGCGACACGGGCATCGCAGGCAGCACGGCCCTCAACGGCCTGATCCAGACCGACGCGGCGATAAGTGCCGGCAACAGCGGCGGGCCGCTGGTGGACGATTCCGGGCGGGTGATCGGCGTCACTACGACACAGGCCGACACGGCGCAGGGGATTGGTTTCGCCATCCCGATCGACATCGCCAAGCCGATCATGCAGCAGGCGCTGGCCGGTACGAAGCTCTCCCGGCCGTTCATCGGCATCAGCTACGTCGCCCTCGACCCGGGCGTCGCCGCCAAGTACAACCTGCCCCTTGACCACGGCGCGTGGGTCCACAAGGAAGACTCGGACGGGAACTCCGTCGAGGCCGTCACGACCGGCGGGCCGGCCGACCAGGCCGGCGTCAAGACCGGCGACATCATCACCGCCATCGAAGGCCAGACGATCGACGCGACCCATCCGCTCGAAGAAATGCTCGTCCAGTACGCCCCCGGCCGAACCGTGAGCATCGAGCTCTACCGCGGCGGCCAGTACCTGACGGTCCGCATCACGCTCGGGACGCGCCCGGACGCCACGAGCTAGAACTGACGCGGCTGCGCCGGCTCGCGGCTGGAACCGACGGGGCGCATCAGCGTTCGCGGCGGCGGGTGATCTCGATGGCGGCGTGGTCGAGCCGGCCGGGCAGCGGGGCTTCGGGTTTGCGGACGCGAACCACGACCTCGGTGGCGCCCGCAGCCGCGGAGCGTTCCAGGACGGCCGTCGCGATCGATTCGGCCAGAGTCTCGATGAGCTGGCGGCTCGGGCCCTCGACGACCGCACGGCAGATTTCGAAGACCTCGCGGTAATCGACGGTCCGAGACAGGTCGTCGGTCAGGCCGGCCGGCCGCGCGTCCAGGTGGATCTCGACATCGACTTCGAACGGCTGGGCGTTCGAGCGTTCGGCTTCCCCCACGCCATGGCGGCCCCGGAAGACCATGTTCGTCAGCACGATACGGTCGGTCACGGGGCGACTCCTCGGACGATGGCGTCGGCCATGCGGCCAGCCCGAACGTTGGCCAGGACGTCGTGGACACGGACGATGTCGACGCCGCCGGCGATGGCGAGAGCGGTTGTGGCCAGGGTCGCCTCGAGGCGCTCCTCGGGCGGAACTCCCCCGAGGACGCGGCCCAGAGTGGACTTGCGCGAAGTGCCCAGGAGGACGGGAAAGCCCAGCTCACGCAGCTCGCGCAGATGGCGCATGACCTCGAGGTTGTGCTCGGGCGTCTTGCCGAAGCCGAAGCCCGGGTCGACGATCAGGTTTCCGCGCGGGACGCCGGCTTCCTGCGCCCGATCGAGGGCGGCTCGCAGGTCGGCCAGGAGCTCGGCCACGAAGTCGGCGTATTGGGCCACCGCGCGGTTGTGCATGACGATGAGCGGGACCTGCCGCTCCCCGGCGAGGCGGGCCATGGTGTCGTCGCGCGCCACGCCCCAGACATCGTTGAGGAGCACCGCCCCCGCGGCCAGGGCGGCCGCCGCGACTTCGACCTTGGTGGTATCGACGCTGATCGGGATCCGCGGCAGCGCGGCGTGGATCGCGGCGATCACCGGGATGGCGCGGGCCGTCTCCTCGGCCGCGGGCACGGGCTCGTGGCCCGGTCGCGTCGACTCCGCGCCCACGTCGAGAATGTCGGCTCCCTCTTCGACCATGCGCCGCGCCTGGATGACGGCGGCCTCGACGGCGGCGCCCCCGCGGCCAGCGACTGAAGCCAGGAGGCCGTCGCCGGAGAATGAGTCGGGCGTGACGTTCACGATCCCCATGACGTAGGTGCGGCTGCCCCACTCGAACGTGCGCGACCCGATGCGGGTCGGAGGCGGCGGCGCGGAGGCGCTCATCGGGGCGGGCTCTCCAGGGGAGCGAGCGGCGGATCGGGTACGAGACGCGGGTCGTCCACGAGTATGGCGCGCGCGGCCCCGACCAGATAGAGGGAGCCGGCGACGATCACGGGGCCGCTGCCGGTGCCGCTTCCCAGGGCCGCGTCCAGCGCGGCGCGAGGGTCGGCAAAGACCTCGGGGCGGGCGGGCGGCGTGGCCGCTCCCAGTTGCGTGGCCGCTCCCAGTTGCGTGGCCGCTCCCAGTTGCGCCGCAACGGCCGCCCAGCGCGCGGCGAGCTGCTCGGGCGGCAGCGCCCGACCGCCCGACGGGGCGGTGCAGATCACCCGAGCCTCCGCCAGCAGCGCCGCCCCGGCGAGGGCGCCCAGAACCCCGTCGACGTCCTTGTCGGCCATGACCGCCACGATGAGGGTCGGGCGGCCGGGCGCCAGGAACGGGGCCAGGTCGTCGAGCGCTTGGGCCAGGGTCGCGGCCCCGACTGGGTTGTGGGCACCGTCCAGCAACACTTCATGGCCGGCCACTTCGATCAACTCCAGCCGCCCCGGCCAGCGCACAGACGCGTACCCCGCCCGCCGCGCCTCTTCGCCGAGGACGGCGATCCCCGCTGCCTCGAGCGCATCCAGAGTGGCATCTGCGACCGCCGCGTTCGCCGCCTGGTGGCGCCCCCGGAGGGCCACACGGACCAACCCCAGCCGCCCGAGCTCCACCTCGATCCCGTCGCGATCGAGGCCGCGCAGCGGCGCCGGCGGCGTCACGGTCAGTGGAGCCGCCACTCGCCGGCTCCGGCGCTCGATAACGTCGAGCGCCCCGCCTGTGGCTCCAGTCACCGCCAGATCGCCGCGCATGATGATCGCCGCTTTCTCGCGCGCGATCGCCTCGACCGTCGAGCCAAGCCGATCCGTGTGGTCGAGCGACACGTTCGTGACCACCGCCACGCCGCCGTCCCAGGCGTGGGTGGCGTCGAGTCGCCCGCCGAGGCCGACTTCGACCACCGCAACATCGACACCGGCCTCGGCCAACCAGCGGAACGTGATCGCCGTCAGCAGTTCGAACTCCGTCGGCTCGCCGTGGCGCCGGGCGACGCGATCGGCCAGCGCCAGCACCTCGCCGGCGACGCGGGCGAAGGTCTCCGGATCAACCGGCATGCCATCGATCTGGAGTCGCTCGCGATACGTGACCAGGTGCGGCTTGGGAGTCGCGCCGGTCCGGTATCCGCCGGCCTGCAGCGCCGCGCCGACGAGCGCCAGGACACTGCCCTTGCCGTTGGTGCCCCCGATCAGTGCTCCGCGAAAGGACCGCTCCGGATGGCCGAGAGCTGCCAGCAGGGCGCGCGTACGCGAAAGCCCCAGGTGAATCCCGAATCGGCCGCGCGATTCAAGGGCGGCAAGGGCCTCAGGGTAGCCGAGGGTCGCGCGAGCGCGGGCGATGCTCTTCGTCAATCCTTCGTCAGTTCGTCTTCGTAGAAGACGCACTGGTTGAATCTCGGCGTCAGGCAGACGTCGTTCACGTAGCCCTGCTCGAGGTGAACGCCGCCGCGCAACTGGCAGCGCGAGACGTTCTGTTCCTGGCGGATGAGGGCTTTGAGCAGATGCGGGGCCTGGATCGGGATCGCGCCTCGGCTGCCCGTCATGTAGAAATGCGGGCAGACGTTGCGACGCAGGTTCGGCAGCCCGAAGCCGGATCGGATACCCGGCATCGATGCGTAGCGGCTCCGCTGTCCGGTTTCCGCGTGGGTGATGATCGGGTAAGTGCGCGGCATCGGCCGGGTGGCGATCCGGCCTGAAACGGGGAACGGGGCACGTCGCGGATCGCTGCGCACGGGCACTACGCCCCCTCGCACAGGCGAGGCCTGGCGTCCGGCTGCGCCGGTATCAGGGGTGCGGGGCCGATCGGGCTTGGGGTTGCGAGCCTCCACCAGTAAGCCTCGTACCGTAGCGGACACTCCTGGAAGTCCGCTCTCTGCAGCAGAGTACATCCATCCGCCCGCAATGCGCACGCTCGTCACGCGGAGGACGGCTGGTCGTTCTAAGAGGGTGTCGGCAGGGGCAGCCGGAAGCAAACGAGAAACTGCCGCCCCGGATTACGCCTGACTGATGCGACAATGGAGCCATGCCGATGCGAGAACGCCGAGCGGCCCACGTTCGACCCCTACCGCCGTCGGGCGATCGGCTGCGGTCAAATCAGATAAAGGCCTCGGCCCCATCACGGGAGCTAGTGCGCCGATACCGGCCGGTCCGAACCAGCAAAGGGGTTCCGCCTCCCCTCGGCATCGGCGTCATCGCCGTGTTCCTCGTCATGGGCGTCGCGATGCTGATCCTGGGCGGCAACATCCTGGTGAGTGTGGTCGGCCAGGTCGCGCAGGCGTTCGACAGCGCCATCTCGCAGGTTTCATCCATCGCACCCGCCACCGTGGCACCCTCGGGCGTAGCCCTCGACACTCCGGTCCTCGACGCGCCCGCCCGCGACGGTTACACGAACCAGGCCACGGTGTCGTTGTCGGGCAGCGTCCCGGCCGCAGTGGTCGGCAAGACGGGCTACAAGGTCAGGGTCTACGTCATCGCCTCGGACGGGACGCGAAGCCAGGTCGCCGAGGTAGATGTCGGAACGACGGCGGACTTCAGCACTCCGGCCATCACCCTCGTCGAGGGCACGAATACCTTCGCGGCGGCGCTGGTGACGCCCAGCACCGAGGGCCAGCCGTCGCCGGAGGTCATCTTCATCCTGGACACCGTGCCGCCCAAGCTGTCGATCGGCTCGCCAGCGGACGGCGCCTCGCAGTCGGGCAGCTCGGTCGTCGTCTCGGGCAAGAGCGACCCGGGTTCGACCGTGACGATCCGCAACAAGCAGTCGCCCGGTGGCGGGCTGAGTACCAAAGTCGTGGGCCAGGACGGTCAGTTCGCCATCACGGTGGGTCTGGTCGCGGGATCGAACTCAATCCTGGTGACGGCGACCGATCAGGCCGGCAACGTGAGCACGGCTCAGCTGACCGTCAAGCGGTCGTTCGGCCAGCTGGCGGCGCACCTGTCGGCTTCGCCGGCCAAGTTCGGGGCTAAAGGCCCCACGACGCTCAAGCTGACGACCCACGCCACCTCTTCCAACGGCGGCCCGCTGGCTGGGGCGCAGGTCGTCTTCACTGTGACGGTGGCCGGGCTGGGGCCGATCGTCTCGCCCCAGCTGACCACCGATCAGACCGGCACAGCCGCCTGGAAGGTGACCATCTCCGGGGCGACGCCCGGCATCGGCCAGGCCACCGTGCTTGTCACGACTGGCAGTGGCGATCAGGCGCTGGCGACCACGACCCTGACCACGACCTGATCGGGCCGGCGACCCGAAGCCGGAGGGCGACTCGCGGGAGGGCGACTCAGAGCTAAGCGGTGGCGGTCGGAGTCGGGGCCGCCGTCGGGGTCGGGGTCGGTGTGGGGGCCGCCGTGGGGATCGGGGTGGGCGTCGGCGTCGGCGTCGGCGTCGGCGTCGGCGAGGGAGTGGGCGTGGACGACGGCGTCGGCGAGGCCGTGGGCGTGGGCCCCATCGAGACGACGTAGTCGACGGGCGTGCCCTTCAAGACGGTCACACCCGTCTTCGGGTTGCTGCTGACGATCTGCCCCTCGGGGATAGTTGGATCGTAGGCCTCCGTGCGGTTGCCCGCGGTCAAGCCAGCCGTCGAGAGTGCGTTGAGCGCGTCACTTTCGGTCAGATCCCTCACGTCCGGGACGACGACCGTGGCCGTGCCGCTTACGACAACGACGTAGATCGTGCCGCCCGCGCTCATCGCGGCGCCGGATGCCGGATTCTGGGACACGATCGTCTGATCCGTCTGACTGCCATCGTTGGTCGCGGTCGCGGATACCGAGAGCTGCAGCCCAGCGGACTGGACGGTCTGTTGGGCGACGCTGTAGGAAACGTTCACCAGGTCCGGCGCGTACACAGTTGAGCCCGACGACCCCCGGCTGATCAGCAGATAGATCGTCAGGCCTATGAGAGTGACCAGGAAGAGCGCCAGGAAACCGGCCACCCAGGCCCAGGTGCTGACGGGGGGCGCATCGTCCTCGAACTGCTCGGCCTCCGGCTCGATCGGGTTGATCCGGCGGGTCACCCGGTTGGCCGTGCCGTCAGGCGAGTAGCCGCTTCGGCCGCGGGCGGCGGGGGCGAAGTCGTCGTCGGCCGCCGCGTCGTTCGCGTAGGCATCGGCGGCGTACGTGACGTGGGCGGTCGGGTTGGGGCGACGGACCAGCGGCGCAGTCGGCGGGATCGGCGGCGAGACCACCGGCCTTGCCAGCGGAGCGGGCGGGATCGGGGGGATGGCGCCCACGACCGGGATCGGCGGCACGACCGGCCTGGCGTATGGCTGGCGCTCGAGCACGGGTTCGGGCGCCACATTAGCCGCGCTCCGTGACTCCTGCTCGGCCTCCGCGTCATCCTCGGTCTGCGTCGCGAGCTGCGCATCCAGCCGCGTGATCACGGCCTCGAGCGCGTCCGCGAGTGCCCCGGCCGAATCGAATCGCCTGGTCGGGTCGGCTGCCATCGCCTTGCGGTCGACGGCCTCGATCTCGGCCGGAACGGCGCCCTGGAAGTCGGACGGGACCGGCATGGGGTCTGCCAGCTTGGCCTTCGCCACGGCATCGGCCGTTGCGCCGTCCCACGGGCCGCGGCCGGTCAGCAGCTCGAACAGGAGGACGCCCAGGGCGTAAATGTCCGACGCGTCGGTGGCGCGGCGACCTCTCGCCTGTTCGGGGCTCTGATACCACGTCTCCTCGACAGAGAGCGCCGGCCGTAAGGAAGACTCGGCCAGGGCACGGGCGAGACCGAGGTCCGCGAGCTTGATCTGCCCGTCGCGGGTAACGAGCACGCTGCCGGACCGGACGCCACCGTGGACGATGCCTCGATCGTGGGCCGCGGCCACTGCCCCCGCCACCACGCTGGCGACGCTGGCGGCCCGGCGTGGAGGAACGGGTCCATTGCGCGCCAGGAGCGAGCCCAGCTCCTGGCCGTCGACGAACTCGCTGACGACGAACGCGTTCGAGCCGTCTGCGCCGAAGTCGTAGATGGCGACGAGGTTGGGGTGGTTCAGGCCGGCCGCGGCTCGCATGGCGAGGCGGAACTCGGCCACGAAGTCCGCGTCGGTGCCAAACTCGGGGCGCAGCACCCTGACAGAGACGACACGGCCATTTTCGGTCTCGCTGGCGCGGAAGACCGTCGAGACTGCATCTTCATCGCGCAGCTCCATGAGCCGGTAGCGCCCCGCGATTACCTGTCCGATATCGGCCACACAAGTCCTCAACATGCCGGCTGCGGTTGCGCCGGAGCTTTTATCGATTACCCCGGGCCGGCGCGGCCGGTCCGTCGGGGCAGGCTAACTCAGGTCGAGCCCCTGCAAGTATCGCCTGAACTCCTCGCCGATGTCCTGCCGCTGCATTGCCAGCTCAACGGACGCCTTCAGCCAACCCATTGTGGTGCCCGCGTCGTAGCGCTTGCCCTCAAACGCATACCCGTACACGTCCTGCTCCTGCATCAAGGCCTCGATGGCGTCCGTCAGCTGGATCTCTCCGCCGGCGCCGCGAGGCGTCTGTTCCAGCTTGTCGAAGATCTTGGGGGTCAGGATGTAGCGGCCGATGATCGCAAGATCGGACGGCGCGTCGGCCGGGTCGGGCTTCTCGACCAGCCCCGAAAGCTTGTACAGCCGGGGATCCATGCCGCCGTCGGCGAGGTGGCCGTCGATGATGCCGTAGCGGCACGTCTCCTCATGGGGCACTTCGGTCACGGCTACGACCGAGGAGTGGGTCTCCAAATAGGCGTGGATGAGCTGGCCGATGCAGGGCCGTTCGCCAACCACCACATCGTCCGAGAGGATCACCGCGAACGGTTCGTGGCCTACGAGCTCCTTGGTCACCAGAACGGCATGGCCCAGCCCGAGCTGCTCCTTCTGGCGCACNNATGATGACCTGCTCGATGCCGGCCGCGACCGCCTCTTCGACGGCGTACTGGATGATCGGCTTGTCAACGAGCGGGAGCATCTCCTTCGGCTGGGCCTTGGTGGCGGGAAGAAAGCGGGTTCCCCAACCCGCCGCGGGAAAGACCGCCTTGCGTACTCGCATTTGACCTCAGCTTCGATCGGCCGCAACGGCGGCCGGGTCCACGAACTCGTGATCGTCGCGATGAAGGCCGTCGCACAACCCCAACCGGCGCGGCTCGACGGGCAGCCAGACCGGTCTCATGATCTCGCGGATCTGGGAGCGACGGCAGAAGAGCAGGCCGCGCGCCGACATCCAGGTAAGCACGTGACTCGGCTCGCTGTGNNGGCGACGTTGTCGGTGACGATGGTGGGGATACGGACGCCGTAGAGTTCCATCTGTTCCGGATCGTAGCAGGTCGCTCGAACATGGTCCGGCAAGTGGAGCCAGATCGAGAGCCAAATCGAATGGACGAGGACGATCTTCCACCCGCCGAGGCGGCCCGGGAAAGGCGGCGAGATCGAGACGCGGAGGCCCAGACACGGGCGGGAATGCGGACCGGTCTGGCCAAGCAGTTCAAGCAAGTGCTGGACGTGCAGCGGCGGCGCGCCGACGAGGTGGAGCGGCGCCAGGAAGAAGTCGCGCCGGATTCCGGGGCGCCGGCGGCGCGCAAGGGGCGGCGCCGCCGCCCGGGCCCAAAACTCAGTTCATCGTGAAGTAGCCTGAGACGTCGAAAACGGCGTCGGCGTGGGTTCCGGTGACGCCGACGAACTGGACCCACAAGCCCCCGTCGCTCCCCAGCGGGATCGTGACCGCGTTCGCTCGCGTATCGCCCTTCGGGAAGTTGAGCGTCGATGTCGTCGCCACTCCGCCCGGGTCGTCCGGGGTCAGAGAGAAGTAACCGCCGGAGGTCGCGCCGACGGCCGTCAGGTTGCCCGTGATCGCAACCGCGCCCGCTGGGACATTCAGCGCCGAGTCGCCCGACTGGCCCACCACTGCGAACTCGGCCGGCACTCTGGACGTCAGGGACGCCGACAGCCCCATGCGTTCGCCCGCGCGCGAGTCGACCAGACGGTTCGGAGTCAGGGCGACGTAGGTTGCGCCGCTCGTGTCGGGGACGAAGTAGCCGGTCACGTCGAAGATAACGTCCGCATGCGTGCCCACTTTGCCTTCGAACGTGACCCACAGCACGCCGCCGGCTCCGAGTGGCAAGGTCACCGCGTTGGCCCGCGTGTCGCCCGTGGGGAAGTTGAGCGTCGAGGTCTCGGGAAAGCCGCCGGGCCTGGTTGGAGTCACGGTGAAGTAACCGCCCGAGCTTTCGTTCACGGCGGTCACGTTACCGACGATCGCGATCGCGCTGGACGGGACGTTCAGCTGGGGATCGGACGACAGCCCGGTCACCCGGAAGCTCGCCGGCGTGCCGGAGGTCAGCGATGCGGACATGCCGAGCCTCGTCGGGCTGCGCGAGTCCAGCACCCGGTTCGGAGTGAGCGGCAGGTAGGTCGCACCGCCGGTGTTCGCCACGAAGTAGCCCGTGACGTCGAAGATCGCGTCGGCCTGCTTGCCCGAAGTGCCGACGAACGTGATCCACAGCTGCCCGCCCGCGCCGAGCGGAACGGTCACGGCGTTGGCCCTCGTGTCGCCCTTGGGGAAGTTGAGCGTCGAGGTCGCCGGCGTTCCGACGGGCTTGTTCGGAGTCAGGCTCAGGTAGCCGTAGGAGCCCTGGTTCACGACGGTCAGGTTGCCGGTCACGGCNNAGCGACGCCGCGAACCCGAGGCGCGTGCCGGCTCGGGAATCCACCAGCCGGTTCGGGGTGAGGGTCACGTACGTGGCTCCGGCGAGTGGCATCGCGCCCGGCGAGGCTGCGGATTGGTCGCTCGGCCCGGCGACGTTGTTGGCCGTGACCTTGAAGGTGTACGAGACCCGGTTCGTCAGTCCCGAAACGGTGCAGGACCGCGCCCCGGTCGTGTGGCATTTCAGGTTGCCCGGCGTGGAGACGACATCGTAGGCGGTGACGAGGCTGCCGCCGTTCGAGGGAGGTGCGCCCCAGGAGACGAGCGCGGAGCCGTTGGAGGCGACCGCGCCTACGCCGACGGGGGCGTCGGGGTGGGTTCGCGGCGTCACCGCGGGTGACGGATCGGACGGCAGACCGGTGCCCAGCTCGTTGGTCGCGGTGACCGTGAACGTGTACTGCACGGCGTCGGTCAGGCCACCCACGGTGCAGAAGAGATCGCCGGGGTTCGGGGAGCAGGTGAGGCCGCCCGGTGACGAGGTCGCCGTGTAGCCGTCGATCGGGCTGGAGCCCGGATCGTCGGGTGCGGTCCAGGTCACAGCCACGGTGGTGTCGCCGGGAACGCCCGACACCGCGGTTGGGCGGCCCGGGACCAGCAACGGCGTCACGGCAGCGGTGGCGCTCGAGGCAGGCCCGGTCCCCACCAAGTTAGTGGCCGTGACCGTGAAGGTGTAGGAGGTCCAGCCGCTGAGCCCGGCCACGATGCAGCTCGTGGCGCCGGTCGTGGTGCAGGTCTGGCCGTGGTTGGAGGTGACGGTGTAGCCGGTTATCGGCGCGCCCTGCGATGGTGCGTTCCAGCTGACCAGCACGGCGCCGTTGCCCGGTGTCGCGGTCACCGACTGCGGCGCGCTGGGCGGCGGAACCAGAGTGGCGCTGGCGGTCGAAGCAGGGCCCTCCAGGCCCGCGGTGTCGACCGCGGTCACGGCGTAGGTGTGGAGCCCGCCGAAGCCGGCCGGCGGATCTTCGTAGGTGAGAGTCGCGGCCGCCACCGTCGCTATGTACGCGCCGTCGCGGTAGATCCGATAGTTGCCCAGACCCAGGTTGTCCGACGCGGCCTGCCAGTCGAGCTCGGCGCCCCCTGTCGGGAGGGCCGTCGCCTCGAGCGAGAGCGGAGCGCTGGGCGCCTGGATGTCGCCGATCGTGACGCTGGCCCCGGATCCGTCGACGGAGTTGACCGTGATCGTGAACCCACCGATCGGGTCGGTGAAGGTGTTCCCCGGTTGCAGCGGCGAGTCCCAGAAGGAGATGCCCGCGACGTCGTCGCCATTGGCGACGGTGTCGATCAGATAGCTCTCGCCGGACACGCCCGATGCGCCGTATTCGTCCTCCGAATAGCGAATGGTCACGCCGGTCGTAACGGGGTAAAACGGGACGCTGGCGAACTGGTCCCAGTCGGTCCCGGTCAGCGTGGATCTAAGCTCAAGCGTCCAGGCGCCCGACTGTTCGCCGGGGAGGACGGGCGTCGGTCTGGCGATGCGCAACAAGCGGACTCCGGGGACGCTCGAGTAGACGGGCACAAGCGAGTAAATGCCCACGGCAGTCACGGTCCGGGATTCACCGGGGTCCAGCCAGCCGAGGCTTTCCAGACGATTCGCGTCGAGCAGGGCGTGATCGGCGTCCCCCGCCAGACCCATGGTCGTGTACTCATCCATGTACTCGTAGTCCGAGCACGTGCCGACGAGCTCGACCTGCATGCCGGAGCCGTTGAAGCACCCCAGGCCGTTCGAGTGGGCCAGGCCCAGGTTGTGTTCCAGCTCGTGCGAAGCCACCATCGTCGAGACGGCCGGCTCGTCATTGGGGTATGTGGCCCAGTCGACATCGATCTGGACGCCCGAGCCGGGCAGCGCGCCCACGCCCGCCCAGCCCTGCTTACAGGGCGTCTTCGTCCAGAGCACCAAGTGGTCGTAGGCGTTGAGGTTGTACCCGTGCGCCGTGCCCGCGGCGACAGCGGCGCGCATAGAGGCACTGAAGGACCAGCTCGACGCTCCACCGGCGCATTGGGCGATCCCCAGATGCCACGGTCCCAGCACCGTGGTCGTGGTGCTCAGGCGACCGCGCGACGTGGCCTCGAAGTAGGAATGGACCGACGCCGACGAGCTGGTGAAGGTGCTCTGGGCCTGGGCCACGGTGACTGGATAGCCAGTGAGATCGGAGTAGTCGGCGATGACGACGACGACCGTCTGGCTCGCGGCCACGGCCGGCGAGGCGTTGTCTGCCTGGGTCCTGAAGCCGAGCGCGGCTGCAGCCGGGTTGGCGGCGGCGGTCTTCTCGACGACGAACGAGCCGGCCGCGACGGCGACGCTGCCATCGGCCTGTCTGCGGCCGGAGACATGGACCAGCGCACCGTCGAGCTTGTCCGCGCCCGTCCCGGAAACGGTGATCGGGGTGGAGCCGGCGGCATTGTCTATGGAATAGAGGGTCTGCGAGCGGCCGCCCTCGAAATCGTCGGCGATCGCCAGGCGCAAGGTACCTCTGAGGCTGACGGCGTCGGGGTCGGCGGCCGGGGTTGAGGCCTGGGCTATCGCGGCCTGGGCCGTGGCGGCGCCCGTCGGGGCCTGCCCGGCGGGCATTGCCGCCGCGGCGGCAGTCGGGGTGCTCATCGCCGCGACCGCAAGCAGCGCCACGAACGGCTTTGTCCACCGCATCGAAATCACTTCACGTCTCCCGTCCCGAGCTCGAGCGCCATCGCGCGTCCGGGCCTCGTCCGCGAGCGGTGCTTGCCATGAAGGCCTCGATCGGCGCGGCAGGACGCCACGACGAGCCTCATGTTCCTGCCCCGCGACGGAAGCCGCAATGGATCAATGGAGCCAGTCGGGCCCACCCCCGCCCAGCGCATCGCGCGGGTCGGCGGCAGCGTGGCAGCGCGGCTGGATCGCCCCCGGGCTACCCCGCGGATAGATCCACGTCCGTCGACACTTGGACGGCCTGAGGGGCCGGGTCGCTGCCACTCAAGTCGAGCCTCACATCGGGCCCGTTCAGTCGTTCGCCGTTGACCCCGTACCGGTCGATGACGTCCTGGGGCTGACCGGCGCCGATCTCGAAGAAGGCAGTGACCGTTACCGTGCCGGCCCCCCAACCGGACACATCGAAGGTTTGGCCGAAACTCCCGCCGGCGACGGTGACGTTCACCGGGTCGATGCCCCAATGCTCGTTGGGGCCGGTACCGTAGTCATCCGCCCAGACCTGGACGATCGCCCCGTCGGTCAGGCTGGTGCCGCCCGACACGATGAGCGTCCCCTGGCTGACCTGGGCACTGAGACAGAGCTGAGGGTCCGTGCCGGCGAGCCATGGCGGCGTGCACTGGCCGAGAAGGGCTTCGGCGCCGACTCTCGCGACGGTCACGGACGCGACTATGACGACGACCGCGATCGCGGCCGAGAGAACCGCGTTGAGGGCTTCCCGAGCCCGCCGAAGCCCCGGCTTCACATAAGACGGAGGCTCGTCGTAGAAGCTCACCGCCGCCCCAGAATGGTGGCCCGGCGACGTCCCCGACCCATCACCACCCCGACTAACCCTCCCTCACCGACTCCGCGATGACGCCTGCCAGTCTATACGGTCGCGACTCGCCGGCGCGGTCGAAAGCGAGTCCGCTGTCGGCCGGGTCAGCCGGGATCAGCCGCCGAAGGTGAAGGCGTAGGCGCGCGCGCCCGGACTGTTGAAGGTGATCGTCACGACTGCGGAGGCGGGGGCATCGAGATGGACCAGGTGGTAGAGGCGGGCCTGGCCGATGACCAGGGTGCCACCGGCGCTCACGTCTTCGGTCGCGCCGGCCTTTGCCCCGACGACCGCTACGCTGGCCTGAACCGGGGAGTCGGCGGCCATCACCAGGTAGACGTCTCGAGCCATGAACGACATCTCGAGCCTGTCGCCGGTATCGGAGGCGACGACGTACTCGGGCTGGAAGTCGAATGTCCCCGAAACTGCGAACTGGTCGTCCGGCAGCTGGCCGGGGAACGAGAACTGCCCCTTTCCGGCCTGGGGCTGGCCACCGACGAAGGAATCGACCCGATTGGTGCCGAGGTAGGTTTCCGGCGTCTCATTCTGGATGAAGGGCGGCGTGGCCTCCGAAACGGCCGGGCTCGGCAGTGCGGCCTGGCCGGCCTCGACCAGAAGGCTTCGGATCTCAGCCTCCGTCTGGAGGTAGTCCCCCTCTCCGAAATGGGTGTCCCGGACATGGCCGGTGGCGTCGATCAGGTAGTCCGCCGGCCAGTACTCGTTGTTGTACGCGGTCCAGGTGGCGTACTCGTTGTCCTGGGCGACCGGATACGTGATCCCGAAGCGGGTGATCGCGGCGGCGACGTTGGCCGTGTCGTGCTCGAAGGCGAACTCGGGCGTGTGCACGCCGACCACGACGAAGCCTTCAGAACCGTACTTCTGATACCAGCTCTCGACGTACGGCAGCGTCCGGATGCAGTTGATGCAGCTGTAGGTCCAGAAGTCGACCAGGACGACTTTGCCTTGCAGGGCGGCCATGGTCAGCGGAGGCGAGTTCAGCCAGTGGTCGATGCCGGTGAATTCGGGAGCCGTCGGGCCGCCCTGCGGCCCGGAGCCCGAGCGGACGGCCGTCGTGGATGCCGGGCCCACGCCGATGTCGCTGAGGGCCACCTGCACCGGGTTCGATCGCTCGAGCGTTTGCAGCGTGTTGGTCCAGTCGGGCAGCGCGCTCGTGAGATCGGCTGAGATCGTCGTGTCGGCGCCGACGGCCATCAGACCCGCGGTCGCGAGGACCACGACACCGAAGACCTGGCCGGCCCGGGCCGAAGCCGAGCGAAGGTGAAGCCGGGCCAGCGCCGCGCGCCCACCGAGCGCGATCGCCAGCAGAGGCAGACCGGCGCCGATGGCATAGGCGACAACCAGCGTCAGCGTCGAGGTCGAGCCCGGCTGAGTAATTGCCAGGCTGGTGATGGCACCGAGAATCGGCCCGGCGCAGGGGGTCCAGACGAGGCCCAGGCCGACGCCCGTGATCAGGCCTCCAGCCACTCCGGGCCTCGCCAGGCTCGCGCCGACCGCCGGAATGCGGGCGGTGGCACGTTCCCACGCGACCGCCAGAGCGGGCACGAGCAGGGTCAGCCCAAAGAGGGCGATGACGACGATGGCCACATCCCGCAGAGTTGAGCTGGGCAAGTTCAGGGCGTCGATGATCTGGACGCTGGCGAGGGTGAAGAACGAGAAGCTGGCGATGAGGCCGGCGATCACCAGGTACGGCCGGCGCCGATCTCCATCCGCCCCGGTCGCGAGCACGATCGGCAGGATCGGGAGCACGCACGGAGACACCGCGGTCACGAGTCCCGCGACGAAGGCCACAACTATCAGCAGAACCATGATCGATTCTGGCGCCGCGGCAGGCGAACGGTCAAACGACGATGGTCGGCGGCCCGGCGGACGGGCTCAGGCGACGCTCGCCGGCGTTTCGGACGGGGAAGGGCCCGCCGGCGCTAGACGCTCGGACTCGATGGCAAGGCCGACGGCGCCGGGCTCGGGTGGCCCATTCGCCCGCCGAAGCCACCGCGGCCGGGCCCGCCAGGGGCCATGCCGCCACCGAACCCGCCGAAGCCCGGCTGGTCCTTCGGGCCCGACTGGACCATCGTTGCGGCGAGCGAGCCATCGGCGTTGAGCGTGCCCTGGGCCGCGATCCGGTCGCCGACGGCGACGTTGGCGAGAGTCGGAGCGGAAACGCCGCGCACCGAGTACTTGGTGGCTGACGAGACGTCGACCGTGACCGTCTTGCCGGCCGTGGTCGTCACCACGATCGTCGTGGCCGTCTTGCTGGCGACCGTTCCCTGGACGGACGTCGGTGAGATCGTGACGGCGGTGGCGGTGAAGTTACCGGCCGAGTCGACCGTGCCCTGGGCGGAGATCCGCGAGCCGACCACCACCGAACTCACGGTGACCGAGGCGCCGGCCTCGGCGTAGGTGGTGGATCCGGTCAGCGTGAGCGTCTTTGTGGAGCCGCCGGATTGGGTGATGGTGACGGACCCGGAGCCGACCGCGGTGACCGTTCCGGAGGCCGTAGGCAAGACGACCACGATCGTGGTGATCTTGTAGCTGCCATCCGACTGGCGAGCCTCACGGAAGTTGATCTGATCGCCGACCTTCAGGTCCGTCAGAGCGATCGTCTGTCCGCCCTTTGTGATCGTTGCGCCGGTGGCGTCGATCGTCCTGGTCCAGCCGTCGGTCGTCGCCAGCGAGAGAGTGCTGCCGTCGATCTTCGTGATCGTGATCGCGACCTGGCCAACCGTACCGTGGAGACCGCCGGGAGCCGTCCACCCGGGCCCGAGCTCGGGATGACCCGGAATGGTCGTCGCCTGCGCCGCAAAGGCGGAGCTCGAACCTCCGGAGGAGACGCCCAGGGCAAACGCGACGGAGGCTACGCCGGCGAACAGCAGCGCCCCGACGAGCGGGATGAGTCGCCAGCGCGAAATGGAAGCCTTCATTTGAAACACCTCTCGTTTCCGCCCACCCTTCGGCGGGAGAGCAAGAACCCAGCGAAGCGGGCGCTACGCCCGCGCTGTGCCGATTATTCATAGCACGGTGGCACCCGAGAAGTCCTGAAATGAGGCGGACCCGTCCGCAACTGCGCTCGAACGCCGCCTCGGGTTGGAGCCGACCGACCTCCGGACCGATGCTAGTGTGTGGCGGGCAAGCGACTCCAGCCACAGTTTCGAGGGAAACCAGGTCGCCGATGCAGAGCGTCGGATCGGGCAACAAGCGCCGGCCAAGGGCCGTGGTTCCGTCATTGATCGTCGCCGCGATCATCGGCGCTGTGGCCGTGAACAGTCTCATCGTTAACTACGGCAGCGTCCACGGCGGCAACAGTCCGCGAGAAACCTTCTTCTGGGCGCTGATGGCGGCGCTGGCCGCCGCGACGTTGGCCGGTGCGGTCCTTTCCGCGACAGGATGGCGCCTCGGACAGCCGCTCCTGTACGGCGCCGCGAGCGGCTACTTCTTCCTTACCCTCCTGGTTCCGTTGACCGGCTGGGTCTTCGTGCCCGCCGGCGTCCTGGCGATCTTCGGCGCCGGGATGCCGCGGGTTAACGCTCCCGTGGTCGTGGCCAGCATGATGGTCCCGTGGGCCGTGATAGCGGTCGGGCTGGCCGCGACGGGGTAGCTGGGACCGGCCGCAACGGACTTCCCGATCGACCTGGCGCGCCAGGCCCCGGCGCGACTCGGCCGCGAGGTCATCGCCCGCGAGTCTCAGCCGCCAGCCGCTCCGCGATTTCGACCAGACCTTCCGGGAAGAAACGATCGCCCGAAGCTCGAAGGTCCGAGAGCGACCACCAGCGGTGCGCGGCTAGGGCCGCTGCCTCCCCGTCGCCCGCACGCCCCGGACCGACCACGGGCGAATCGACACGCCCGAGCAGATGCCACTCATCCTGGTCGAGCCGCTGACCGCCATACGTAAAGCGGGCGCACCGTCGGAGCACCACCGGCCCAAGGTCGGGCACGTCGCGACCGACCTCCTCGATGAGCCCGCGGCGCGCGGCCCCTTCCGGTGACTCTCCAGGTTCGATACGACCGCCCGGCGGATACCAGTAGCCGCCCCGGACCGGATCGGATCGGGATCGAACAACAGAAGCGCGTCGGTGTCGGGGTCCACGTGGTCCTCGGTGGTTGCGCCGAAGATTCGCCCTCTCAGCGCGAGACGCCCGCCGGCCGACTACGGGAGCCACCTGCTCGCTCGTCAAATCTGTGAGCGGATCTGGGCAGCTGTCGAGACAGGCCTGCCCCACCCCACAGATGAAGGAGCGGATCGCGTAACCTGAACGTGCCGAGGAGCCGCCCCCGTCGGAGCTTTTCCAGCAGTCCCGGGGACGCGACCTTCACGGTAGGAGGCTCCTCACGTGTCGCACAGCAGCTCTCGCTGGTTCGTTGCTACCGCGCTTGTCTTCGGCGTGACCCTCTCGGGCTGCGGAGGTTCGGGCGGCGGAGCGCCGTCGACCGTTGCCACGCCAGCGGCGGCCACCTCAGCGGCCACCACGTCGACCACCACAGCCCCGGTCTCGAGCCAGGCAGCAACCACCGCTGCGGGCAGCTGCCCCACCGGCGCCACGGTCGGCGCGGCCCTAGGCATAAGCCTTCCGGATCCAGTCTCCGTCGCAGGCGGCGGAGGCGCATCGCTTCCCGCCGGCGCGACCGGCGTGGCGTGCGAGTACAAAGGCACAAGCCTGAACGTGATCATCGAGCTGATCAAAAACATCGATCCCTCATCCATTTCGCTGTTCAGCAGCAAATACCCGGTGCCATACGCGAGCGTGTCCGGCGTAGGCGACCAGGCTCGTTCCTTCTCGCAGGCTCTCGGCGGGGGAAAGGACAACGAGGGCGTGGTTGCAACGAAGGGATCGAATCTCGTTGCCATCATCGCCACCGACACGCCGGCGTCGCTTGCTCAGATCGAGGCCCTGGTCAACCAGCTCCTGTAGGCGAGAC
>PMIQ01000095.1 GCA_003157175.1 Chloroflexota bacterium
GGTCTGCGTCATCGTGACCAGCAGCGCGGCCGCCTCCGTCTATCTCCAGCGCGACGTCGCGAACTTACGGCTCGGCATGACGCTGGAGATGTTCACGGCGATCGCAGCCATGGCCGGCGGGCTGGTGGCGTTCCTGGTGCCCGATCGCCTGCTGGCCGTGATGTTCGCGGCCCTGCTCATGTATGTCGCGCTCACGATGGTCCGGGCCAGGGACGCCCGCGACAACCGCGACGCCGGCGGCGCGCCGAACGGCCGCGACTCCGGTCACACCAGCGGCCGACCCAACGGCGACTCATCAGGCGAAGTTTCCCCGGAAGCGGCCGAACGGGCCGAGCGGCCGTCTGGAGGCGCGGAACCTGCCGGCAGCGGCGGACTGATGGCGTCCCTGTCGGGTCCCGGATATCGCGTTCGCAACCTCGGTCGCGGCGTGCTTGGTAGCTTGCTGGCCGGGGTCGTGAGCGCCCTGTTCGGCGTCGGAGGCGGCATCGTCAAGGTGCCCGTCATGAACCTGATCATGGGCGTGCCGATTCGCGTGGCGACTGCCACCAGCAACCTCATGATCGGCGTGACCGCGTCGGCCGGCGCTCTGATCTACTTGTTCCGCGGGGGCATCGACCCCTACGTGGCGGCGCCAACGGCACTGGGCGTCTTCGCCGGGGCGAGCCTGGCATCGCGCCTGTCTGACCGTGTCGACCTGGGTATTCTGCGGCTGCTGTTCGTTGCCGTCCTGGTAATCACTGCCGCCCAGATGGCGCTGCGAGGCTTCGGATGAAGGCCGGGCGTCTGGAGCGGACCGTGGGGCTCGTGCTGGGGGCGGGCGCGATCGTCAGCGTTGCGCTGCTGGCTATCGGCATCGCCGGCATGATCGCCGCGCACATCGGCCCGCTGGATCGGCCGTTTCCGCCATTCGACCTCCAGAGACTGACGGTTGATCTGGCGTCGCTGAAGCCGGCCGGCTTTCTGTGGCTCGGGCTCCTTGCTGTGATACTTACGCCGTCGATCCGAGTGATCGCATCGCTGTTCGGCTTCGCCGCGGCGGGCGAGCGACGGATGGTCGCGGTAGCCGTGGTCGTGCTGGCGGCCATATGCCTGAGCGCCGCGCTGGGGGCTGGAGGCTGAGCTTGGACGTCGTCTTTCTGGCCGTGGCGTTCGCAGTCATTCTCGCCGGAGCCGAGCTCTTCACAAACGGCATCGAATGGTTCGGCCACAAGCTCGAGCTGGGTGAGGGGGCTATCGGTTCCGTGCTTGCGGCCATCGGTACGGCCCTGCCGGAGACGATGGTTCCGCTGATCGCCATCGTGTTCGGCGGCGGTGTCTCCGCGAGCGAGATCGGTGTCGGGGCCATTCTTGGCGCCCCGTTCATGCTGGCGACTCTGGCCATGTTCGTAACCGGAGCAGCCGTCTGCTTGATGCGCCGGCGCCGGGCTGCGGGGATCACCTTAGCCCTGGACAGCGGGGTGGTCAGCCACGACATAGCCTATTTCGGGCTGGCCTACAGCATCGCGATCGGCGCGGCCTTCCTTCCCGTGGAGCTCGAGTGGCCTCGCCGGCTAGTGGCCGTGGCTCTCATCGCCATCTACGGCCGCCACGTGTGGGGGCATCTGCAAGCAGAGGCCGCTGAGCACGAGGGTCTCGAACCGCTGCGCTTCCACAAGCTGGACCGCCGCGCGCCGCAACACCCGGAGCCGCCGCGGTTGCTGATCGTCTCGGTCCAGGTCGTCTTCGCCCTGGCCTGCATCATCGGCGGCGCATGGGTCTTCGTTGAGGCCGTGAAAGACCTGGCGTCCGGGCCGGGCGTCAACGGGACGCTGCTGGCGCTGATCATCGCCCCCATCGCCACGGAGCTGCCGGAGACGCTCAACAGCGTCCTGTGGGTGCGCCGCGGCAAGGACACGCTGGCGATGGGCAACATCACCGGAGCGATGGTCTTCCAGAGCGCCATCCCAACTTCCATCGGGCTTGTCCTCGCCCCGCAGATATGGTCGGTTTCGGGCGCCGGCCTCGCCTTCGCCTCCGCCGGCATCACTTTCTTGTCGTTGGTTGCGATCTTCGTGCCGATGCTCACTGGGCGCAGGCTCGACGGGCGGGCGCTGCTCGTCGGCGGCCTGTTCTACCTCGTCTATGTGGCGGTCGTGCTGGCGGTGCTGGCCGGCGGCCACGTCTGACGCCCGAGAGGTCGTCGTCGGCGGCCGGTCGACGTCCTCGTGAGAAGGGTCGAGCGGTATACTCACAGGCACGCTGGCCCACGCCGGCGGTCAGCACCAGGAGCGCCGAATCGATGGTCACTGAGCACGCCCAAGCACCCGCCGCTGGCGCGGCGACCGCGCCCGACCAGTCCAACCTCGTCTGCTACTTCCAGGGCGGATACGTAAGGCTGGGCGACGCAAAGATTCCGCTCATGACCCACGCTTTCATGTATGGGACCGGCGTTTTCGAGGGGATCCGGGCGTATTGGAACCCGGAGGAGAAGCAGCTTTACGCGCTCCGGATCAAAGAGCACATCGTCCGCCTGCGGAACTCCAGCAAGATCATGCTCATGGCCGAGGTGCCCACGGTCGACGAATTCACCGAGATCGTGAAGCAGGTTCTGCGGCGCAACAGCTTCCGCGAAGACGCCTACTGTCGCCCCTCGGTCTACAAGAGCACTGAGGCCATCGGCGTGAAGCTGCACGGCCTGACCCACGATTTCTACGTTCTGGCCGTTCCCATGGGCGACTACATCGACACGGAGAAGGGAATCTCAACTGGTACGGTGTCATGGCGGCGCACCAGCGACACCTCGATCCCGTCGCGCAGCAAGATCACCGGCAGCTACGTGAATCCGGCCTTCTCCAAGACCGAGGCGATGCTGAACGGCTTCGACGAGGCAATCGTCTTGACCCAGGAGGGCCACGTCGCCGAGGGCTCGGCCGAGAACCTCTTCATGGTCCGCGACGGCGTGCTCATCACGCCCGCGGTCAGCGACGACATCCTGGAAGGGATAACCCGGGCCGGGATCATCGAGATCGCCGCGCACCTGGACATTCCGGTGAAGGAGCGCCAGATCGACCGGACCGAGCTCTACATTGCCGACGAGGTCTTCCTTTGCGGCACCGGCGCCCAGGTCTCGCCGGTGGCCTCGGTTGACCACCGACCGGTTGGCGACGGGCACGTCGGGCCGATCGCGAAGAAGATCAGTCGGACCTACTTCGACGCTGTGCGCGGTCGACTCGACGCCTTCCGGCATTGGGTCACGCCTATCTACACGGGTGAGTGAGGTAGCCGCGCGCGACTCATCGGCCGTTCGACCAGACGCCTCCGCCGTCCCGGCGGAGGGACAGGTCGAGAAGAGGGCTGCGCGCCGATATCGGGTCCTGGAGGTCATTCCCGGCCTCGTCACCTGGATGCTGATCCTGGGCCCCATCCCTTTGTCGCTGCGCTATCCGCAGGTCGTGGGCTGGTTCGTCCTGTGCTTCGACTGCTACTGGCTGTACCGCGCGGCTGAGCTGGCTGTCAGCGTGTGCATCTCGTTCCGCCGGGTGCGCAGGGTCATGGCGGTCGATTGGCGGGAGCGCGCTTTCGCGCTGGCGGATCCACAGGCCCGTTACGACGAGCTGCCAGGCCTGATCGAGCTCATCGATCGGCGTGTCGCGGAGCTGCGCCGATCGGGCAACGAGCTGGCCGCGCGAGGCGGGCAGCGGGAGCAGCGGCGGCTCATCGCCGAAAGACGCGACCTGGGCCGCGTGCTGCGGCTGACCGCCCCGGGAGAGGCGCTGCCTGACCCACGCGAGATCTGGCACGTCGCCCTGATTCCTACATACACCGAGCCCTATGAAAAGCTGTACCAGACCGTCAAGGCACTGGCCGAGTCCGACTTTCCGCGCGACCTCAAGATGGTCGCGATCATCACCCGCGAGACCGACCTCGAGGGCCGCGAGAACGTGGTCAGGCTGCGGGAGATCTTCGGGTCGAGTTTCCGCCACTTCTTCCACATCCTCGATCCGCTCGAGCCGGGGGTCGTGGTTGGCAAGTCGAGCGCGATGGCCTATGGCGGACGGTGGCTGTACCGGGAGCTTACCGGGCTGGGCTTCGATCCCGACAAGGTGATCGTCACGGATCTGGACTCGGACTACCGTGTCCACCGGCAGTACTTCGGCTACCTGACGTATACGTTCGTGACCGATCCCGACCGCTACCACCGGCTGTACCAGCCGATCCCGATGTTCCACAACAACCTGTGGCAGTGCCCGTTGCCCGTCCGGCTGATCGCCGTGAGCACGACCCACGTCCAGATGTGGCGACACCTGACTCCGGAGCGATTGGTCAGCTTCAGCTCATACGCGGTCTCGCTGGCGACCATCCACGACGTCGACTACTGGGCGACGGACGCCATTCCGGAGGACAGCCGCTTCTACTGGAAGAGCTTCTTCCGTTATGGCGGCAAGTTCCAGTCGGTCCCGCTCTTCATGCCCGTCTACGGCGACGCGGTGCGGGCTCGCTCGTATCCGCGCAGCCTGGTCCAGCAGTACACGCAGATCAGGCGCTGGGCGTGGGGGATCACGGACATCCCGTACTACATTGACAACGCCATCGACCACTCCGAGATCCCGCTCTTTCAGCGGATCACCAGGCTGCTGGCCCTCTGGTCAGACCACATCAACTGGGCGGTGGCCCCGTTCGTCCTGATGTTCGGGCCCACCCTGCCGCTACTTCTGAACGACTCGTTCCGGCCAACCACACTTGGCCAACAGCTGCCCGTCTACGCAGCATGGTTGCTGACCGGGGCTCTGGCGTCGCTGATCGTGCTCGTTTTCATCGAGGATCAGCTTGCCCCACCGCGGCCCAAAGAGTGGGGGATCAGGATGAAGCTCGTGTCCTGGCTGCAGTGGTTGTGCCTGCCTGCGGTCGGGGTCATCTTCACGAACCTGCCGGCGCTTGACGCGCAGACACGGCTGTTGACCGGGCGTTACCTGGAATACCGGGTCACCGAGAAGACCTGACGCCTGCGGCGCGCGGGGGCCCGGCGCTGCGGCGTGGGCCGCCCGCTCGAGCACACCTTTGGTCGGCCCCCGCGGGGCATGCGGCGCCGGGGCGTGATGGCTTCGACGAGGACTCGGGCCGCGAACGGCCGCCCCCGGCCCGGGGGTTTATGGGCCACCCTGAGCGGCCCGCAAGGGGCCGCCCTGGCGGCTCCGAGGGCGCGGCGCGTGATTAGTTCGGGGCCGCCGTAAGCGTGGGCGTGTCGGTGCCTGTCACGATCACGAACTGGGTCCCCTCGTTGGTATCGGTGACGATCTGGACGGGGGCAGAAGGGCTGGCCGAAGGCGTGCCCGTAAGGCCCAGCGTCTGTTCCAGCTCCGCCAGCGTGGCGGGGAATTGCGTGTCGGCACCGTTGACGCAGAGAAGCTTCGTCGTACCGCCCAGGACGGCTGGCTGGTCGGTGCTCGCCTGGGCGTTGAGCCCCAGGTCCTGGAGGTAGTTCGCTACCGTCGTGTCCTGGCCGGAGATCCCGGTGCCGTTCTCGACGACGATAGCGGCGGCCTCGTTGATGGCCGCCTGAAGCTCGTCGGGGGCGGCCGCGGGAGCGATGGCGGACTTCACGACTGTGCGGATAGCCGAGTAGCTGGGATGGGACGTGCCCCAGACGTAGCTCTTGATGTCGGTCGGCTTGATTGTCTTGGCCAGCTGGAGCATCGGCCCGAGCACGTCCGGACCCTCCGGGATATCGGTGTGAACGGACTGGCCCAGTTCATCCACCAGGTCGCTGAGGTGGGCTGAGATGTCGTTGAAGTTGGCCTGCTGCTCGAGGGCGACCACGACCTGTTGCTGCCGAATGGCCCGAAAGAAGTTGCTGGAGCCCGGACTGTGGCCGATGCGGGCGTAGGTGAGCGCGTCGTAGCCATCGAGGTGCTGGATGCCGGCGGGGAAGTAGATGTGCAGGTGCATGGCGTAGCTCGTGTTCGACGGGTACCCGTCATCCAGGACGGGGGCGGGGGAGTCGATCGTCACGCCGCCCAGCGTGTCCACGACCTTCTCGAACCCTGAGAAGCCGACCTCGGCGTAGTACTGGATGGCGTTCTGATTGCCGAAGAAGGTGTAGCCGAGAGCCTGCTTGAGCGCGTCGGCCCCGCCGCCGGGGAACAGCTTCCTGTACGGGTCGGCGTCTTTCCAGAGGTTGGTGAGAGGGCCAAGAGTGAACGTCGGTCCAAACAGCTGCGACAGCCGAGACTTGGGCGGCATGGGAACGTCGAGCGCGTCACGCAGGACGCTGAACAGGGCGACCTGATGGCTCACCGGGTCGATGCTCACGACGATCATCGAGTCTGTGTGGCTGCCGGCGATGTCCATGCCCACGAGCAGGATGTTGAGGCGGCTGGTCCCGGTCCAGGGCTGGATCGTCGCCGCCGGTGCCAGTGTCTCCTGGGGCGGGAACGTGGGCGTCGGCTCCGGGGTCGACGACGGCTCGGGTGAGTTCGTCGGGATGACGAGAGGTGCGTGGATGTCGACGGCGAGGTTGTAGAACTTGAGGTCCCAGTAGCCGACGATCAAATGGCCCGAGATGAGAATGATCAGGATCAAGCCGAGCCCGGCAAGAGACATCGGATTGATCTGTCCGTGCTTGCGGCCGAATCGATGGAAGCCGGTTGTCTCGGCTGTCGCCGGTTCGATGGCGAGCCGGTAGGCGTCAAGCGAGGCGAGGGCCCGATAGGCCAGGATCACGACATTCGCGATCGCCAGCGGTCCGAGGACCGAGCTCTGGCTGAGCCACAGGCCGAAGTTGACGATGCCGCTCGTGAGGACGTACGCGATCGCGGCAACGATGGCGATCAGGAGCGGAGCGGCCAGCACAAGCGCCCGGACGTACGCGCCGGCGTAGGCCTGGCCCAATCCCGGAAAGATAAAGGACAGGAAGCCGGCGCTGAATGCTGAACGACGAGACGGCGAACGGACTGAAGTGGTCACTGGTTCGTTAGGATAGCCGCGAACGCCTTGCTTCGTCATGGAGTTGATGCGCGGAGGTGACGCACCGCCGCGTTCGACCTTTCGGTCGGCCCGGGCGAGGTCGTCAGCAGACAGTCCACAGCCCACGAGCACTCAGAGCACCGAGGACGATGTTTCGACCAGTTAGCTCCAAGCCCGACCTCGTCAACCAGGAGCACGAGATCCTTGATCTCTGGCGCGACCGCCGGACCTTCGCTCGCCTGCGAGCTCAGAACGCCGGGCGCGAGCGGTGGAGCTTTCTGGACGGACCGATCACGGCCAACAACCCAATGGGCGTTCATCACGCCTGGGGTCGCGCCTACAAGGACCTGTTTCAGCGGTTCTGGGCGATGCAGGGCCGCGACCAGCGCTACCAGAACGGCTTCGACTGCCAGGGCCTCTGGGTCGAGGTGAACGTCGAGAAGGACCTGGGCTTCACAAACAAGCGAGATATCGAGGCCTACGGCATTGCCGACTTCGTCAGTCTGTGCAAGCAGCGCGTCCTCACTTTCGCCGCGCGCCAGACGGAGCAGTCGATCCGGCTCGGGATGTGGATGGACTGGAACGACCCGCACGAGCTGCGCCGGTTGCGCGATCGCCTGGCCGAGGACCCGAGCCAGCAGGTCACGATTCACGGCACCGACGGCAGCCAGGTCACCGACACGGCCGAGATGCTGGTGGGGCGGCTGGGAATGCCCGAGCTGGGCGGCAGCTACTTCACGTTCTCCAACGAGAACAACTTCCTGATCTGGTCGTTCCTGGCCGAATGTCACAGCCGCGGCTGGCTGTACAAGGGCCACGACACGATGCCCTGGTGCGCCCGATGCGGCACCGGCATCAGCCAGCACGAGATGACCGAGGGCTATGCCGATCGGCAGGACCCCGGCCTGACCGTGAAGTTCCCGCTTACCGAACGGCCTGGCGAGTCGCTGCTGGTCTGGACGACCACGCCGTGGACGCTTACCTCCAACGTGGCCGCCGCCGTCGGCGAGGAGCTTCGCTACGTCAAGGTCCGCCAGGGCGACGAGGTCTTCTGGCTTGGCCGCGGAACGCTGAAGCAGGCCCTGGAAGGGCCGTTCCAGGTCCTGGAAGAGCGGCCCGGCCGGGAGCTGGCAGGCTGGCGCTATGCCGGCCCGTTCGACGAGCTACCCGCGGTCGAGGCCGCGTTCGCCGGGCCGGACGACAAGCCCGCCTACGAGCACCGCGTCGTCGTCTGGGACGAGGTCGGCGAAGAAGAAGGCACCGGCATCGTCCACATTGCCCCCGGTTGCGGGGCCGAGGACTTCGCCCTGGGCAAGTCGCTCGGCCTGCCGATGATCGCCCCCCTCGACGAGAACGGCATCGTCATCCCGGGCTTCGGGCCGTACTCGGGCCGGGACGTTCGGGACGTGGCCGAGCCCATCATCGACTCGCTGAAGCACAAGGACCGCTTCTACCGCCTGGAGACGATCACCCACCGCTACCCGCACTGCTGGCGCTGCGGCACGCCGCTCGTCTTCCGGCTCGTCGACGAGTGGTACATCAGCATGGGTCGGGTCTACGAGGTCCCTCGCGACCAGCTGACGCCCGAGCAGGTCGACGCCAGCCTGCGCTACCAGATCATGGAGCAGGTCGACAAGATCAAGTGGATCCCGGGCTTCG
>PMIQ01000162.1 GCA_003157175.1 Chloroflexota bacterium
TGGTAGGGGAGGGAGGACTCGAACCTCCAACCGAGGCTGTATAAGAGCCGTGCTCTGACCAATTGAGCTACTCCCCCGCCGGCTGCGATCGTACACCCGAGCCGAGCCTGTCCGCGACTGCTCGCGGCCGCGCGAGCCTCGAGCCTCGAGCCGCGCCATACGCGCCGGCGCGAGTTCCAGTCTGGTCACGAGATCGGGCGGGTGCCACAATGGCCACGTCTTCGGCAGGGGTCCGAAGCAAACTCGCAGGGGGTTCTACGCATGGAAACCGCACGTCGGGGATCGATGTCCTGGCTGGCCGCACTCCCGCTGCTGCTCGCGGCATGTGGGCCGGTGGGGAGCTCGCCCACGGCAGTTGTCACGCCGCCACCTACTCCCGCTCCCACCGCCATTCCAACGCCGACGCCGTCTCCATCCCCAACTCAATCGCCCACTCCGTCTCAAACGCCGTCCCCAATGCCGACGCCGCCACTCAAGACGCCCCCGGCGCCCACCAACTTCACCGACACCTGGCACGACCCTGTCACCTGCCCCANNCCCAACGCGAGAAGCGCCCAGATCTACATCAACGGCGAGGTCGCCACGGGTGGCGGCTCCACGTGCTACTGGGTAGCGGCCGTCAACACCGCCGGGGAGTCGGCGCGAGTTCCCATCCCGGGTCAGTAGTAACTCCCGCGCCCCTTCCCTACTCGAGCCCGCCGCGGAGAACCTGGATCGCGGGCCGGTGCGGGATCGACTCCGGAGTGTGGGCCGCGACCAGCGCCACGCCTTCGGCGAAGCGGCGCAGCTCGTGCTCCGTGTTGTAGAAGCCGACGCTGATCCGGATGGCCTCGAGCGGCGGGATCGTGCGGGCGATGCACAGCGTCCGCTGCGAGAGCTCGTGCAACGCCGGGCCCGGCTTCCAGCCGGCNNTCTCCGCCAGCATCGCGGCCGCTTCGCCGGCCAGGCGGGAGGTTCGCTCGTGGATCCAATCGAGGCCAACGTACATCGAGAGCCAGGCCGTGCTTCGGGCGAAGCCCAGGACCGACGGCTGGTGGAAGCCGGCGATCTCGAAGCGTCGAGCGTCGGGCCAGAGCTTGCCCTCGGCGGCCAGGTCGAGCGATTCGAAGGCGGCGTAGCCCGCGAACGTGAGACGCGGCCGATCCATGACCGACGGCGCGCAATAGAGCGCGCCGGTGCCATCCGGGCCGAGCAGCCACTTCTGGCCCGGAACGGCGTAGAAGTCCGCACCCAGCTCCTCGACCGAAACGGGGATCGCGCCGACCGCCTGCGCGCCATCGANNGCCGGGTCGCCGCCGGTGCCGATATCGGCGATGGCCAGCTCAACTCCAAGGCGGTTGCGCAGCGCCCACAGCGGCCCCAGCGCGCCGGAGTGCTCGAGCGACGTCGTGACCACCCGCTCCCCCGCGTGCCAGTCGATCGCCCACGTCGCCACGTTCATGCCGTCGGTCGTGGCATGGGTCAACGCCATCCGGCGCGGTTCGGTCCCGAGCACCGCCGCAACCGCCGCGCGGGCCTCGTTCATGCGCTCGGCCGAGTCTTTCCAGTACGCCATGTCGGCCCGGCCGGTGCGCAGCTCGATGCCCTCCAGCTCGGCCATCGCCCGGGCCGTCTCGCGCGGCAGCGGTCCGCAGGTGCCCGTGTTCAGGTAGATGCCCGCGGCCGTTGCCGGCAGAGCCTCGCGGATCGCGGGCAGCTTCTCGTCGTCGGGCATGAATGGGCCAACCATGAGTTTCTATGATAGAGGCACCACGCGCAGTCCCATCTCGCGGGAGGGTCGAGCTTGGGGATCATCGGATACCGGCGACCGGAGCTGCTGGCGACGCCCGAATGGCTGGCCGAGAACATCGCCCGGCCCGGCTTCCAGATTCTCGACGCGCGCTGGCGGCCGGACGGATCCGGCCGGCGCCTTTATGCCGCCGGGCACATTCCCGGGGCCACGTATGTCGACTGGCGCACCGACCTGGTGGAGCCCGATGAGGATAGCAACCTGCTGCTCCTGGCCGGCCCGCACCAGTTCACGGCGGCGATGGGCCGGGCGGGGCTGGGCAACGGCATGGTGGCGGTGCTGTACGACGACACCGGCAACTCCTACGCGGCTCGGGCGTGGTGGAGCCTGCGGGTCTACGGCTTCGACTCGACGCGAATCCTGATGGGCGGGCTGGAAGGGTGGCGGGCCCTGGCACAGCCGGTTTCCGCGGCGCTCGAGCTGCGGCAGCCGACCACCTTCACGCCGCGGATGGAATCGCGCCTGCGCCTCAGTGCGGCCGAAGTTCGCGACCTGCTCGAGTCGGAGGACATCCAGCTTCTCGACGGGCGGGCGCCTTCCGAGTACGCCGGCCACGCCGGAACGACACGCCGGCTGGGCCACATCCCGGGAGCGTTCAACGTTCCGGCGGCCGCCACGACCGAACCGCGGACGGGACGCTTCCGTCCGGCCGAGGACCTCTGGGCGCTGCTGCGGCGGGCCGGCGTCAACGCCCGGCGGCGCCTGATCTGCTACGACACGACCGGCCTCGGCGCGTGCAAGCTGGCCTTCGCGCTGGCCCTGATCGGCCACGAGGATATCGCGGTTTACGACGGCGGCTGGGCCGAATGGGGCGATCGGCTCGACCTGCCGATCGCTCGGTAGAGCGGGCGCGGGGCGAGGGGCCGGGCGCGCGGGGCGCGGCCGTCGCTCGATCGCGGCCGCCTACCAGGGGTTCGAGCCGCCGTCAGAATCAGACCGCGCGGGACCGCCGTCACCATGCCATTCGACGCCCGCCGCGATGCAGACGTGGGCCCGGGCATGGTTGACGACGAGCAGGTCCACGGAGCTGGGTGACTCGGCCACACCGTAGGCCCAGTACCTGGCGCCCGTGACGGGAACGAAGCGATCCGAGTAGGCGTCCAAAGCAATCCGCAGCTCGGACTCGTACGGCAGGTAGATCGTGCCTTCAACCGTGAATGGAGGCAGCAGCAGCGTCGCCTTGACCGGCACCTTTGGCATTCGCAGAGACGAAGTGGATTCGGTCGAAGCGTTCGCATGGACGAACAGCACGTCGCTCAGCCGGACCTGGGCCGCGACCCCGTTCGCCACCACGCGTCGCGAACCGACCTCCATGAACGTAGTGTCCTGGAGGATCAGATGCGTGGCGTCCGGCTCGTTGACCAGGTCTGTGAGACGGGGGACGCGCGTCAGGATCGTCCCCTGGATGACCAGCCTGTCGGTCACGAGGGTGAGCGGTAGTTCCTGCACGGGATTGAATGAGCCGAACATAGCGGCAGGATAGCGGCGCGGGACGGCCGTTTGGATGGTCCATCCGTGGGCATCGAACAGGACGATCGTTCGCGCCGCGACCCGGATGCTCGCCCAGCCGCGCCCCGTCGCCGGCTCTTCCTCAGCGGCCGGCCCTGCGCGCCTCGGCGGTAACCAGATACTCGGCCCCGGTCTGGAGTTCGCCGTGCAGCCGCTCGACCGTCTGGAGAGTGTCGATCTCGTCGACGCTCTTGTCGAGCCGCAGACGGACGATGCGAGGGAAGCGCAGGGCGAAGCCCGACTGGTGGCGCGTGGAGCGCTGGAGGACATCGAACGCGACCTCGACCACCACCGTCGGCTCGACCAGACGGAAGCGGCCGAGCTGGCGGACGGTGTGCGCCTCGAACCAGCGCGTCATGGTGGCGATCTCGGCGTCGGTCAGGCCCGTGTAGGCCTTCCCGATCGTAACCAACCGGCCGCTGGCCTCGTCGCGGACGGCAAATGTGTAGTCCGACAGCACGCCGTGGCGCTTGCCGTGGCCGGCCTCCGCCCCGACGACCACGCAATCCAGCGTCGCCAGCGCTCGCTTCATCTTGAGCCAGCCCAGCCCCCGCCGGCCCGGGGAGTACCCGCTCAGCGGGTCCTTCACCATCAAGCCTTCGTTGCGCCGCGCCCGCGCCTCGCCGAAGACCCGATCGAGCGCCTCGACCGAACCGGCCGTCATCAGGTGCGACAACGCGAAGCGCCCGCCCTCTGCGATGGTCGGCAGGTCCAGCGCCTCCAGCCGGCGGCGACGTTCCGCGAGGGGAATGGCAAGCAGCGCCTCGACGGCCGCGGCCGCGGTTGCGGCACGCCCGGCGCCGTCGGCGGACCGCGGCCCCACCGCCAGCAGGTCGAAGGCGACGTAGACGACCGGCACCTCCGCCTGGACTTGCGCCGTAGGCTCCTTTCGACCCAACCGCGCCTGCAGCGTGAGGAACGGCAGGACGTGGCCGCCGGCATAGGCCAGGATCTCGCCGTCGAGGATGCCGTCCCAGGGCAGGCTCCTCGCCGCCTCGACTATCTCGGGGAACTGGTCGCTGACGTCGTGCAGGTCGCGAGAGTACAGGCGCGCCTCGCTGCCCCGGCGGTGGAGCTGGGCGCGGATGCCGTCGTACTTGTCCTCGACCCAGACCAGCGGCCCCAGGCGCGACAGGATCTCGGCCGCATCCTCGGCCGGGGAGGCGAGCATGAACTTGATGGGGTGGCACAGCCGCAGGCGCGCCTCGTCCAGGCGCCCCTCTTTGGCGAGGACCGCCGTCTCGCCAACGTCCCCGGTGAGCATCCCCGCCAGCTGCACCTCGGCCGCAGGTCGCTCGAACGCTTCGGCGATGGCCGCCTCCAGCAGCCCCTCGCGCAGTCCGATGCGCAGCTCGCCGGTGAGGATCTTGACCACGTACTTGGCGGTGACGCAATCGCAGCGCCGCAGCAGCGCGCCGAAGACCGCGCCCTTGGCCGCGGCTCCGGAAGCCGCTTCGATCGCCGCGAAAGCCTCCGCCACTTCCACAATGCCCGGGGAGTCGCTCGGGTCCGGCTCTTCGGGTCGATGCGCCAGGACGTCGGCGACGGCCACGCCCAGGTCCGAGGAGCGATCGTAGGCCTCGCTCAGGGCCCCGGCCGTGGTACCTGCGACCTTCGTCACGGCCGCTGAGATGGCCGCCCAGCCGAGGCCGATCGCCCGCTGGTCGGACTCGGGAAACGGCCGCCCGGAGAGAAAGACAGCCGCCGGGCGAAGCTCGTCGCCCGTGAGCCAGACCAGGTATCGGGCCAGCAACGCCGTCTTCTCGGAGGTGCGGGTCGTTCCGCCGACACGCTCGGCCAACTCGCTCCAGCCACGCATGGCGGGGATGGTATACCTTCGCGTTGTGAAGCCCGCCCGACGCGACTCGCGCGACTCATTCTGGCTAGCGGACGTCCGACTGCTCGGCTACCGCGCCTCGTTCGGCGCCCCCAACGGCAGACTCCGATGACCCTGGTGCCGGAACGGCAGGCCTGGCGGCCGGAGGCGATCGTCGGCTCGCGAGTCGTCCTGCGCCGCCACCGCGGCGAGAATCTCAAGGCCTTCATGCGCTGGTACTCCGACCCCGAGGTCGCCCGGCTGACGCGCTACCAGGTGGGGCCCCTGACCACGGAAGAGATCGAGAGCTTCTTCCACGGACGCATCATGGGCGCCGACTTCCTGGCCATGGCGATCCACATCCGCGACACCGATCGACTGATCGGGACCTGCGCCTTCAGCCAGCTCGACGGGGACAACGGCTCCGCGCTCTACCACATCACCATTGGCGAGCGCGACGCCTGGGGACAGGGCTACGGTTCCGAAGCAACCGGGCTGATGGTCGCCCACGCGTTCAAGCGGTTGGCGCTCCATCGGGTGGCGCTGACCGTCTTCGAGTTCAACGCCAGAGCGATCCGCGCCTACGAGAAATGCGGCTTCGCGATCGAAGGTCGCGCACGCGGCGCGATATTCCGGGAGGGTCGCTTCTGGGACGAGATCCACATGAGCGTCCTCGCCGACGAATGGGAAGCGAGGCAGATGCAGGGGCAGGGCTGACCAGGAGCGATCGACACGTCGTCCGGCCGTGGCGGCCGACGGGCTGGCGGTGCTAACGAGCCGCTGCGCCGACCGCCTGCTTGGCCACGTAGGCGTCGATGATGCCCTGGAGCGTCGCGCCGCCGAGCTTCTCGAGGATCGCGCTCTCGGCCGCGTAAAAGACGTCGTGGACGCCGCACTCGCCGTCCTGGCCGCAGGGCGTTCCGCGCATGACGCAGATCTGGCGGTGAGGATCGCCCTCCACGGCCTCGATGACGGTCAGCAACGTCACCGATGACGCCGACCTGGCCAGCTTGTAGCCGCCGGCGCGACCGGGGTGGGCCTCGACGAGGCCGGCCCGCGTGAGGTCGCCCATGATCTGGGGCAGGAACCGCGGCGGGATCTTCATCTCCTCCGCGATCTTGCGGCTGCTCAGGAGACCTTCCCTGGCCATGGTCAGCGACAGCATGGCGCGAATGGCATAGTCGCTGCGCTTCGTGAGATCTAGTCGCATGGTGAAACAGTATCGCGCCGGTTGCCCGAGGCAACCCCCTGCCGTTGGTCCCGCCAT
>PMIQ01000062.1 GCA_003157175.1 Chloroflexota bacterium
CGCTTAAGCCCTGCTGGGGTCCTGAGCACACAACGTCGTGTGGGACCCCCTCGCGCAAGTCTGTGCGAGATCAAGATCACTGGCTTATGGCATCGTTATCGAGACTGCCACAGAGGTGATAGAGCGCTTATCCGGCGGAGGCATAGTGCACCTGGCCGTCACCTGGTATAGCCCCTTCGCCCAGGTGTTGCCCCACGGGAAGGGACCGCTGCTGCCGTCGCCCCCAATCGTGAAACTGGTCGACGTGATGGGCTTACTACCTCGGCCAGTCCGACGGGCAGTCAGCGTGCACGTCGCCGATGGGAGAGACTGCACGACGAACGTAGCGTCATTGCCGTGCGCAGTAGGCGGGGTCGCCTGAACCGTCGCAAACATGACCGGCGTAGGCGCGGGCGTCGGCACAGGTGTCGCAGTCGGAGGCGGGGTGATGACCGGGGTGGGTGTGTGGACGGGGGTTGGGAGCGGGGTCGGAACCGGCTTCGGCTTCGGGGTCGTGCCGGGTGTGTCGGTCGGGGCCCCGGTGGGTGTGGACGAGGTGCCCGGGGACGGCGATCCATTGCCGCTCACCCCGCGGCCGGTCGACGTGCTGGGCCCAGCACTCGCGAGCACGGGCGACGTCGGGCTCTCGCTGCCGCCGCCCGCGACGTAAAGCGTCGGCGCCGTGCCCGGGAATCCGGGGACATCGGACGACGCGTGGGTTGAAGCCCTGAAGACCCAGTTTGTGCCGATGATCAGGGCCAGAAGAACGCCAGAGCCGACGAAGACGAGCCAGAAGGGCGAGGCCCGCCGCTTCTTGCGCGTGGTGTCGGATTCGTCAGACTCGAGCGAGCCGGACGCGCTGCCCTGCAGCCAGCGGTTGGCCGCGTTGGTCGGGATCGATGCGAGGCGGCGCAGGCCGAGGACGATCGGCAAGAGGACGGTGGCAAGGGCGGAGCCGACCCAGACCGCGACGACGCGAACTGTCAGCGCGGCGGAGGCGAGCCACGCGTATACGCGCGTATCGCTGAAGTTTCCGAAGCCGTTGGAGATGCGTGGGCCGCGTACGCGATCCGGGACGGAGCCCGGGCTCGCATCGAGGAACGACAGGCGGCTACCGGCCTTGTGCCCGAAGGCGGTTCCTGCGGCGCGCAACGTGGCCATGGCTCCGGCGATCGGCCCGAGAATGCGGGTCTTCCAGCCCGGTTCAAGGGCGTTCTGCTTACGGAAGATGCCTTCGTTGGAGAAGAGCGGCTCGACCGCCGGCCTGGCCGGTTCTATGGCGGATGCAGAGGCCGTGGTTTCGCCCTCCTCGTCGCGGTGGGCACGAATTATGCCGAGCGTGTCTTTGGCCGGCGCGCGAACGTAGCCTTGCACCTCGACCGGGATCCTGGTAGGCCAGGTTGGCGTGGTGGGCTCTCCGCGCGCNNGGAGTGGGGAGGGCGCCATTGATGGCTGCGGTTGCGGCGATCTCAGCGGTGACGGCGCCAACTTCCACGGCAGCCACGCGGCGGGCGTCCACGCGCCCGCGCGCGCCGCTCGGTGCGGCGGAGTTCGCTGTACGTCCGGCGTTCGCGTCAGCCGGATCGGTGGAGGGCTGGCTACTGGACCCGTGGGTATTGGATTCGAAGACGGTCACGCCGTCTTCGGGGTTTCCAGAAGCTGGCTCGCCCGGGCGGTGGGGATCCCGCCGGCTGGGAGTCCGCCCGCTCACCATGTTGCGGCAACCTCTGCTGTTCGGATGTACCGAGCAAGTCTCCGACGGAGGCAGCATCGCGCAATGGGATAATGGTCACAGAGCGAATAGAGTGTTTGCTCGGGTCGTTGCCTGGTCCGGGGCTGGGCTGGATTGGGACTAAGCTCATCGCCAGGTAACCCCTCGGTCCGGGCCTCCGAGGGCGGCGCCCGGCCGGGCTCGTCGGCCGGGCGCCGCCCTCGGCCTGCTACTTGAGATGTAGGTCGACGCCCAATAGGACGAGCGGCCACAGGAGCACGGCGAGGACTGCCGAGACGATCGGCATCACTGTGTTCAGATTCGTGAAAAACGCGTGACTCGACGCGACGACGAGTCCTATGAGGAGATAGATGATGCTGACGAGGGACGAAAAGGGATCGGATCTCATGCCTATTCTCCCAGCTGTGCGCGCGATCGGATCGCGGCCCGACTAACTGCGAGTGTGTTGTACCGGCATCACCGCGGCATTACGGTTCGTCATCCGAGCGGGCATCGAGACCCGAGGAGTTAGGCATCCGGTCGACGCGTACCCGACTACCCCGGGAGCCTTTCAGGTGAAGCTGACCGCTCGCGTGGCACGCGAGTGGCAACTTCTCCGTCCTGTTCGTGCATCCCGAGCGCCAACCTCGGGAAAGTCCAGAACGCGCCGCCGCATAGACAGGTAGGAACGACGGAGGAGGCATCGTGCCAAACGCGGCTCCGGCTGGGGCCGCCTCGACTTCAGCCGAGCGGGTGTTTTCATCCTCGCGGATGGCGCCAGATCCAGCCTAGAGTGAATGAGAGGCAGTGGCCGCAGCGTCTGCCTGCATCCTAGCTGCGAGCTGGGGTCAGGCTCTGTGCCGCTACCGCGGCGGCACCAGTTGTGGCAGTGGGAGGTCTTGGGTTATGTCTGACACGAACCCGGCCGAGCCAGAGGCGGAACTCGCCCAACCGGTCGTACCAGAGGCGGAACCCGCGCCACCTGTCGCACCGACGCCGACCGCCGCCGGCGGTGTCGATGTCCAGACGCCGCAGATGGTCATCGCTCCGCGGCAGGGGCCGGGCTTTCTTGCTCGGGCAGTCTGGTTCGTCTTGGTCGGGTGGTGGCTTACGGCCGTCGTGATCGCAGTCGCATACGTGCTGGCACTGTCGATCCTGGGATTGCCGTTTGCTTTCTATCTGTTCAACCGTATCCCGGCCTTCCTCACCCTCCGGGGCCGGAGCAAGACGTATCAGGTCGAGACCGCCGCCGATGGAAGGAGATACCTGACCTCGGCGAACATCGAGCAGCGTCCGATGTGGATGCGGGCCATCTGGTTCATTTGCGTCGGCTTCTGGTTCGGGGCCATCTGGATGGCTGTCGCCTACGTCCTGTGCGTGCTGATCGTGACGATGCCGTTCGGGATTGCGATGTTCAATCGAGTCGGCGCGGTGATGACTCTGCTTCGCTACTAGAGGCTCGCCCGTCAGTCTGCTGAGCCCACTCTCCGCCGGGCTTTCCGGGCGACTGCGGCCATCTGGCGTCTTGAGCCGACGGCTTCCTCATCCCCCGGGGCAGGATGTCGATCGCCAGGCCCAGAACGAGCGCGCCAATTGATGCGCAAGACGCTGCGAAACTGACGCGGCTGCCCGGCCGCAGTCCACCAAGTGCAATCACCACGATTACCGCGACGGCGCCGCCCAAGTAGGCCAGCACGCCGCAAGCGTTGAGTAGATGATGTCGCCGCGACCAGTCGCCGCGCCAGTCTTCGACGCGGACATCGGCACGCTCCAATGCGCGACTGCGATGCGCAGCCGCCTGCCTGCCGCGTGGAAGAGCTCGGTCGCCCGGGCGCGTGGGCCTCGCCTTGCGGTAACCAGCCGAGCCAGAACCCCGGCAACTGCGGCCAGCCCAGCCAGACCCCAGGCAATGGGCCCTCCGACCATCCCAATGCCTCCAACAATCCCGGCAATGGCGGGGGCCAACGGGCCACAAACCGACTGGCGCGGCTCACCCCTAGGACACGCTCGCGATCGAGGGGGGAGTACTGTGATCGGCCGGCAACGCTGGTGAGACTACTACGCGCAGGGAGCCGGCGTGACCCCTTCCATTCCGTAGTAGCGGCTGTCGGTGCCGAAAAGGTAGACCGACAGCTGAGCCACCAACGAGAGTCTCAGACGACTCGTCCACGTGCCCTTGGTCGCCAACGTCGCGGGATGGTAGTTGTACGGCGGCCCCAGAACGCATTGCGAGATGGCGGTGGTGTCGACGTGGCCGGCGAGGGAGATGTAGTTGCGGGCTGTCTTGAGCGGGAAGTTGGTCTGGAGGGCCTTCCCGGCGACGCTCAGGACATCGGCGAGGTAGCCGATGCCGGCGGGGCTGGTCAGCTTCTTGGCCAGGGCGATCAGAACGTCCTGCTGACGGCGTGAGCGCGTGTAGTCGTTGTCGCCGGAGCCGTGGCGGGAGCGGACGTACTTCAGGGTCGTGGCCCCGTCCATGCACTGGTTGCCAGCGGGGATGAAGGTGCCCGTCATGGGATCGTCGATGGCCCTGGGGTTGTTGACGCAGACGCCATGAGCGGCGTCCACGAGCTGGCCGAAGCCCGCGATGTCGACGATGACGTAGTAGTCGACCTTCAAACCCACGAGCCAGCCGACCTCTTTGGCGAGGGCGGTGGCGGCGGGATCGGGAGCGCGAATCGCGCCTGAAGCGACCAGGCTGGCAAAGTTGTTGATCTTGGTGTTGATGCCCGCCGTGCCGCCCCAATAGAAGTCGAAATTGGCCGTGTCGCGGGGAATGCTCAGGATGGAGGCCTTGTACGTCTGGGTATCGAGGCTCGCGATGAGGATCGAGTCGTTGAGGGCGTGTCTGCGTCCGGCCAGGAAATCGACGCCGGTCAGGAGGATCGTGATGCGGTGAGAGGGCGCCGCGGTAGGACTGGGGCTGGGTGTGGGTTCGGGCGAACCGGTCGAGGGAGGGCGCCAGGCGAGCGTAGGCGACGGGCTCGCGGTGGGCGGGGCAGTTGCCATGCCGGCGGGGGTCGGAGTCGGCTGATCGGGGATCAGCTGGTTGGAGGCGACACCGTTGTCGAAGTTGTAGGCCGCCAGCGCCAGGTTGGCCGCGAAGCCGTGGGCTGCCACTACCGCGATGAGCAGGATGGCGATCACCACGGTGTCCACCCTGCTCGGCCGGCGGCGGGGTCCGGCGACGGCATAGGCGTGGATCATCGACGCCGCGCGCCACAGGCCCAGGACCGCCACGCCGATGACGAAGCCCAGAGCGAAGGAGTTGTCGAGGAAGTCGGCCCCGAAGTAGCCCACGCCGTTTGCCACCTGCAGGGCCAACCAGAGGGCGGCCAGCACGACCGGAACCGCGAAGAACGCGGCCGCGAGGCGGCGTCGACTGTAGAGCTGCCCGAGCCCCGGCCAAAGAAACGAGAGCAAGGCCGCGACCAGCCGCGATCGGCCCGCCGTCGCGTTGGCCGGCGTGAGGGCGGACTCCCGGCCCTGCTCGGGGTCGCGTGCCGTCTCAGCCAACTCGGACTCTTGCTCGTGCTCGCTCAACCGCCTCCAGACCTCCGTCCGGCAACCGCCAGCGTAGCTCCGCCGCCTGGGAAGCTGCGTGAGCCCGTGGGACGTCGAACGGTCAGAGGGTGTGACTCCGGAAGCTAATACATCACCATCGTTTGAGTGTCACTTTTCGCCGCGGCATTACGGGTCGTCATCCGAGCGGGCACCGGGCCCCGAGTCGGCCACAGCCTGGGCCTAGAACGCACATGGGCGACGACGTCGGGCGGGGTCGGGCGTCCACTCTGGACCGGCGCCCGAGCGAGTCGTTCTTCCCGACCGACCAGCTCCTCTGACCGAGCCCGTCCCCGAAAGCCATGCCAGCGGCAGGACTCGAGCTACCTCGGCGGAGCAGCTAAGGTGCATCGAACAGACGGGGGCCGGCGGCGTGCGCCTCGACTGAGATGCTTGGGCGCCACGCCCGGCGGCCTGCTACTTGAAGTGTAGGTCGAGGCCGAAGAAGACCAGCGGCCACGCCAGCACGGCCAGGACCGCCGAGAGGACCGGCATCGGTCGGTTGAGATTCGTGAAGTACGCGTGACCCGACGCCACGATCAGGCCGACGATGAGGTAGATGATGCCAGCGATGGACGAAATCGGATCGGATCCCATGCCCACTGCCCTGCCTGTCTGCTAATCGGGTCTGGGAGGGCTTCCGATCCCTGAATACCCGGAGGACAAGCGTAGCGCGACGGTTGCTCGTGTCGAGAGCCTCTGCAGCCGGCTCGCGAAGATGGCATCCAGGCCTGGTCGACCGCGAAGCGGGCGAGGCCGACTGTTCGCCTCGGGCCCAGGCGAGCGGGAGGGTTCTCATCC
>PMIQ01000171.1:0-13427 GCA_003157175.1 Chloroflexota bacterium
GCCGCGCGTCGCCACTCCCGCGCCCTACCGCCGCCGGCTCCGCCCCTTGGCCGCCCGGGCAGGCCCGCGATCCTCGCGCACCGGCAGCGGCTCGTCGATGACCGCCCATGAGCGGACGCGGTCGCGTTGCACCTTGAAGGTGTGCGTTCGCGGGAAGTCGGCGTCGGGCCAGAGCCGCCACGAGGCCACGCGCTGGTGGACCGCGAGGGTCCGGTTTGCTGCCCGGACCGCCGCCTCTATCTCGGCCCTGACCCGAACCGGATCGTCGATCTCGGGCGCGCGGGTGGCGTCGGCCGATTCGCCGGGCTGCGGCAGCAGGGGGGCGCCGGGCGCAAGCACCACCGCCTCGATCCGGCCGGGCCGCGGCTCGACCACGACCGCGTCGCGAATGCCGGCGGTTCGGAGGGCGTTCTCGACGTCCTCGGGGTACACGTTCAGGCCGTTGGGCAGGACGATGATGTCCCTCTTTCGACCCATCAGGATCAGATGCCCCGCGGTGTCGTGGCGGCCGATGTCGCCGGTCCGATACCAGCCATCCGGCGTGAAGGAATCGGCGCTCATCGTCGGATCGCGCCAGTAGCCGCTGAACAGCGTCGGCCCACAAACGAGTATCTCGCCGTCGTCGGCGAGCTTCACCTGCACCGGGGGGATCGTCCGTCCCACCGTGCCGAGGCCGTGGTCGCGCTGGTTCGTGGCCGATGCGACGCCGCACTCCGTCGCGCCGTAGCCCTGCATGACCACGACCCCGAGATCCTCCCAGGCCTGCTGCAGCGATGGCGGCAAGAAGGCGGCGGCCGAAACGATGAGATTGAGCGAGCCGCCGAACTGGCGGTGGACCTGCGCGAAAAGCCGGCGTCGGACGGGGTAGGGGAGCCGGCGCGCGATCCGGCGCAGCCGGTTGAAAGTGCGGAGCTTGCCCTGCCGGGCGACCTCGGTTTCGATGGCCGACCAGAACAGCTCGACGATCTGCGGAACCAGCACGAGCGTGGTGGTCCGGTGGTCGCGGATCGCTTCGAAGATGATCCTCGGGTTGCGGCTGCGGATGTACAGCACGTGGGCGCCGACGCTCATGGCGTAGTAAACGGTCGCGACCTGCTCGAGCAGATGCGAGAGCGGCAGCAGCGACACGGCGCGATGATCCTGCTCGGGGAGCAGGTTGTGGGCCGCCTCCAGCGTGCCGATAAGGTTGCCGTGAGTCAGCATCACGCCCTTTGGCTCGCCGGTGGTGCCCGACGTGAACACGATCTCGGCCAGGTCCTCGCGGCCAGGGCGCCGCCAGGCGTTGACCTGCGCCTCCCAGTCGGCCGGGAACGTCGTGTCGGGCTCAGCGGCGAGGCGCTCGCCGACCGATGCGGGGAAGTGCTCGAGCCGAGCGTCGGCCGGGTCCGGAGTGTCGCGCCCGGTGCCAAGGACGAGGTGGCGGGCATCCGCGCGAGCTACGATCCGCTCGATCGCGCCGCTGGACATGCGCAGGTCGAGTGGCACGATCGTGACACCGGCCCGCATCGCCCCGAAGTACACGGCGGGCACGGCCGGGCTCGACGGAGTCCAGATCAGCAGTCGATCGCCCGGCTGCAACCCCAGCGCCCGAAGCCGCCAGGCGACGATCCGGCTGCGGCGGTTCAGCTCACGGTAGGTCCATTGCACCGTCGAGCCATCGTCGCCGCGCATCCCGAAGGCAAACCGATCGCCATAGCGGGCTTCGCCCTGGTCGATGATGTCGAGGAGGCTGTCGAGGCGGTCCATCAGCGGGCCATGGTACAGACATCGCGAGCCGAATCTCTCCGGCACGTGGGCCGGTAGACAACCCTGCGGGTCCGGGGCTACACTCCGGCAGCCCTGTTCGTGGGCGGCCTGTGCGCGCTCCTCGGAGCGTGAATTCGGACCGTGATCGCGGAAGGGCCCCAAAGGAGGTGAGTCCCGGATTGGCAGAAGTCCGTGTGGGTGAGAACGAGAGCTTCGAGAGTGCCCTGCGCCGGTTCAACAAGAAGATCCAGCAGAGCGGCATCCTTGCTGAGGCCCGTCGCCGCGAGCACTACGAGAAGCCGAGCGTGAAGCGCAAGCGCAAGGAAGCGAAGCGCAAGAAGGTCGCCCGCCAGCAGCAGACCTAGGCGCGACCGTCACGCCGTCGAAGGGTCGCGCGACCGAGTTGTCGACGCGCTGCCCGCCCCGAGGTGCCACACCGGTGTCCCTCCGAGATCGACTCAATACCGAGCTGAAGGCCGCAATGCGGTCGCATGACGCCGTGCGCCTGGATGCGCTGCGCATGGTGCTCGCCGCCGTCCAGCGCGCCGAAAAAGAAGGCAAGCACGAGCTTGCCGACGACGAGATGCTCGGCCTCCTGGCGCGTGAGCTGAAAGTCCGCCGCGAGTCGGTCGATGCTTTCCGCGCCGGCGGCCGGCAGGACCTCGTGGCCAAAGAGGAGGCCGCCATCGCGGTCGTCTCCGAATTCATGCCCGAGCCACTGTCCGAAGCCGAGCTTCGGGCCATGGTCGAGGCGGCCATCGCCGAGTCCGGAGCGGTTTCGCCGCGCGACATGGGCAAGGTGATGGGCATTCTCTCGCCGAAGACTCGTGGCCGCGCCGACGGCAAAGCCGTCAGCCAGCTCGTGACGCAGCTGCTGGCCGCGCGAGCCGCCGGCGGATCGTGACCGTGACGCCGTGCTGAGGGATCCGCGCGAACTGCCGCACTCGTTCGGGCGACGCGACGCCGTTCGGCTCCTGATCGCGGCGTTCATCCTCGTCGCCGGGCTGGCCGTCGGCGTCGCCCCGGACCTCGCGCCCTCCAGCAACGTGCTGGCGGCGGGCACGGTCGCCGGGGCCGCGGTCCGCGCCCCACGCGACGCCGTCATCGACAACGCCGTCGAGACCAAGGCCGCCCAGGATGCCGCCGCCGCGACCGTGACTCCGCAATACGACTACACGCCGACGCACGCGGCCACCATCGCCGCCAACCAGGTTGCCGCGTTGCAGCTGGATCTCGCCCCTGTCGACAACGCCTTCAGCGCGAGCAAAACGCCCGACGCTCTCCAGGTCGCCCTTGGCACGGTCCTGCCATCGCTTCCGGCCGGCGCCCGGTCGATCCTTGTCGGGCTCGATGCTTCCGGCTGGGCCATGGTGGAGACGGCCGCGGAGCACGTCCTCCTCACAGTCGAGCAAGCGCAGGAGATTCAGGATGCCACGATCGCGCCGGCGCTCGTCAGTCAGCAAATGCCGGCCGGTCTCACTGAGTCGGAGCAGCAGCTGGTCGCGGCTCTAGTAACGCCTCTGGTCGTGGCCAACTCCACGTACAGCGACACGCTAACCCGGCAGGCGCGGGATCAGAAGGTCGCAGCTGTCGTCACCGTCACGGACACGCTGAAGGCCGGCCAGGTGATCGTGGACCAGGGCCATCTGATCAGCGCGGCGGACATGGTCAAGATCCACTACTTCGGCCTGGATTCGTCGCGCACCGATTGGGGCAAGCCTGCCGCCTGGGTCGCGCTCGGCGCGCTGGTGTCGGCTCTGCTGCTGGCCTGGATGTGGCGCTTCCGCCCGGAGTACTGGCAGCGCGGCCGGACGCTCGTTCTGGTCGGCTTCATCTTCCTGCTGGTGGCTCTCAGCGAAAAGCTCCCGGCCGGACGGGCGTGGCTGCCGTATCTGATACCCACGGCGGCGGCCGGAATGGTTCTGACGGTTCTGCTCGACGCCGGCATCGGGACGGTGATGGTGGCGCTGCTCGCGGCCCTGGCGGGGATGGTGAACGGGTTGTCGCTGGAACTGTCGACCTATGTCTTCCTCGGCGGGCTGGCGGGCATCCTGGCCATCCGAAAAGGCGAGCGTCAGCATTTCTTCGTCCAGGCCGCGTTCGCCGTGACGCTTGCGGAAGCGGCGGTCATCGGCGTCTTCACGCTGCTCGGCCAGCACGACATGACGGGCATGCTGCAGCTGTCGGTCGCGGCCGCCGGCGGGGCGGTCGTTGCCACGGTGGTCACGCTCGGAAGCTTCGCCATCCTCGGCAATCTTTTCGGCATCCTGACCGGCTCGCAGCTGCTCGAGCTGGCCAATCCATCGCAGCCGCTTCTGCGACGGCTGGTCGTCGAGACGCCGGGCACGTACCACCACTCGCTCATGGTCGGCAACCTGGCCGAGCGAGCGGCCGAGTCGATCGGCGCCGATCCTCTGCTGGCGCGCGTGGCCGCCTACTACCACGACGTCGGCAAGCTGGCCAATCCGCTCGTCTTCATCGAAAACCAGCAGAGCGGCGATAACGTCCACGACCAGCTGGAACCCGAGGACAGCGCCGCGATCCTGCGCCAGCACGTCGCCGACGGCGTGAACCTGGCCCTGAAGGCCAAGGTGCCCAAGCCCCTGATCGCCTTTATCCCGCAGCACCACGGGACCTCGATGATCGCCTTCTTCTACGGCAAGGCGCGCGAGGCGGCGGCGGCTCCTCTTGGCGGCATGGGCACCAAGGCAGGCCGAGAAGCGGCCGATGCCGTCGATCCGACCCCCTTCCGCCACTCCGGTCCCAAGCCCCAGTCGCGGGAGGCGGCGGTGCTTATGCTCGCCGACAGCGTCGAGGCGTCGGTTCGCTCGCTTTCGAGCCGCGACGAGGCCACAATCAGGGCGATGGTCACCCAGATCATCGGGGAGCGCCTCGCCGACGGGCAGCTGAACGAGTGCGACCTCACCATCCGAGACCTCGACAATGTCCGCGAGGCCTTCGTCAAACAGCTGCTCGGCATATATCACCAGCGGATCGCCTATCCTCAGAACAAGATCGTCGAGATCGAGTCGCGTCGCGGACGCGGCCTGGGCTAGAAGAGGAGGGATCCTGGCCAATGGCGGCGTGGGTCGCCGGCACGCAAGCGCCGGGGGCATGGCGATGACCGAGCATCGGGCTCCAGGTCCGGATTCCACGGAGGCACCCGACTCCATGGATGGCGATCGACCGGAGCGCGCCGAGCCAGACGGCGGAACGACCGCCTCCGTCTACCTGCCGCCCTTCCGAATCGATGTCACGGCCAGGGGTGGCGTCGTCCACCTGGTTTCCAGACACCGGCTGGCGGCGGTGGTACGGCTGGCGCTCGAAGCCGCCGGCGCCCCAGGCCCGGCTTCGATCGGAGTCGTGCTCTCGGATGATCGCGAGCTGGCCGAGCTCAACGCCGTCCACATGGGCCACTCGGGCCCGACTGATGTCCTGTCCTTCCCGTTCTTCCCGGCCGAGGCCTACCCCGCGCACGAACGCGGCGTCCCGGTCGGCCGCGATCCATGGGTGGCGGCCGCGCTCAAGCAGGCCTTCGCGCTGCCGCCCGGTCTGCGGGCCCACCTGGGCGACGTGATCGTCTCGGTGGAGACGGCGATCGTCCAGGCGACTGACGGCCTCGGGGGGCAGACCGGCGACGTCGGTTGGACGCCGGTCGAGGAACTGCTGCTGCTCGCGGTTCACGGCACACTGCACGTCTGCGGTTGGGATCATGCCGAACCAGTGGAAGAATCGGCGATGCGGGCGCTGGAGCGGAAGGTTCTCGAGTCGCTGCCGCTCCACGACGCGGAGCACGCGTCGCCGGCCGCCGCGACCGACCGATAGATCCGCCGGCGAGGACCTCGCGGGCCTCGAATCTGGGCCGTCTGATCTGTGCCATGGCCGCGCCTGATACCATCCGCGCAGGCCCTCCGAAACGGGATCAGGGCTTGTTTTGCGTGTCGCGACACGTCGCGGCGCACCTGCGGAGCAACGGTGAAGATAGTCGTCGGCCTCGGCAATCCCGGCGCTCAGTACGAGAAGACGCGCCACAACATCGGCTGGATGGTCCTCGACCGACTGGCCGATCGGGCCGGCTGGTCCGGTCGCGGTCGAACGAGGGATGCCGCCGCGATCGTCCAGGGGCGCTTCCGCGGGCTGGATCTGGTTCTCGTGAAGCCGCTGACCTACATGAACGAGTCCGGTCTGGCGGTTCGCAAGGCGCTGGCACGCGAGCGCGCTCCGCTGGTCGAGCTGCTGGTGGTGGCCGACGATTTCGCCCTTCCCTTCGGCAAGCTGCGCTTCCGCGAGGGCGGCAGCGCAGGCGGGCACAACGGCCTGAAGTCGATCATCGAGGAGCTGGGCAACGAGCAGTTCAGCCGGCTCCGCGTCGGGATTGGCGATCCGGGGCGGGACGCCATCGACCACGTTCTGAGCCAGTTCGGGCGAGGCGAGAAAGCCCGGCTGTCCGAGCTGCTCGATGCCGCGGCCGACGCCGTCGAAGCCTGGGCTCGGGAGGGCACGAACAAGGCGGCCAACCACTACAACGCCTTCGAGCTGCGGCCCGACGACGACGAGCGAGCGGCGCCTCCGGGCGAGGTCGACGGGCCGCCCGGGCTCGACGGCATCCGACGCACTCGAACGGGCTGGCGGAAGCCGAAGCCGCCCGAGGGCGGCGAGTGAACGTCCGCGGAGGCCGACCTCTCCGCCGCCAGATCGAGGCCGCTCTCAGCGGCGCGGCCGACCCACTGGGTGAGGACGGGCCCGGCCTTCCGGACCGAGCGACCCCGGGCGACGAGGAGGCGGACGAGTTTCCCGCCGGAGATGAGCCGGCCGAGCCGGTCCGCCGCGGCAAGCGCGGCCGGGAGCGCCACGTCGACGCGGAGATCCGCGTTGCGTACCAGGCCGCCCAGGCCGCGAAGGCGCAGGCGACGCGTGAAGCCGCCGGGGCGGTCCCGGGTTTCGGAGCTGCCACGAACTCGCGGCGGCTGCCCGACCTGCATGTCCTGCCGCCGCTGCTGCACCCGAGCGGGGCCTTCGCCGCGCTCCGTCAGAGGCTCGGGGCGGAGAGCGCGCCACTCCCCGCCGGTGGGCGGCACGCCTCGCTGGCGGCCGTGCCGCACGGCGCCAAGACATTCCTGGCCGCGGCCCTCGCCCTCGACGGCGCGCCCGGTGGCGCCGGCGAGCGGCTCTGCTGGGTCGCCCGCGATGCCGAGATCGGCGACCGCGTTGCCGAGGAGCTGCAGTCGTGGCTGGGCGACCCCGACGCCGTGGCGATCCTGGAGCCGCGGTCGTCCCTCGCCTACGAGCGCAGCGAGCTGGTCCGCGACGAGACCGCGGCTCGTGTCGCGGCCCTGGCCCAGTGGCGCTCGGGCCGGGCTCGCGTCCTTGTCGCCAGCGTCCAGGCGCTTCTCCAGCACACCCTGGACCCGGCCGAGGTTCCGGCCGAACCGGGCCGCCTGCGCGTCGGTGCCCGTCTCCACCAGGATCAGCTGCTCCGCGAACTGCTCGCCCTCGGCTACGACCCCGTGCTCGAGGTCGCCGGCCGCGGCGAGTTCGCCCGTCGCGGCGGCCTCGTCGACGTCTTCCCGTCCGCGGCCCCGCTGCCGGTTCGGATCGAGCTGTTCGGCGACGAGATCGACTCGATGCGCGTCTTCGACCCGGCCGACCAGCGCAGCCTCCGCCCCGTCGACGAAGTGGTGCTGCTCCCCGCCAGCGAGTTCCTCGTCCCCGCCGGCGGCATTGCCGAGATCCGAGAGCGGCTCACGAGGCTGCCGGGGCGCGTGGCGGCCCGACTCCCGGACCGCCTTGCCGCGGATCTGGCCACTTTCGAGGAGGGCGTCCGGGCAGGCACGGGGGAGCTCGGCGCGCACTCGGGCCACATCCACGACATCGCCGCGTCCGCCCGCGCCCTCGCCACCGGCGACGCGGCCGAGGTCTGGGCCGCGGTCCTGTGCCCCTCGACCGGTCTAGACCACGTTCCCGCCGGGACGCTCCTCGTCCTCGACGAGCCGGCCGAGATCGCCGACTCGGCCGACTTCCTGTGGCGCCAGGCGCAGGAGCGCCGCGATGAGCTCGTGTCCGCTCACGATCTGCCCGAGCAGTGGCCGGAGGCCTACCTGGGTCCGCGCGAGTGGAAGAGCCGCCTCCTGCGAGGACGGACTCTGGAGCTCACCTGGGAATCCGAGGCTGCCTCTCCGACCGGCGGCGGAACGCCGATGGGCGACCTTTTCGGCTGGCGAGAGCCGGCGCTGCCGCCGGCCCGGACCGCGCGGCTGGCGCAGACGATCGCGGGCTGGACGAACGAAGGTGCTCGAGTCGTCCTGGCATCGGATCAGGCGCCCCGCCTGGCCGAGCTGCTGACCGAGCAGGACATGCCGACCGCGGCGGTCGACCGGATCGCGCAAGCTCCCGGTCCCGGCACCAGAACGCTCGTCGGTCGGAGCCTGAACGGCGGCTTCGCGGACGGCCCGGACGGGCTCGTCCTGGTCACCGACCGCGAGCTCTTCGGCACCGTCCGGGTTCGGCGGCCCAGGGCCATGCGCCGCGTCGTGCCCCGCGACATCCTGGACCGGCTGACCTCGGGCGACCTCGTCGTCCACGTCGACCACGGCATCGCCCGCTACGAGCGGATGCTGCGCCGCGGCGCCAGCGGCGAAGAGCGCGACTATCTGGAGCTGAGCTTCCACGGCACCGACAAGATCTTCCTGCCCGTCGAGCAGATCAACCGCATCAGCCGTTACTCCGGGGGTGAGAACCCCGAGCTCAGCAAGCTCGGCGGCAGCGAGTGGCTGCGGACCAAGCAGCGCGTCAAGCGGGCGGTCACCGACCTCGCCAAAGAGTTGCTCGATATCTACGCCGCACGAGCCGCCGCGCCGGGCTTCGCCTACCCGCCCGATACTCCGTGGCAGCAGGAGCTCGAGGCCTCGTTCCCGTACGAGGAGACACTCGACCAGCTCCGCGCCACGGCCGAGGTCAAGCTCGACATGGAGGCCGGCCGGCCGATGGACCGCCTCGTCGTCGGCGACGTCGGCTACGGCAAGACGGAAGTGGCGCTGCGCGGCGCGTTCAAGGCGCTCCAGGGCGGACGGCAGGTGGCCGTCCTCGTCCCGACGACCGTCCTGGCAGCGCAGCATTTCGAAACCTTCAGCCAGCGCTTCGCCGCCTTCCCGATCACGGTTCGCCTGCTCAGCCGCTTCGTTTCCCAGACGGATCAGCAGGCGGCGGTCGAGGGGCTGGCCGAGGGCTCGGTGGACCTCGTCATCGGCACTCACCGCCTGCTCAGCAAAGACGTCCGGTTCAAGGACCTGGGCATGGTCATCGTCGACGAAGAGCAGCGCTTCGGCGTGGCCGCCAAGGAGCGACTCAAGAAGCTGCGCCGCGAGGTGGACGTGCTGACGCTCTCCGCGACGCCGATCCCGCGCACGCTCAACCTGGCCCTGGCAGGCGTCCGCGACCTGTCGCTGATCGAAACGCCGCCCGAGGACCGCCTGCCGATCCAGACTCGAGTCGCCGAGGCCTCGGCCGGGCTGGTTCGCGACGCGATCCTGCGCGAGCTCGATCGCGGCGGCCAGGTCTTCTTCGTCCACAACCGCGTCGAGACGATCGAGGCCCAGGCCGAGCAGCTGCGTCAGCTGCTGCCCGGAGTGCGCATCGCCGTGGGCCACGGACAGATGCCGGAGGGCCAGCTCGAGAAGGTGATGATCGCCTTTGCCGGCGGCGCCACGGAGGTCCTCGTCTGTACCACGATCATAGAGTCGGGCCTGGACATCCCGAACGCCAACACCATCGTCATCGACCGGGCGGACACCCTGGGCCTGGCTCAGCTGTACCAGCTCCGCGGTCGCGTGGGGCGCTCCTCGCGGCGTGCCTATGCGTACCTGCTCTATCGCCGTCGCGAGCGGCTTTCCGATGTGGCGCGAAAGCGGTTGCAGGCGATCTTCAACGCCTCGGAGCTCGGCGCCGGCTTCCAGATCGCCCTATCGGACCTCGAGATCCGCGGCGCCGGCAACATCCTTGGCGCCGAGCAGCACGGCCACGTGGCGGCCGTCGGCTTCGACCTCTATACGCGCCTGCTGGCGGAGGCGGTCGAGGAGCAGAAGGCGGAGTTCGAAGGCAGACCGGCCGAGATCGAACGTCCCGGCGCCGTGGTCGACCTGCCGGTCGACGCTCATCTGCCCGACTCGTACGTGCCCGATACCGCCCAGAAGCTCGAGCTATACCGGCGTCTCGGCCGCGTCCGAACCGCCGGCGAGCTGGCCGCCTTCCGCCAGGAGCTGGCCGATCGCTTTGGCCCCACGCCCCAGCCGGTCCTGCGCTTGCTCGAGGTGGTGGAGCTGCGCATGGCGGCAGAGGCCGCCGGGATCGCCTCGATCTCGAGGGAAGAGGGCGAGCTGGTAGTTCGGCTGGGCACGCTGTCGCGGGCCGCGGTGATGCGCGCCCTGGCGCCGATGGGCCGAGACGCCGTCCGGTTCGGCACGAACCAGGCCCGCATTCGTCTGCCGCGCGATCCGGCCCGGTCCTGGAGCTTGGCCCAGTCCGTGGTTTCGCGCCTCCTGCCGGCCGCGGCGGAGCAGCGCGAGCAACGAGAGCGTGCGGCCGCGGCCCAGGATCCGCGCTAAAACTCGCTCCGTCCACCGCGGTCGGAGGGTCCAATTTGGCCTCTTCTGGACTCGATCGCGTACCCTATGGGCGGCCCGGATCGCCGTGATTTGCCCGGGCCGAGCCACGGAGGGGCCGTCACGGGCGGCCGCTCGGTTCCGTCGCATCCCACCTCGCAGGGACCAAACAGAAGGACAGGGGATGCAACAGACCAGCACGAAGAGGGCACGCGGCTCCCGCGAAAAGGAGAACTTCCGTCCCGATATCGAGGGGCTTCGAGGGGTCGCCGTCCTTCTCGTCGTCTTCTTTCACGCCGGGCTCCTTTCGAATTCCTCCTTCCAGGTCCCGGGCGGTTTCATCGGCGTCGATCTCTTTTTCGTCGTCTCCGGCTTCCTGATCACGGGCCTCCTCATCCGCGAGCGCGAGAGGACGGGCCGGGTCAGCTTCTCCAAGTTCTATGCGCGGCGAGTGCGCCGCATCCTGCCCGCGGCTGCGGTCGTGCTGCTGATCACGATCCCTCTCTCGTACGCGCTCGTCACTTTGATCCAGCGTCCGGACACCATGGAGGACGGTGCGGCAGCCGCCCTCTCCATCGCCAACATTCGCTTTGCCCTCACGACGGACTACTTCAACCCGGTCACCTACTCGCCGTTCCTCCACTTCTGGTCGCTCGGTGTGGAGGAACAGTTCTACTTCGTCTGGCCGGCCCTCCTGTTCGTCGCGGCCTGGCGCGCTCCGCGTCTTGGGGCCGGCGCGGCCCTGCTCGCAGTGGTCGTGCTCTCATTCGCGGCGAGCCTCTACATGACCGACACGAACCCGAGTTGGGCCTTCTACATGCTGCCCACCCGAGCCTGGCAGCTCGCCGCCGGCGGTCTTCTGGCGGTCGGGGCCGGCTCGCTCGCCCGGGTGCCGGGCGCCTTCCGACAGGTCATCGGCCAGGCGCTGGTGATCTTCGGCTGGCTGGCGCTCGCGGCGCTGCTGGTCGACGCTTTCATGCTCAACTCGAACGTCGCGTATCCGGGCATGGCGGCGCTAGTGCCAACGATCGCGGGCCTGCTGCTCATCGCCTCCGGGACGCAGCCTCACGGTCCGGGTGTGCTTCTTGGGCTGCTGCCGATCCGCTTCATCGGCAAGATCAGCTACTCGCTGTATCTGTGGCACTGGCCGATGCTGATCCTGGGCGGCCTGTATCTCCAGAGCACTCAGGCGCTGGCTGTGGCCCCCGACCAGACGCTGCAGTTGCTCACTCCGGTTCAGGCCTACGCGCTTGCGCTCTTCTCCATTCCGGTTGCGACGGTGAGCTGGGGCCTGGTAGAGGAACCGTTCCGGCGCGGCTACATCCCGCTGCCCCGCCCGAGCCGGACAGTGATGGCCGGCGTGGCCGTGATGGTCCTGGTCGCCCTGGTCGGCACCAGTTTCACCGTCAGCGCGCAGAACGACCTGAACGACCTCGGCGGCGGAACGGCCCAGGTCAACCCGACAGACACCCCGCAGCCGACCGATACGACCGGCCCAGACGCAACGGACACGCCCGACATGACGACGCCCAGCTTCGCGACGATCGAGCCGGGTGACACGCCCACGCCCGTGCCCGGCATGACCCCGGCCCTGACTATGCCCACGGCCGGCCCGCCGCCCACGAGCTATGCGGTCACCAACGCGCTCCGCCCCACTCTGGCCAACGCGCCTACGAACTACGAGGCGCCCTGGGGCGATCACTGCCTGGGCTGGGAGCCGACGACGGTCTTGCCCGCCTGGGGCAAGTGCGTATACGGCAACCCCCACGGAACCTACCAGGTCGCCCTGATCGGCGATTCGCATGCCTCCGCGCTCTTCCCCGCGGTCAACGCGGTGGCCAAGGCCCAGGGGTGGAAGCTCGTGGTGTACCTGAAGATCGACTGCTCCTTCATCGACATGCCGATCAACGACATCAACCTCAAGCGCCAATACACCGAATGCGCGACCTGGAACAACAACGTCATCGCGCGGCTGAAAGCCCACCCGCCGGATCTCGCCCTCGTGACCATGATGCGCGAGATCATGAACACGAACTCATCTGACGGCACCATCTCGGGCCAGGGCAACGCCATGGGTCGCGAGATGAGCAAGATCCCGAGCTCCACCCAAGTCGTGATGATCCAGGACATCCCGGACCCGTGGACCTATTCGGTGCCGACGTGCCTGTCTCAGAACCTGTCCGATTACCGCAAGTGCGCCTATGCGCGCTCGAGCGGCTTTGGACGGTCGATGGGTAAGCGCGAGGCCATAGCGGCAAAGGCGGCGGGGGCGAGCCTGATCAACCTCAGCGACGCGATCTGCCCCGGAACGGGAGCGTGTCCGGCGGTTCTCAACGGCATGATCACGTTCCGCGACCAGCATCATCTGACGGCCATATTCTCCGCTTCGCTGGCGCCCGCCCTGGACCAGAAGCTTGTGGCGGTCCTCAATGCGACAGCGACTCCGCCACCCCCGTCACCGTCGTAGCCGGGAGTCTGATTCGTCCGGCGGCCGGCCGGCCGCGATTCACCGGATCGCCGCGAACGTCTCGTCCGGTCGGTCGGCGATCCGCAATTGGCACCGGCGGACCCGGGCTCCCGACGGGCCCCCACGACGCCAACTCCTACTTGGCCGTGGCGGATGCGCAATTGTCAGGTTGGCAGGTCGGGAGTCCATGTCGCTGCGGTAGACTTCGCCTGCCGAACCCAATCGAAGCTTGACCGGAGGACCGCCTCGACATGACAGCCGAGGAGCTACGCGCCAAGATCCGCGAAATCCCGGACTTTCCCAAGCCGGGCATCCTCTTCTACGACATCACGACCCTCCTCAAGGATCCGGACGCCTACCACGAGGCGATCGATCTCATGATCGAGCCGTATCGCGACGCGGGCGTGGAACTCGTCGTGGGTATGGAGTCACGCGGTTTCATCTTCAGCGGCCCGCTCGCCTACCAGCTGCATGCCGGCCTGGTGCCGGTGCGCAAGCTCGGCAAGCTGCCGTCGGAGACCGTGTCGGTCGAATATGCGCTCGAGTACGGCTCCAACACGCTCGAGATCCACAAAGATGCCATCGGTCGAGGCCAGCGCGTCCTGATCGTCGACGAC
>PMIQ01000171.1:13570-14200 GCA_003157175.1 Chloroflexota bacterium
GCGCTGCTGCGAGGCTTCCTCGAGACGGATCGTCTCTTCGCGGCCTATGCCCTGTGCGACCTCGACGACCGCGAGTTCCCCCGTACTCGCTGGGGAGTGGCGAAGTCCGGCGGCCGCCCGGTCGCGGTCGTGCTCCAGTACGCCGGCTACTCGCCTCAGCCGGTCTTCGCCATGGGCGAGAACGCGGGCATCGAGGGCATCCTCTCCTCCGTGATCAAGCCTCGCACGGCATACGTTGCCGCTCGCCTGGAGAATCTACCGGCGGTCGCGGCCCAGTACCGCGTGGACCCGGGGCCGGAGATGGTCCGGATGTGGACCGACAGGGCCCACTTCCGACCCTTCCCGGCCGAGGTTGAGCGTCTGCTGCCGGTCGAGATCGGCGAGCTGAACCGCCTTTACCAGCTTGGGTTCGCCTCGTGGCTGCCGGCCAGCGCGATCGCCGACGGGCTTTACTACGGCATCCGCGTCGGCGGCCGGCTCGTCTCTTCAGCGGGCACCCACGTCATCAGCGCCTCGGCGCGCCTGGCCGTCGTGGGCAACGTCATGACCCACTCGGACCACCGCGGCCGCGGCTACGCGACAGCCGTCACCGGCGCGGTAACATCCGAGCTCCTGCGCTTCTGCGATCAG
>PMIQ01000104.1 GCA_003157175.1 Chloroflexota bacterium
GCCGTCGTAGCCGAGATAGCCCACCGCGCCGCCGTACAGCCCGCGCCGCTCGCCCTCCGCCTCGGCGATGAGCTGCATCGCCCGAACCTTCGGCGCGCCCGAGAGCGTCCCGGCCGGGAAGATGCTGCGCAGCGCGTCGAGAGCGTCGCAGCCGGGCCGGAGGCGCGCCTCCACGTTGCTCACCAGGTGGAGCACGTGGCTGTAGCGCTCCACTTCCATGTACTTGGTCACGGCCACGGTGCCCGGTCGGGCGACGCGCCCCAGATCGTTGCGACCCAGGTCGACGAGCATCACGTGCTCGGCCCGTTCCTTGGGGTCGCGCTCCAGGTCATGGGCGAGCTGCGCATCCTCGGCCGGGGTGGCGCCGCGCGGCCGCGTCCCGGCGATCGGGTGCGTGGTCATGCGGTCGCCCTCGACCCGAACCAGCAGCTCCGGGCTCGCACCCACTACTGAGAACTCCGGCATCCGCACGAAGAACAGGTATGGGCTCGGGTTGATGCGGCGCAGCGCGCGGTACAGCGCCACGGCGTCGAGCGGCTCGCCGGCGATGACCGGACGCTCGAAGGTCTGGCGCCGCGCCACGACTATCTGGATCGCCTCGCCGGCGGCAATCGCCTCCTTGGCCGACCGAACGGCGGCTTCGTATTCGCCGCGCTCGAGGCTGACTTCGATCTGCCGAAGACCGGCGGCGCCGTTCCCGACCGGGGCGAACGCGCCGCCTGGGGCCCCGCGGCCCTCGTCCGAGCCGGCACCGTCGTCGGGCCCGGCAGAGGCCGTCCTTTGGGCGGCGTCAGCCGCACCGTCGTTCGTCTCGACTCGGCTGCGCCGGGTGAGGCTTGCCAGCTCGAGCTTCGTCGGCCGGGCGGTGCGCTCGAGGGCGTCGAAGATGGCGCGTTCGGCGATCGCATAGCGGCCCTCCAGGTCCGGGGCTTCGGTGTGGAGCGACGCGACGGCGGAGAGCGTGTGCGTCAGGTGGTCGAAGACAAGGACCAGATCCGCCTCCTGGAAGGCGGCCATCGGGGTGCCGATCGGATCGCGGGCCGGCAGGGGGACGGTCGGCTCGAACGTGGAGACGGCGTCGTAGGCAAGGGCACCGACTGCCCCGCCCGGGAACCGCGGGATGCCCTCGCCAGGGAGGATCCGCCTCTTGGGCACGAACTGCCGCAGCGCCGTCAGAGGATCGGGTGCCGGCAGCGTCTCGGTCGGAAGGTCGGGCGAGAAATCGATCACGCCCACCGGCCGGGACTGGATCGTGGCCAGGCCGTCGCGCACCGTGAGGAGCCGTCGCGGGCCCACGCCCATGAACGAGTAGCGGCCCAGCCGCTCACCACCCTCGACGGACTCGAGAAGGAAAGCCGGGCCCCCATCGTCGAACCGCATGAAGGCACCGATCGGGGTTTCGAGGTCCGCGTTCCGAGTGGCCGTCAGCAGGATCGTGTCGGCCGAGCCGGACAACCGCCGTACCTCGCGCAGACTGAGCGGATCGGTGAGTGCCATCGGTATCGCCTTTCGAGATTGGTGCGCCGCGCCTGCCATCCCGCCGACCCGGTGTCGGACGGGAATCAAAACGACCTTTCGTTCAGGGACGAAAGGTCGATCCTTCCGCGGTGCCACCCACATTCGGCGATGCCGCTCTCTTGGCCGACGGGCCGGGCTCTCGCGCTCGGTGCTGTGCGCGACTCCCGCCGATCGGTGCTGCCCTGTATCGCTGGCGCTCTGCGCCGGAGCCTACTGGCGAGCCCTGGAAGCTCGCGGTTTGGTCCGGTGGCTCACGGGGCCATTCGCTCCTGNNCCGCTGGGTCTCTGTGCCGGCAACCGGGAGGTACTCGTCCCGATCATCGCCCATATTCCCGATGTGGCGCGGAGTCTACGGGCAGAGGCGCGTCGGTGTCAACCGAGGCCGCCCGGCAGCGGGCGCAGACGACCTGGACACGCGGCCCATCCGGCCCAGCCGCCGCGGCTACCAGTATTCCTCGGTGTGGAGCGTGCCGATGTCGTGGCCTTTGTCGCGGACGAAGCCGCGCGCCTCCGCCCAGCCGATAACGGTCTCGATCATTCCCGGGTTGCCGCACAGGAAGATGTCGAAGTTCTCGGGCGTCAGCGGCAGGCCGGTCTCATCCTCGATCGCGCTCGAGGCGATGACGTTCTGGAGATAGCCGCTCCGGCCTCGCCAGGTGACGTCTTCGGCCGGTCGCGTGATCACCGGGACGTAGTGGAAGTTGCGGCAATGGCGGGCCAGGCCGGTCAGCTCCGTGCGGTAGCCGAGGTCCCACGAAAAGCGCGCTCCGTGGACCACCACGAACTGGCGCGGGCCGTTGCAGACGAGCTCGCTGCGCAGCATCGACATGTAGGGCGCAAGACCGGTGCCGGTGCCGATCATCAGCACCTGCTTGCCCGGCGCGACCTTGTCGAGCGTGAAGACGCCGACCGCCTTGGGCCCGACGTACACGCGATCGCGGACCTTGAGGCTGAAGAGCCGCGGGGTCAGCTCGCCGCTCATCACGAGGGTCAGGTAGAACTCGACGTACTCGTCGGCGCGGCTTTCCGACGCGATCGAATAGGCGCGACGGATCATTCGATCGGGGTCGACGACGGCGCCGGAGATGGCGGCAGCCTGGGCATCGACGGCGGCCTGGCTCTCGGCCGTACCCGCGACGGCGGCCGCGGCTCCGACACCCGGCGAGTCGAGGCGCGGCGATTCGAGGCGCGCCCCCGCGACGACGCTCGGCTCCGATTCGCCCTCCGCCTCATCGACACGCGGCGCCGAGGCCTTGACGCCCAGAACGACGTACTGGCCGGCCTTGAACTCGAACGGCAGCTTGTCCGGGACGACCCGCAATATGATCAGGCCGGGTGCCACCTCCACCCGACCCGACACCGTTGCGTTGTACTCAGCCGCCATGCTGACCTCCGATGTGCCAGGTCGGTCGGGATGCTTGTGCCTTCCCGTGGAGAGAAGGATACGGGGCCGGAGAGGCGGTGTCAGGAGATCGAGATTTCGGCGGGACAGGAATCGCGTTCGAGCAGATTGAGCGGCGGCGGCGCAGGAACTCCACGCCGTCGCGGCCGGGTCGTTCGCCCGGGTCGCGGTCAGCCCGGCGTCGGGAGTCCGGCCAGTCGAGCGGCCGGTCCATTCGGTTGCATGACGCCCTTGAGACTCGCCCACGGAATCGAGACGGAGGGCATCCCGACCGCGGCCGTGCCCACCTGGAACTCGGCGAAGACGACCTTGAGACCGGCCGGCGTAAGAGCCCAGTCGTCGAAGTTATCGGCCACCGCGCCCGCTCCGGCGGCAACGAGGGTGGCGTCATAGCGCTTGCCCAGCGACTTGCGCAGCTGCTCCTGGGATTGTTGGGAGATGATCGCCACGGCCGCCTGCGTGTCGAGGAAGATCTGGCCGAAGTCGAGGCGCTGGCCGCTGTCCAGCGCGTAATTCACGGTCTCGATGTTGATGGACGGATGGCCCGGTGCCGTGTCGTCGACCCACTTCAGCGTGAAGCTCACCAGGTCCCACGACACCATGTCGACCGTGAACGTGCCGGTCAGGTTGTTGGTCTTGCCGGGCAGCTGCTGCTGGACCGCGGGACCCTCTTCGAACGTCGCGATCCGCGTCGTGACCTCGTCTACGATGTCCTGGTTCACGACGCCCGCCAGCGGCGTGCTCCCGGTCCGGAGCTGCGGGTAGCGCCAGACCACGAACCAGATTCGGTGGGGATCGCGGTCACCCTTGTAGATCGTGAGGACGACAGGGGGCGTGGAGGGGAGCGGGACGGTCGGCACCGGAGTGTCGGTCTCGGTCGCAAGGGCAGGTCCGGACGGCGCGGTCGTGCTAGCCGTGGGCTTGACTACGGGCAGGGAGGGGGGCTCAAACGTCGCGCCGGCCTGCGTGTTCCCAAGGATCGTCATGGCGGTGGTCACGGCGACGAGAGCCACGAGCGCCAGAGCCGCAATCGGGAACAGGCCCTTGATTCGTCCTAGAAAGTGACTCGGCTCCATGGCACGAGTATGTACCGACGGGCGCAATCTCCGCTTGTCGGCGGCCCTGGCGGCGCCCTCCGGGCCTCCTCCCGGCCCGGCCGCGCATAAGCGGGAGCGCCATGTATCGCCTCCTGAGTGCCTGGGCGCACGGCCTCCAGTGGCCGCTGGCGACCGCGATCCTCGTGCCGATTGAGGACGGTCCGATGGTGCCTGGCGGGGGGATCGGCCGGTTTAGCGCGAACGACGAGATGACCGCCGTCTACACGTCCGTCGCCGTAAGGCTCGCGAATGCCGCGCTTCACGAGCTGATGGCCTATCGCGGGCTGACGCTCTAGGCGCACAGGCCCCGACGGTGTCCGGCATAGGCCGCGGCGGCCCCGGCTACCCAATGCAGGGCACAATGAACTTTCGTTGCTCGCTCGCAGTCTGGATAGGCCGCAATGGAGAGCTGCACTTTGTCCATTCCGGAGGCGCATGTGAGCCAAGGGTCGCTCGGCCCGCTCGATGAGGCCGACGCCGCGTTGTTGCGCGTCGAGTTTGTCCGACTCGCCTCCCGTCATCTCGACGGCGCATACAAGCTGGCCGGATACATGCTCGGCGACGCTGGCGAGGCGGAAGACGCGCTGCAAGAGGTGCTCATTCGCGCCTGGCGGGCATGGCCCAAGCTGCGTAGCCCCGACAGCATCGGGCCCTGGCTCGACCGGATCGTGGCCAACGTCTGCAAGACCCGCATCCGGAGACGCAAAGGGGTAAGCACTCTCGCCTTCGACGATGGCTTGCAGGTAGCCGCAGTCGATCCCTTTCGGGCCACTCTCGCCCGTGACACCGTGGGCAGAGCACTAGACCGGCTGTCGGCGGAACAACGCGTCGTCGTGGTGCTCCGGTACTGGCGCGACATGCCGCTCGAACAGATCGCGACCAGGCTGGATATCCCGCTCGGGACGGTGAAGTCGAGGCTCCATTACGCCCTCAAGCTGCTCGGGCAGGAGATCGACCGATGAGATTGCTCGGACGCCACGGAAGGTCGGCGCAGCGTCCCACGCTTGACGCTCGATTGCACGAGATCTTCGACGACAAACGCACGCCGGGCGCACCGGACACGCTGTACAACTACGTGAGGGAGATATCAATGAGCACGCCGACCGAAGGACCCGCCTGGTATCGGCGGACTTGGAACGGACTCGGCAGGGGCGCCCGTTCGGCGGCGCTGCTGGCTGCAGTCGTTGCGATCGTGGCCGTGGGGCTTGGGGTCGCCGTGGTCCTTCCACGCGGTACCGGCATCGGCGCCGGCCCGACGGCGCAGCCAAGTCCGATTGCAGTTCCAAGCGCGCCGCCCGGGTGGAGATACGAAGAGGCATTCGGATCGCCCGGCGCGGATGGCCTCTCGGTCGCTGCCAACCTGCCGCAACCTGCTCCCAAGATTGCAATCCATGTCATATGCAGCGGGCCTGACGAAGTCATCGTCCTGGTCAGCACAGCTGCGGAAATCAGCCCGCTTGGGAGCCAGCCACTGCAAGCTGCGGAGTTCTCGTGCCCGGGAGAGGGCCGTGTTGAATTGACGGCGACCAGCGGGGCCTTCCAGTCCGTCTCCGCGGTCGCGGTCCGCAACCCATTGAGCATCGTCGACACGAACTTCACAGTCAGCATCGAGGTTCCGGACGCAACGCCAACCGCATCGCCATCGCCCTAGCCTCGCGATCCGTGGCGGCGGGCTGCCACATGGCATATCGGGCCAGACCGGCGCATCACGGGCTGATTCACCGGCCCGGCCGGAAATGGGCCCCCTGCTCAGTTGCGGCGAGTTCAGCGATTGCCGACGCGGGAACGAGGCGACGACGACCAACCTTAACCGACCGGAGGCGGCCGGCGCCGATCGCGGCGTAGATGCTCGTCCTGCCGACTCCTGCGAGGGCGGCTGCCCGATCGATCGAGAGCAGTTGCTCGGGTCCGGCGTCGTGGCTATCGGCCTCGGCACGGACCGCGGCCAGGATCGCAGCGGCCAGGGCGTCGGTGGCGGCTCGGATGGCGGCTTCGTGATCGGCGGTCATGACCGGGCGGCTTCGAGCTTCTCGCCATCGCGCGGAAACAGCTTGTCGAGCATCTCGCGGCGGGCCAAGCCGTCGATGATCAGTACGGCCGTGCGCGTTCGTGACAATTGCGACAACTCCGGTCACAGACTCCAGAGAGACCGAATCGGCCGGACTTGCGCCCGACCGATCACCGCGGCGACTCGCATTCCGGGCTTTGAGCCGGTTGCCGATCCTGACCATACGGAAGACCAGCTGGGAGCGTCAACGCGTTTTGCGTACCTCTTTGCGTACCATCGGTTATCCCTGCGCGGGGAGCTTTCGTCAAGAAGTGTGGAAACTCCCTTCCGCACGAGTCGGGCAAGGAGCACGCAGCGCCATGGTCCGCGAGGTTGGTGGGATGGTCCGCCGCCTCGGTGGGCTGTCGCCGCGCAGACACACATGGCCCGGGCAGATGGCCTACCTTGGCGACATGACGCCATCCATTGACACAAGCCGTCCGGTGGCCAGCCTGGGCTCCGTGGTCGCGCTGGCCGCTGCGATCGGAGCAGTGGGCGGGCTGGTCGCGGCCATCCCGCTAGAGCGAACCGACCCCCGCGACCTGTGGGCGGTAGCCGCTGTTGTCCTGTTCGTGACGTGCCTCAGCTCGCTCGCGGCAAGCGCGGCCGCGTGGATCGTGTGCCTGGCGATGAACCGCTGGCGCCCGAGGCGGGTCGTTGGAGTACTCGCCCTTGCTGCCATGACCTATGTCTGCGCCGTCCTGATCCTTCCGGCTCTCCTGGCGGCCGTGAACGTGCCGAACGTGCTCAACGGTGGCGCGCTGCCATGCATTCAGTCCGGAGGCGGCTGTGAGGCAGGGCATCACGGTCTCGACGCCATCGCAGGNNGTTGCCAGGCGTCGCGGCTGGCTCCGGCCTGTCGAGCCTACTCCGACCCGCCGATCGAACACCAGGTAGGCAGGACTAGGCGGGCGTCAGGTCGAGGCGCTTCTTGTGCTTGGTGACCGCTTCGGCATCGTTGATGATGGTGAGGATTGCCAACTTCGAACGCGTTGCGGCTAGGCGGGCGGGTCGGCGGTCCACCGGAGGATGTCACCCGGCTGGCAATCGAGCACCCGGCAGATCGAGTCCAGGGTTGTGAACCGGATGGCTCGGGCGCGCCCGTTCTTCAGAACGGCGACGTTCGCCGGGGTGATGCCGACGGCGTTGGCAAAGTCGCCAACGGACATCTTGCGTCGGGCGAGCATGACGTCGAGCTCGACGATCACGGCCATCAGATCACCTCGTCGAGCTCGGTGCGGTCGGCGATCGCGGACTCGAGCAGGCCTCGCATCACGACCATGAGGAGCACGAACGCCAGCCCGCCGGCGACGCAGGCGGCCAGGTAGTAGAACGTTGGTCCGCCGCCGCCGGGGACGAAGCCGAGCATGTGGATCAAGACGCCTGCGCTCAGAACCGTGGCGACCGCCGCGCAGGCCGTGATGACGTCGACCCAGCGCAGGGCGCGGCGGGTGAAGATCACCCCGCCGTCGACCAGTGACAGCAGCCGCCAGACGACGAGCAGCGCCACCTGACCGCATCCGATGAAGAGGATGGCGGCCACCGAGTACGGGATGACGAGGTACGCGACTTCGGGGAAGGTCCTCCCTGTCTCGGACGCGAGCATGGGCAGACCTATCTGCACGAGCACGGTTCCGAGCAGGAGGACGACAAGGACGACGCGGAGAAGCCGGCTGGCGAGCTTGTTCATCTATCGATAGTCGATCACTGTCGCTCGGCTGTCAATAGATTATTCGGCATCCGGCGGCTTCATAATCAACAGGTTTCCCACGCCCGGTGGCGCAGTTGTGGCGCGCCGTCCGGCGCCCACTCCGGCCAACGAAGTTGTCGCCGCCGCCGCGCTGCTCGGATGCCGCTGCTTGATGAGCATGGCTGGCAGCGTGCCGGATCGCGACCCGCTCAGTCAACGCATCTTGCGTACCATCGCTAGCTCCTCCGCCGAGACTTTGGACGCAAGACGCCAGCGAGTCAGCCGGTCACCGACCTCAGCAGTCGAACGCAAACCAGCACA
>PMIQ01000100.1 GCA_003157175.1 Chloroflexota bacterium
ATGATTCCGATGTTCCGCGTCTTGCCTAGCGGAACCTGACGTGCCACGAAGATCTATCTCTCCTGCTGGGAACCGACTACCACTTGAAATGGGTGAAGGCCCGGTTGGCCTCAGCCATCTTATGGGTATCGTCACGTCGCTTGACCGCCGAGCCGAGGCCGTTCATGGCATCGACGAGTTCCGCGGCAAGCTTTTCCGACATGCTCTTGCCGCTCCGCTTGCGGGCCGCCTGGACGAGCCAGCGAACGCCGAGCGATATGCGGCGGTCGCCCCGGATCTCGACCGGGACCTGGTAGGTCGCGCCACCCACGCGGCGCGGCTTGACCTCGATGATGGGAGTGGCGTTGCGCATCGCCGACTCGAGCACCTCGATGCCGGGCCGACGAGCCTGCGCCTCCGCGCGGGCAAGCGCCTCGCGCAGGATCCGCTCGGAGAGGTGGCGCTTGCCGTCCGTCATCAGCTTGGTCGCGAAGCGGCCGCTGAGTCGGGTCGTCGGGGCGCCCTGGTACTTGGTCTTGCGGGCGACGGAATGACGACGCGGCATCGCTACTTCTTGCCCTTCTGCTGGGCAGCCTTGGCTCCGTACTTGGAGCGGCCCTGCTTGCGGTCCTTGACGCCGGCGGCGTCGAGCGTGCCGCGGATGATGTGGTACTTGACCGACGGCAGGTCCTTCACGCGGCCGCCGCGGACCAGCACGACCGAGTGCTCCTGGAGGNNCTGCAGGCAGACGCCGCGCTTCTGCGGTGCACCGGGGATGGGCACCTGGCGCTGGCGCAGGCTGTTCCAGTTCTTGCGCATAGCCGGGGCCTTGATCTTACTGATCTTCGGCTGGCGGCCATGGCGCACGAGCTGGCTGATCGTCGGCACGGAGACGCTGCTCCTTTCGTTTCTGGCAGTTGGTGTTGACGATGGTTTTCCCGCGATCCTGACGTCGACACGGGCTGTCGAGGCCGGGCTTGTCCCGGGCTCGGGTCCGATCGACGGGACTCTGCGCCGCCGCGGTGGCCTCCGGCGTCCGATGGGCCGCCGCAGCGGCACCCGTCGCGACATGGAGGCGATCTGTCAGGCGCGGATCGCTTCGATGTTCTGGCGGGCCGCCACTCCCCGGCCTGGGCAGGCCTGGCAGCGCGTTTTCCGCCTTCCGGTCGGCCTCCCTCGGAACTCGCGATCGGCGCACGCCGACCGCAGCCTCCCGTGAAGCCACGAGGGCGGAGTCTATCAGCAGGCGACCGGGGGTGTCAAACCTCCAGGAGGCGCCGCGGACTCGCTCCGCTCCCCTATTCCGAGGGCAGTCGCCGAGGGTCCGGCGGCTACTTCTCTTCCTTGTCGGTTTCGCCACCCAGGAGCACCGACAGATCCAGGTCGTCCGTGGAGCTGGGCTCGTCGCCCAGGGCGCCGAGAGCGCCCAGGAACGGGTTGACGAAGTCCTCGTCGTCCTCGCGCGCCGCACCGGTGCTCGAGACCAGAAGCGAGGCCAGATCCGTCGTCTCGTCGGAGGGCAGCTGGCCCGCCTCCTCGAGGAACGGGTTGTACTCGTACTCCGGCCCCCGCAGCCTCTCGATCGACTCGCCGGCTAGCGCCTCTTCGGCAGCCCGACGCGCCCGCTCGCGAGCGGCGGCGATGTTGGCTGGCGCGCCCGTCCCGGCGGGGATGAGCTTGCCGATGATGACGTTCTCCTTGAGGCCGATCAGGTGATCCTTGGCGCCGTTGATGGCCGCCTCGGTGAGGACCCTGGTCGTCTCCTGGAAGGAGGCCGCCGCGAGGAAGCTGGAGGTGTTGAGCGAGGCCTTGGTCACGCCCAGCAAGACCGTCTGGGCCGTGGCGGGCTCGCCGCCCTCGGCCAGAACGCGGTTGTTGACCTCCTCGAAGTCAAGCCGATCGATCAGCTCGGTCGGCAGGAGATCGGTGTCGCCCGGCTGGTCGATGCGCACCTTGCGCAGCATCTGGCGAACGATGATCTCGATGTGCTTGTCNNCTTGACCAGGTAGCGCTGGACGGAGTCCTTGCCGCGCGTCTCGAGGTACTCCTGGGGATTAATCGGACCGTCCGTGATCGCGTCGCCGGCACGGATCTCGACGCCGTTCTCGACCATGAGCTTGGCGTTGTGGGGGATCACGTACTCGCGCTCGACCGTGTCCTCGGAGCGGACGACGATGTCGTCGCCCTCGTGGACGAGGAAGCCCTTGGCCGGAGCCGTCACGTCGGCGGACTTGTCACCGCTTTCCGAGCGGGCGATGACCTGACCGGACTCGACGATGTCGCCTGGGGCAGCCAGCAGCTCCATTCCGGCGGGCAGGGCGATATGGGTGTCGTACTGCTCGCGGCTGATGACCTTGACGCGTGTGCCCGTGTCGCCACGGACGATCTCGACGATGCCGTCGATGTGGCTGATCTCGGCCTTGCCCTTGGGGACGCGGCCTTCGAACAGTTCCTCGACGCGCGGCAGACCGGCCGTGATGTCCAGGCCGGCCACGCCGCCGGTGTGGAACGTGCGCATCGTCAGCTGCGTNNAGCGGTGAGCGGACGAGGACTTCGTCGATGCCCGACTCGTCGATGGCCGCCACGACGGCCTCGGTGAGCTCCTGGTTGCGCTCGACTATGAGGGCGCCGGTCACGGGGTGGAAGAGATCCGTCGCGGTGAGGCGACCGACCATCCGCTTCTGATATGCGCCCTTCTCATTGCTGGTGATCTCGGCCGACTCGGATCGGGTGATACAGCTGCCATCCTGGGTACCGCAGTCTTCCTCGCGGGTGATCACGTCCTGGGCGACGTCCACCAGACGGCGGGTCAGATAGCCCGAGTCGGCGGTTCGGAGGGCGGT
>PMIQ01000201.1 GCA_003157175.1 Chloroflexota bacterium
CACGCCGATCCAACCCAGGACGAGCTCCACGACGGCCGCCAGCGCCAGGAGCAGCCGCAGCCGCCGGTAGCCCCACAGCTTTCCCGGCGGTGGAGCCACGGCAGGCAGCAGCGCGCCGATCGTCGTCGCGTACAGGCGGGAGTGGTATGCGCCGGTCATCTCGTGCCCGAGGCGGCCGGCCTCCCCAAACGATCGGATTGCCGTCTCGACCGCTTCGGCGGCCGAAGCTCCAGCGTCCAGCGCATCCCGCCAGCGCTGCCAGAGGTGGCCGTACAGCTCCTCGGCAATGTCCTCTCGGTCGGCGGCGGGCACGCTGGAGCCGGCCAGGATCGACTCGACGTAAACCCGCAGGCGCGGCCCGGGGTCCGGGAACGTTGTCTCGCTCATGATCCAAGCACCGCGTCGGCGGCGCTCTTGAAGCGCAGCCAGTCCTCCCGCCCGGCGGCCAGGGCTCGCTCGCCCTGCTCGGTCAGGCGGTAATACCGCCGCCGCGGCGCGCCGCCGACCACGTCGACCCAGTGGCCGCCGATGAGCCCGTCTCGCTCGAGTCGCCGGAGGGCCGGATAGACCGTCCCCTCCGGCAGATCGATCGCCCCCTCGGACGACCGGCGCAACTCGGCCACGATCTCGTATCCATACATCTCGCGCCGCCCCAGCAGCCCCAGGATGAGCAGCCCGAACTCACCGCGGGATAGCTGCGGACTGGGCGCGGCCTGCTCGCTCATGGCTGCGCCGCGCGAAAATGCGCGACGACCGACGCGGGCCGAGAGGCGCCCGAAGCGGCTCGGGTCGCCACTCTCGCACCGGCGGGCGTGAGGACGTAGTAGCGCCGCCGCGGGACGCCCTCGCCAATCTCGACCCAATGGGCCGCGGCCAGACCGTGTCGTTCGAGCCGCCTGAGCGCCGGGTAGACAGACCCCTCGGCCAGCTCGATTCCGCCGGCCGCGCCATCGGCGGATGCCCGCAGCTGGACGGCCAGGGTCGTCGCGATCTCGTAGCCGTACATCTCGCGCCGGGCCAGAAGCCCCAGCACGAGCGGCCGAAGGTCCGCCTGCGAAATCGAAGCGGCCACGAGATTCCCTCTCTGCCCGGCCTCCTTCGTCGCGGCCGGCGACTACCTAGCGACTCTAGGTACTCAGACCGCAGGCGTCAAGACGGAAGGTTGGTGTGGCCGCGCCGGCGGGTGTCAGCGCGGGCCTCGCGGCGGGGTGTCAGCGGCGTGCCAGCCGTGCCCGCGCGCCCTCGATCGAGACTTCGTCGATCCACCGTTCACGGGCCGCTCGCATGGCGATCGTGCGTGGGCCGGGCTTGCCGTTGCCGATCGAACGGCCGTCCACCGAAGCGATCGGTATCACGCCGCCGATGCTGGCGCAGACGGCCATCTCGTCGGCCGCGAAGACATCCTCGAGCCGGAGGTCGCGCTGGACCATGGCCAGCCCGACCGCGTCGCCGTGCTCGACCAGCCAGGCTCGAGTGGTCCCGGCCAGCAGACCGGTGCCGAGCCGGGGAGTGGCGCAGGTGTCGCCCCGGATCAGCAGGATGTTGGCGGTCGTGGCTTCGGTGATTCGGCCGTCCGTCGTCAGGAAGATCGCGTCGTCGGCGCCGGCGCGCTCGGCCTCGATGCGGGCGTAGACCAGCTCCGCGCGTGAGGTCGTCTTGATGCCGGAAATCGGTGAATCGGCGTCGCGGTGGACGCAGCTTGTGATGAATCGCTCGCCCTGCTCCAGGGCCCGCGCCGCCGGCGGCGCGTAGGGCCAGGCCTGGATGGCGACGGTCGCCCGAAGGCCCGCCTGGGGCAGGACGGCGCGTGTGGCATCGAAGCCCCGGCTGACGGTGATTCGAACGACCGCGTCGCCGGGAGGCTCGACGCCGTCCGGCGACGCGGCGCCGTCCAGGCGTTCGGCCGCCAGCAGCTCCGCTATGCCGGCCGCCATCGTATCGTCGTCGAACGGCAGCTCGAAGGCCAGCGCCGTGAGGCTGCCGTGCAGTCGCGCCATGTGCCCGGCCAGTTCGATGGCCACGCCACGGCGGGCCCGCAGCGCCTCGAAGACGCCGTCGCCGAGCTGGAAGCCGCGGTCGTACACGGAGATGTGGGCCGCGTCCGAGGCGATCAGCCGGCCGTCGAGCCAGACGTTCGATGCGGCGGGTCGAGCCATGCGTCCTCCGAGACGGCGCTTCGATGAGGCGGGGCGTCCGGCCGAGGGGGAAGCTGGACGCCCCATGAGAACCCACGGCGGCGGGCAGATGGTGAGGTTCGGGAGACCTCGTCATCTCGGCGGCTCGGACCCGAGGCCGGCCGGCTGCCCAATCCGTCCCCGGCATGATAGATGCGCGCCGCCATCGAGTGCAGGGAGTGGCCGTGGCAAAGAAGAGCGGCCCCGCGGGAGGGGGCCGCAGGGCCGCCGAGGAATTCCATCTTGCCGCCGTGCGCCCGCCATTGCCGCGGTGCGCCGCCAATTTCGAAAAGCTTACGCCTCGAAACGGACCGGCGCACCACCAATCTGGAGGCGGGGCGGCGGCGCGCTGGGGCGGGTCGTCAGGCCGTTGCGGCGACGGTCTGAGCGGGCCGTAGCGGCGGCCGGCGTGGCGGCCTGGATGCCGCTGTCGCGGATGCGACCGTCGCGCATCCGGATGACCCGGTCGCAGGCCTCGCCAACCTCGGCGTCGTGGGTCACGAGCACGATCGTCTGGCCGTGCTCGCGGTTGAACTCGCGGAGAAGGGCGAGGACCTCGGCGCTGCGGTCGGAGTCGAGATTGCCGGTCGGCTNNCTGCTGCTCGCCGCCCGACAGCTCAGACGGCTTGTGATTGGCTCGATCCTCGAGCCCGACGAGGGCCAGCGCCTCGTTTTGGTGGAGGCCCGGCGGACGCGAAGGTTGTCGCCGACGAGCCATGCCAGCCCGAACGAGAGGTACATGATGCTCAGGTTCGCGGTCCATCCGGAGATCGAATCGAATGCCGCGTAGGCGGCTAGCTGACCAGGACACCGCCTGCCGTCACCGCGGCCGCGACGGTCGCCCGACGCCGAGGTTCATGCGCGGCCACGGTGTAGAAGGCCACGACCACGCCGTAAGCCCCATTGGAGTCCCCTAAGCCGTTCGCGCCAAGGTAGCCGAGCAGGCTGTACAACGTGATCGCCGACCCCGTGATGACCAGGATCCGCATCGGTTTCCGGCGCCGCCAGGCGATCGGCAGGGTCTGAAGTATCAGCAGCGAGACGCCGACGGCATCGAGGCGGTAGCGATCGCGGACGGCCGTCGAGAGCGCCAGGCCCATGAGGATCAGGGCCATAGCCACGTCGGCGTAGTCCTGGTTCCAGCGGAATCGACCGAGGTTCAGCCGCGGGATCGCGATGGCTCGTAGCTTGGTCGCAAGGCAAGCTTCGACGGCGGCCGCTGCATCAGCCCAGCGCACGATGGCGCATACGCCCCGGGATGGAGCCGCCGAGGTGCGTCGGACCCCTCGCATTGCGGCGTGCCGAGCAGATGGTAGGACGTGGTTCGGCCCGCTCGCCGGCTCCTACTGAGCCGGAGCGCGATGAACGTACGTCACGACCAGGGTCCCGGGTCGCGGGTTCAGAAGCATGGAGGCGACCAACAGCAGGCCAATACCAACGACGATCAGCAGGACTGCAAGCACTCGATACCAATAGCTGTACGACCCCTCGACGTAGAGCTGGCTGGCTGGCTCGTAGCCCTGGATCAGCAGCAGTTCGGCGTCGCGCTGGTACGCGCCCAGCATCTCACCCTGCGACTTCCCGCCGTACGTTCGAAGCAGGACCCTGCTGGCCCGGTCCTCGGGCCAGGTGCCTATTGCCCATCGACCTATTGCCATCGACCCTCCTCCGGTGTCAGTGCCGAGGTGGCGGACGGATTGTATGGCCCGCGGCGGCCCGCTACGGCGTGGGGCCTAGAGCAGCTCCCCGTGCGACCAGCCAGTCGGCTCGCCCTCGCGCGGACGGGGCTCCTCGCCGGGAGCGTATTCGAACCGGGGTTCGTGCCGCGCCGGCGGCTCGGAGGCGGCGCCGGCGGTCTCAGGCACGGAGGCCCCCGCCGCGTCCCCGACCACCGCGTCCCCCGGCGCCTGGCCGTTCGGGCCCGGCTCGATTCCGGGCAGAGGCTGGCCGGCCTTTCCTTCGATCGGTCCGACCCCGTAGGGCACCCACTTGGACGGATCCTGCAGCCGGTGCGCGGACTCATTGCCGCGGCGGTGCGTCTGCTCGAAGCCGGCCGGCTCGATCCACAGCCGCTCGCCCTGGAGCAGCCCGGAGACGCCGACCTGGCCCGGTTCGGAGCGCGGATGTTGACAGTACTTGCATCGGGCCGAGTCGTGCGGCGTGTACTGCTGCGGCTCCTCGTACGTGGTGATGTAGCCCTCGTAGTTGCGCAGGATCACCTTGTGGTCGGAGTAGCTGATCAGGTAGTTGGGCATGACCGGGATCTT
>PMIQ01000004.1 GCA_003157175.1 Chloroflexota bacterium
GGCCACTCACCCGGCCCGGGTCGAGACACGCTCGCAACTCAGTCCGGGCCTGTAAGCCCGCGCCCGTGCTCAACGAAGGGCGGCTATCTGTTCGAAGCCACCGGCAAGAGGGCCAGATCGCGACGCACGGGGCCCGACGCACTGGGATAGGTTGGCGGCAAGTGGAGCAGCCCATAGCCGTGGACGCTCGACGCGAGCGAACACAAGGGCGATCCCTACTTATGCCCCGGAAAATCCCCGCGCGCACGAAACCATCGCCCCCACGCCGCCCTGAGGCCGGCCTGCGACTGCCCGGCATAGTGGGGACCTCCAGGTCAACGCCCAGAGGCTAAGCGTGGAGGAGTAGCCTCGGCTACAGAACGCCGACAAACACTAGCAGATCGTTCCGGACCNNCATCAAACGAGTCCCAGGTCGAACCTGTTCCGGCGGAACACGACGGGCGTGTCGTTGAACTCCGCGACGCACAACCCAGGCCGGCCGGATGGGTGACTGGCGGATGACGGGACCCGTGCGCGAACATACTCGTGCCTCCGGCCCAGCCGCCGAAGTACTCTGCGATTGACACCCGAGGAGGGCACATGCGCGTCGACATGTCCCGCTTCAGAGTCGTGCCCGGCAAGGCCGAGCGCGTCGACGCCTGGCTCCAGATGATCAACGACCGGATGCCCGAGACCCTGGCCACCCTGGAACGAGAGGCAATGAAGTTCGAAGCGATCTTCCGTGAACGGATCGGCGCCGACGACTACCTGACCTGGGTCAGCGTGCAGGACGAGAAGGGCGCGGATGTGGGCACTTCGCCGCACGAGGTCGACCGCCTGCACCTGGCCTTCTGGAGCGAATGCATCGATGACACGTACGGGCGCCACGATGCACAGCCCCAGGTGATCATGGTGCCGCCGGGGATCGCCGCGGCCATGGATTGGCCCGCCCCGACCGAATCGCGTGTGCCGTACACGGGGCGAGAGATCATCTTCCGCCGGCCCACTTGACCAGGGATCGCTAGTCGCGCCCCGCCGCGCGGCTAGCAGATCGTTCCGGACCGATCCTCACGCATCAAACGAGTCCCAGGTCGAACTTGTTCCAGCGGAACACGACGGGCGCGTCGTTGAACTCGGCGATGCCCGCCACGATGCGGGCCTTGAGCTCGTCCACCGAATCGACCCGGATGTGACGCAGGAAGGTCCGGGCCATCTTCGAGAAAGCGCACTCGATCAGGTTGAGCCAGGAACCGTGCTTGGGCGTGTGGACGTACTCGAAGCGGCCCGGCCGGGTGGCGAGATAGGCGCGGGTCTCGCGGCTGATGTGGGCTGAGTGGTTGTCTAGCACGACCCGGATGACCGCCTCGGGAGGGTAGTAGGCATCGAGACGGCGCAGCAGCCCGATGAACTCGAGGCTCCGGTGACGGTCCTCCACGGCCGCGAAGATGTGGCCTGAGTGGAGGTCGATCCCGGCCAGGATCGACACGGTGCCATGGCGGACGTACTCATAGTCGCGCCCGATGGCGGATGCCTTGCCCGGGACCGGCGGCAGATCGGGCGCGGTCAGTCCGAGGGCCTGTATCCCCGGCTTCTCGTCCACGCTGACGGTGTAGATGGGATCGGGCCGGTCGGGATCAACAGCTCCCTCGTGGATCGAGACGTCCCGATACACCATCAGGACCTCGTGCATCTTGCGGTCGAAGTCGGGATCGCGGCGCTCCAGGTAGTACGCGATCTTGTGGGGCTTGATGTCGACCTCATCGAGGATGCGCCAGACGGTGCTCTTGCCCGCGTGGGCCAGACGCGGAAAGCCCGCCGCCTCGGCGTGATCGGCGACAAACCGCGCGAGGCCGGCGATCGACCACAGTTCCGCGGCTAGTCCATGCGCAGTCGGCTTGGTACAGGCGACACTCACGACCCAGGCTCTCGCTTCATCGCCGATCTCCGGCTCATGCGGACGGTGGTAGGCGTCCTTGAGTCCGGTCTGCACGCCCGCCGCGAGGGCCTTGTCGATGCAGCCATAGACAGTCGGCCGACTGACCCCGATCTGGCGCGCGAGGTCGGTGATCGGGATGCCAGCCGCGTAGCCCAGCAGCACCTTGGCGCGCTCGACCTCGCGCGCCGGGGCCGTTCTCGATCCGGCCAGGCGCCGCAGCATCACCTCCTGATCCTGGCTCAGTACCAGCGCCGCGCGTTTCGTTCTTCCCGCCATGCTCGCCTCCTCAAGACTGGGGCACACCAGCATGGCGAGTATAGATCAGACTGTAAGTGTATTAGTGGAACGCTCTACTAGCAACTCAGCCATGCCGGCGGTTGGCTCGGACCGATACCCAGATACTCCTCGACCGCACCGACGGGAAACATGCGGCCAAGCCGATCACGCTCCACGCCGCAAGGGCGAGCAACAACGCCAACGACAAATTAGCCATCAACGCGAGGACCCGCGTCGCGCGCGGGGCAAACGCGAGGGCAGGTTTCACCGCCAGGAGCAGGATGGACGCAGCGTAAAGCCCCGTGTACGGGGCCAGCAACAGGCCAGCAAGCAGCGCCGCCACGAATCCTCGCGACGAGTCCTGGAGAATCGTCCACAGCGCCACGGCACCCACGGCGGTAGCGACAACGATCCTCACTGGGTCGAGGGGCCACAGCGAGAAGTTGCCCACAAGCGACAACGCGAAGGTGCCCGCAACGGACTCGCGCCCGGCTCCCGTAAGCACGGAGGCCCAGGTGGCGTACTGGTCGGTCCCATACAGCACAACACCCACACTCGTCAGCGTCAGCGCGCCGAGCAGCGCGGTCACGAGCGCGCGCCGCCGCCAGACCAGCATCCAGGCCAGCAGCGGAAGCAGCATCGGCTTGGGCGCCACTGCAAGGACGATCCCCATGGGCAGGCCGTTCCGGAACGCGTCCTCATGACGGACCACCGGGTACAGCGCCGCGGCGATGAGCAGCGTGACCTGGCCCAGACTGAGCTCATAGACGACTGGGGCAAACCCGAGCGCCGCGACGGCGACCAGCACGCGGTCGACGAGCACGCGACCGCGTGTCTCAAGTGTCACGCCGGTCAGAAGGATCGTCGCGCCGATGAGAGTCATGATGGCGGCCGCCGCGGTCGGGGTGACCCAGGTCAGCGGCCGAGCAAGGAGCGCGGCCAGGGGGGGGATAGAGGGAGCAATCGTTCTTGCCCGCGGCTACAGACAGCGCACAGGTACGGTAGAAGCCGGCATCTTGGCCGTACGAAAGCGGCAGGATCACCGCGGCAATGGCGACGCCGGTGATCGCGTTCAGGGCAGCCACGGCTACGAGAGTCGGTCGTCCGCTCCATCGTTCAAGCCGAGTGGCGAGAAGATCACGGAAGGACGCGACGGCCGTCATGACGCGAGGTTGTCGGCTGGCGCGGGGTTGGCGGATCCGGTCACCCTGGAAGTCGGAGCGTTCCAGATCAGCTTGGTCGTCAGTGATGGTCGATCCCTCCCGCCTGGCTGCAACCGACGATAGCACGGCATCGAAACCTGAACTGATCGCGACGCCGGGGAGAGAGATTCGAAGATGAGCCCCGGGGTCTCCGAGCGATCGGGGAGGACGCCGAAGGGTAGCATTGCGCGATGCAACCCACGGCGCCCGGGACATCGAACAGATTCGAGAGGCGCCTCGACGGGCTGCGAGATCATCCCGTCCTTGGACCACCAGTCAGGTTCTATTTCCGCCGCTGGGAGCAGCTGCTCTATCTCATGGTCGGTGGCTGGAACACGGTCTTCGGGTACGGTGCCTGGGCCCTCATGCAGTTCCTGCTGGGCGGCTATTTCCACTACCTCGTCGTGATTGTGCTGGCGTGGCCGATCAACGTGCTGAACGCCTACCTCGGCTACCGC